>JANLSZ010000135.1:0-17687 GCA_031362685.1 Vicinamibacteria bacterium | reverse complement strand
GCGCACGAGGGGCATCGCGACACCCAGATCGAGATACTGCGCGAGCGCGGCGTCACCGCGGTCGAGGCGCACAAAGTGGATCCGATCAGAGAGGCGAGCGCAGGCGACGCGGTGCTGCGCCGCCTGCTGTCGGTTGAAGCCGCGGCGGAATCGGCGTATCTGAGATTGATCGGCCAGATCCGCACCAACGACTACCTCTTGTCCGCCGGCTTCATCGTGGTGGATGAAGCGCGCCATCAGACCATCTGGCGCCGCGCGCTGGGCTTGTCGATTTATTGATTGACCTAACGTCATTGCGAGGAGCCCGACGAAGAGCTGAGCGACGAAGCAACCCCCTCCTACCACTACCAGGCCCGCAGGTCGGGTAGTGGCTGGACGGGATTGCTTCGGCCCGCTACCGACGGAGTTGGGCCTCGCAATGACGTAGGGGGCGCCAAACAGCAGCGCGCCCTAGAATCGGCCTCCCGCCATGCCGATCTACGAGTTCTACTGCGCGTCCTGCCATACCGTCTTCAATTTTCTTTCGAAGCGGATCAACACCCAGGCCACGCCGGTGTGCCCCAAATGCAGGAAGGCCACCTCCCGCAAGCCGTCGACGTTCGCGATGTCGCGCAACCGACCCGAGCCCAAGGCAGGCGAAGGCACTCCCGGAGCGGGTGGGGAGATGATGGATCCGTTTGCCAACATGGATGAGTCGCAGCTCGAGTCGGCCATGGAGTCGCTGGCGTCCGAGGCGGACGGGATCGACGAGAACGATCCACGGCAGGCCGCGAACGTGATGCGCAAGCTCTTCGACGCCACCGGCATGCCGCTGGGCGGGGGGATGCAGGAAGCGCTCAAGCGGATGGAGTCGGGGGAGGACCCCGAGAAAATCGAGGAGGACATGGGCGACCTGCTCGAGGCGGATCCGTTCGCGGGCGAGGCCGCGAAGAAGTCCACGGAGCGGCGGATTCCGAAGCGGCCGGCCACCTACGATCCTCAGCTCTACGAGATGTGAAATGACGCCGGCATGGCGCGGGCTCCTTTCGGGGATCCTCCTGACCTTTTGTGCCTCGACCTTCGCATCCCCACGCGCTCCCGGGGCGAGCGATGGAGCGGCGGCGCTTTCGGGTAACGTCACCCTCATCCTGCCCCCGAAGGTCCAGATCGATCCCGGCGGCTCGGTGGTCTGGATCCCCGGATTGACCATCGCGGCGTCCGGTGCGACCCTGAACACCGTCACTTCGAAGGACAAGCGTTTCGAACCACGCATTCTGGCCGTGCCGGCCGGGAGCAAGGTGAAGTTTCCGAACCTGGACTCGATCTATCACAACGCCTTCAGCCTCAGTCCCGGGAACGCTTTCGATATGGGCCTCTATCGCAAGGGCGCCTCCCGCGACATGGTGTTCAAGACTCCGGGCATCGCGCGGGTCTACTGCAATATCCATCCAGACATGGCGGCCTCCGTGGTGGTGATCGACGGCAACGCCTTCTCGGTGGTGAAGACCGACGGCACGTATCGAATAGATGGGATTCCCGCGGGACGCTACGATGTTCACATCTGGAGCGACCTGGCCGGCGAACAAGTCGTGTCCCTGGTTCTCGAAGCCGGGCGAACCACCGACTGGAGTCCGGCTCTGGACGCCACGAAATACAGGCGAATGACTCACCCCAACAAACACGGCAAGACCTATCCGAAAGCGAAGAACGATGCCGACCGCTATTGACTCCGGCCCTCCGGTTCGCATCGACCCTCCCGGTTCGGAGGGGTCGCCCGGATCGGCGCCGGTTCTTCGGGCCATCGCCGACGATGTGCCGCAGGGCTTGACCCTTCGCACCCGGCTCTTCTTCGGCTCGATCCTGCTTCTGGCCTTCACCATCGGCGCGGCCATCGCCTTCCTGACCCAGAAGTCGCAGAGCGTCGCCGATCAGAAGATCCGCCAGGATCTGAACGCGGTGCCCGCCATCTTCGAGGGTTACCGTTCGAGTCAGGCCAGCGCCCGCGAACGGGCGGTGAGGTCTCTCGCGGAAGAAGTGGGGACCAAGGCTCTGATGGCGGAGGTCCGGGAGCACCCCGAGACCTTCCACGACGCGGCCCAAGGATTTGCCAAGGTCCTGGGTGCGCGCGCCGTTTATCTCTTCGACTCGTCCGGCTCACTCCTCGCCCGCAGTGATCGTGAAGCGGGCGAAGAGACCGGCCGGGATTTTTCCGGGTTGAGCTGGGTCGACATTCCTCGCGAAACCAGAACCGGTAGCTCGGCGTTCATTCTTGAAGTGTCGCGGCACAAGGCCCTTTCGATCGTGGCCTCGGCGCCGGTGACCCAGGGGCGGGACGCCGAACAAAGACTCAATGGCGTGATCGCCGCCGCCTTCGAGGTTTCACCCGAGCGCGTGAAGGAACTCGCTCTTCTGATTGCAGGTGAGGTGGCGGTGGTCGGCAATGTCGCTCCGCGCGGCGCTCCGGTGCAACTGGAGATGCTCTCCTCGACTGAGAAGTTCGCTCACTCCATGCCGGACGCGATGAGCCAGGCCACCACTCACGTTCTTGAGAAGGAGGCCCAATCGCCACCGGTCGAGTTCAAAGCGGGAGGCGAGACCTTCATCGCCACCGCCCTACCGATCAGGTCGGGCCGCAATGAAGTGATTGGCGCGCTGGTGGTGGGGCGTTCGAAGGACGCGGAGATGGCGCCCTTTCGGGAGATCAGTCGCAGTCTCCTGATGGTGGGGGTGGTGGCCCTTCTGCTGTCTCTGCCGCTCTCCTTCGCCATGGCCCAGGGTCTGGCCGGGCCGATTCAGAAGCTCGCGGAGAGCGCGCGCAAGATCGCCCGCGGCGACCTCGATGTTTCGCTGCCGCAGGCCGACGGAGAGGTGGGCGCCCTGGCCCGAGCCTTCGCGGGCATGGTGGGAGAACTGAAAGAGAAAGCCCAACTCGAGGCCCTGGTGGCCAACATGCAGCGGAGGCCTGGCGACATCACCTTCCGCGGGGCCTCCCCCGGCAGTGGAGACTCGGGAGACAGCGGCCGCGTAGGGCGCGTCTTCGCCGGCCGTTACGAGCTTCTTTCCGAACTCGGGAAGGGCGGAATGGGGGTGGTGTTCCGGGCGCGCGATCGTGAGCTCGACGAAGAAGTGGCACTCAAGGTTCTAAAGACCGTGGGCGAAGAACAGGCGGCGCAAGTGGATCGCCTGCGTCACGAAATCAAGCTCGCTCGCGTCATTACCCATCCGAACGTGGTCCGCGCTTTCGACTTCGGTGAGAGTGGCGGTTCGCGCTTCCTCACCATGGAATACGTCCCGGGCACCACGTTGCGCGAAGTCATCGACGCGCGGGGCGGACTTCAGCTCACTCCCGCGCTCCAGATCGCCAAGCAGGTGTGCCGGGGTCTGGCCGCCGTCCACAAGGCGGGGATCATTCACGGCGATCTCAAGCCGCAAAACGTCATGGTCATGGGCAGTGGCGTGGCCAAGCTGATGGACTTCGGGGTGGCGCGCATCCGGTCCAGTCAGGACCAGGGTGGAGTCTCGGTGATAGGCACCCCGCTCTACATGAGCCCCGAACAGGCCAAGGGCGCCGACCTCGATGAGCGCAGCGATATCTATTCGGCCGGGGTCATGATGTACGAGATGTTCACCGGCCAATGCCCCTTCCAGGCCAAGGACGTGGCCGAGGTTCTCCAGATGCATCTCAACGACGCGCCCGCCGATCCTCGAACCCTCCGCCCGGAGATCCCGGCGCCCCTCGCCGAAATCATCCTCGCCTGCCTTTCGAAGCACCGGGCCCAGCGTCCCGCCAGCGCGGTGGATCTCGATCGGTGGCTCATGCGGGTGCGCATCTAGGGCCTAGAATTGCCGGCATGAGGACGGCCCTCGCGCTTCTTGCTCTGCTCCTGGGCGCGCGAGTGGAGGCCCAGGAAGAGGTCGCGCCGCCCCCGGTTCTGGACGAAGCCGAGGGGTTCCGATTCGGCGGAGAGATCAAGGCGGGATTTCGCTGGTCGCAGGCTCAGGAGTCGGCGATTCTCTCCCCATCGTTTCGGGTCCTGGGCTTCATGCGCACGCCGGCGGCGGGCAGTTCCATGGAGATCCAGCATCTGGCCATCTCCGGCGAGGGTTTCCTCACCTCCGGCGTTTTTGGGAAGTTCGAAGTGCGTTTCCTCGATCTCTACAACCGGAATCCAACCTCGACCGACGCGCTGGTGTTCGTCCGCCAGGCGTTCGTGCGCTTTGGCGGGAAGCCGGAACTGCTGAGCGGAGAGAAGGGATCAAGGGCCTACGCGCTGTTCGGAATGGCCCCGCGCTTCACCAAGCAGACCACAAGGCATCTGGAGAGCTATGGACTCCTGGGCACGGCGATAGGAAGGTTCGAACAATCGCAGTTCGAACTGGGGGCCTCGTTCGGCGGGCATATCTACGCCCGCGCCATGGTGGGTTCGGGGAATCCGTTGTTTCTCCGTGACACCAACGCGCTGGCCGGAGACAACCTGGCCGAGGCTCCCATCCCGAACCCGCAAGCCACGTACCAGACCGGTTTTCCCATCCTGTACGACGCGAAGGTCACGGACGTCAACTTCTCGGAATCCCTGGAGAAGGGCTTCGGTCTGGGCGCCCGCTGGGGCGGCGGCCTTAAGGCGGGTGTCGATGTGCTCGGCTGGTACTTTGGCCGCCGGCTCGCCGAGCGCGCGCGACTTCGCGGCACCGACTACCTCGGGGAGCTGTCGGCGCTGCGTGGCGCTGGCTATCCGATCCCGACCCGCGGCAACCAGCGGCGCGAGTGGGGAGTCAACGTTCAAGCGAAGGCGAGGGGATTGCGCTTCTTCGGCCAGTGGGCGGATCAGGATCTGGCCGGGGCCGGCCGTTATGGCGCGGAGGCGGAGCTGGCGTGGGTCTTTACGCTGCCCGGACTTTTCCTGGTCGGCGAATCGCCGTTCGGAAACTGGATCCAGCCCACCTTCCGGTTCTCATGGCTCGATAACCGCTTTACCGCGCCGGTCGCCTATCCGCGTCTTTCCGTGGTGTGGCCATGGAAGAAGTACGACTTCGGCCTGCGTTTCGGACTCGTCCGCAACGTCGATCTCACCGCGGAGTACACTGTCCATCATGTCTTCCGTACCGCCACTCTGCCGAGTCTCCCGATGAAGGAGTTCGTCATGACCCTGCGAGCCGGGTTCTAGACCACGAACGCGCGCGCTCGTTCGTGATCGAGGGGGCGTGAGAACAAGTAGCCCTGGCCGTACTGGCAGCCAAGATTGCCCAGGATGTCTCGCTGCTCCGCGGTTTCGACCCCCTCGGCCACCACGTCCATGTCGAGGCTCCGGGCCAGCGAGATGATGGCGCCCACGATGTCCTTTTCGCGGCCGCCCTTGCCCAGAGCGCTCACGAACGAGCGGTCGATCTTCAGGGTGTCGGCGGGGAAGCGCAGCAGGTAGCTGAGCGAGGAATAGCCGGTGCCGAAGTCGTCGATGCACAGGTGGGTGCCCAGAGCCTTCAGACGTTTGAGCAGATCCACCGCCATCTCCGGGTTCTCCATGATCACGCTCTCCGTGATCTCCAGCTTCAGCCGATGGGCGGCGAGGCCGGTGTCCAGGAGAACGGTCTCCACTTGCTCGATCAGGTCTCCTTGGGAGAACTGGCGGCCGGAGAGGTTGACGTTCACGGTCAAGTGGCCGGGTAAGGCCGGCGTTCCGGTGGTCAGCCACCGACAGGCCTCTTGCAGGGTGAAGCGCCCGATTCCGAAAATGAGGCCGGTCTCCTCGGCCAGGTGAATGAACTCATACGGACCCACGATCCCGCGCTCGGGGTGATTCCAGCGGACCAGCGCCTCAAAGCCCGACATCGAGCCGTCGCCCAGCGACACGATCGGCTGATAGTGCAGCACGAACTCGTTGCGCTCGGTGGCGCGGCGCAGGGAGTGCTCGAGTTTGAGCAGGCCCACCGCTCGCTGGTGCATCGACGGATCGAAAATCTGAGATCGGGCTTTGCCCGCGGTCTTGGCGTGATACATGGCGGTGTCGGCGTCGCGCACCATGTCCTCCGCGCCCTCGTACTGGGCGCCGCTATAGGCGATGCCGATCGAAACGGTGGCGACGACGTCCTGGCCGCTCACCCGTATCGGGGTTTCCAGGGCCAGGAAGATCCGCTGCACCACCCGGCCCGCATCTTCTCTCTCGTCGAGATCGTCGAGGAGGATGGCGAACTCGTCGCCCCCCAGTCGGGCCACGGTGTGTTCGGTGCGCAGGGCGGTCTGGAGAACCCGGGCGATCTGAATCAGGAACTGATCGCCCGCCAGGTGGCCGAGGGAATCGTTCACCACCTTGAACCGATCCAGATCGAGGAAGAGAACGGCGAAGAGTTGGGTCGGTCTCCGTTTGAGTCGGGCCATGGCCGTGCGCAGCCGGTCCATGAAGAGGGCGCGATTGGGCAGACCGGTCAGGGAATCGTGAAGGGCGTCGTGCAGCAGGCGGGTCTCGGCCCGGCGTCGCTCCGTGACATCGGCGCCGATCGAGGCCATGCCGCAGATGGCGCCTTTGGGATCGTGCAGGACGGTCGAGTTCCACGACACCACCCGCGGTTCGCTCCGCGCGGTCAGGATCTCATACTCCTCGTGCGGGGCCGTCCCCGTCGACATGCGCTCCAGAAAGGCCGCGCGCATCGGCGCGCTCTTGTCGATGGGCAGCACGAGGTCGAACCAGTTGCGGCCCACCACCCCCTCCTCGTGCAGGCCGAGCAGTTCCAGCGCGTATTCGTTGGCGAAGGTCACATCGCCCCGGGCGTCGAGCAGGACGGAGACGAGTTGCACGTTCTCGATCAGATCGCGCAGGCGTCGCTCCGACTCCCGCATGGCGTTTTCCGCCAGCTTCCGGTCGGTGATGTCGAAGCCCATGGCCAGCACGGCCTTTCGGCCCTCGTGTTCGATCGGGCTGAGAGTCAGATCGATCCAGGGCTCTGATCCCGGAGCCCCGTCGAGCTTCAACTCGAATCTGAGGGGAGCCAGAACGGTCGAGGGGGTGGCCCCGGTCATGCGCTGCTTCAGGGCGGAGCGGGAGTCTTGGTGAGCGAGGTCGGAGAAGTGGGAGCCCACCAGATCGCCGCGTCTCACCCCGCTGCTGCTTCGGGCCGCCTTGTTCGCGTACCGGACGATGTCCCCTTCCACGATCAGAACGATGGCCGCACTCGCCTCGGCGACGGCGAGGAAGCGTGAATCGGCCTCCGCGGATGCCGGGGGCGTCCGTCCGATGGTCCGGAGATAGTCGAGGACGCTCAAGGGGAGCGTTGATTCTCCTTCAGCGCCGGGCGGGCGGCGATGGCTTGAGCCAGTTCTCCACCTCCTCGATCGTCCGCGGGACGCTCGCGGAGAGGCTCTTGAGGCCGCTATCGGTGAGGAGGAACGAGTCTTCGATCCTGACTCCGATATTCTTGTACTTCGCCACCGCGGGCGCCACCTTCTCCTTGAAGGCGCGATTCGCCGGATTGTCGGGCAGGTCGTCCAGGGCCTGCGGCCGGATGTAGACCCCGGGCTCGATGGTGAAGGCCATGCCGGGGCCGAGGGGTTTCTCGTAATCGCCCACGTCGTGGACGTCCATGCCGATCCAATGGCAGATCCCGTGGGTGTACCAGGTCCGGAACTGCTCACTCTTCACGTCGGTGATCAGCCCGAGCTTGAGCAGGCCGTTCTTGATGACCTCCTCCGAGGCCTTCTCGATGTCCTGGGTTTTGTTCCCCGCGCGGGCCGCGGCCATCGCCGCTTCCTGGGCCGCGAACACCAGACCATAGATCTCCTTCTGCACGGGCGTGAAGGTCCCGCTCACCGGGTAGGTGCGCGTGATGTCTCCGGTGAGACCCTGGTAACTGCCGGCCGCGTCCACCAGAAGCAGGTCGCCCGGCTCCATCTTCCGCTTCGAGGCCTCGTAGTGAAGGATGGTCGAGTTGGGCCCGCTGCCCACGATCGAGGGATATCCCCAGCTCATGGCGCCATTCGCGAGGTAGACCTGCTCGATGGCCGCTTCGACCTCGTGCTCGAAACGGCCGGGCGCGGCCGCCTTCATGCCGGCCTTGTGAGCGTCGCTCGAGATGAGCACGCTCTTCTCGAGGACCTTCTGCTCGTATGGGGTCTTGATCTGACGGAGTTCGTCGACGAGCGGCTTGGCATCGGTCACGGCCACCCCGAAGAAACGGTCGCGGAACCGGTTGGCCCAGGCGTAGACCTCGGGAAGCTCCTGCGACGGGGCCGGGCGAGGTCCGAGAAGGAGCGCCAGTTTGGCCCGGCCGGCTTTCACTTCCTCCTGGAAGGCGTTCCACTCCGTGGTGGTTTCGCCGCGCCGCAGGCCGAAGTTGCGGCCGTTGAACATGGCGGTGATGAAGGGCTCGAACTGCGAGACGAAGTAGACGGTCTCGACCCCGGTCTGCGCGGCGACTTCTTCCTTGGTCGGGGTGTGGCCGTTCCAATGCTCTCGCCGCGCGTTCGGCTCGCGGACGAAGATGACCTCCTTCTTCGTGGAGGCGCCCGGCATCAGGACCAGGATGGTCTCTTCCTGATCGAGGCCGGTGAGGTACAGCAGGCTCGAATCCTGCCGGTACTCGTAGTTCACGTCGGTCGAGTACACCTTCGCGGGGGCGCTCCACGCGATCATGATCGTGCCGGAGTCGAGTCTTTGCAGCGCCCGCGCCCGCCGTGCCTTCAGATCGTCCTGATACTCGCCGGCGAAGAGGGGCGCCGCCGCCATCAAGAAGACAAGCGCCATCGCCCATCGCCGCGCTCCCGAACCAAACCATCGACCGATCATCTCGTTTCTCCTTCTCCTGCGCGGCTATTGAGGGAAGCCCCTGGCGGGCAGACCCTTCACGATCTTGGGCGCGTTCCTGCGGTAGAGCTTGTTGAGCACCGCCCGTCTCGAAGGTGCTAAGGATACTCATCGGGCGTCGTCCGGGCCGCCGGGCGGAAAACGGAAAGTTCGCTGCGGTCGGGGCCGATAGAATCCGCGGGCTTACCTTCACGCCGCCTCCAGAGGAGATCCCGCATGCTCGCCACCCTTGTTCTTGGACTCGCCCTCAACGCACCGCGCGTCCTCGATTCCAGCACCGCCTACGACCCGAAGATTCCCACCCTCAAACAGGTTCTCGGCTACGACCATGGAGATGAGATCACTTCGACCGAAAACGTTGCCACCTACCTAAGGGCCCTGGCGGTGGCCGCGCCGGAGCGCACCCGGCTGGTTGAATACGCCCGTTCCTGGGAAGGCCGGCCGTTGTGGATCTTCGTGGTCGGCTCGGCGGATCGCATGGCGAAACTCGACTCGATCAAAGCGGGACTCAAGAAACTCGCCGATCCGCGCACCACCACCGCGGCGGAGCGTGAGGACCTCATCAAGACTCTCCCCGCGTCGGTGTGGCTGCTGCATGGCGTGCACGGCAACGAGATCTCGTCTTCGGACGCGTCGCTGGCCGAGGCCTATCACCTGCTCGCGGCCCGGAACGACGCTGGCATTGACCTGATCCTCGGGAACGCCATCGTGATCATCGATCCCATGGAAAACCCCGATGGCCGCGCGCGTTTCCTCTTCCAGAATCTTCAGGGCCGGGCCGACCGGCCCGACCCCGAGCCGATTTCGGCCGAACACGACGAGCCGTGGCCGGGGGGGCGTTCCAACCACTATCTCTTCGACATGAACCGCGACTGGTTCTCGATGTCTCAACCCGAGACCATCGGCCGCATCGCCGTCCACCAGGAGTACTTCCCGCAGGTGGCAGTCGACCTTCACGAGATGGGCGGCAATGGAACGTACTACTTCGCCCCGCCCGCCGACCCCATCAACCCCTTCGTGCCCAGGGAACAGCGCGAGTGGTTCGACGTCTTCGGCAAGAACAACGGAGCGCGCTTCGACGAGAAGGGTTTCGGCTACTTCATCCGCGAACAGTACGACTCGTTCTATCCAGGCTACGGCGAAAGCTGGCCCATCTTCAATGGCGCGATCGGCATGACCTACGAGCAGGCCTCGGCGCGCTCGCTCGCCTTCAAGCGTGACGACGGCCTGCTTCTTACCTACAAGGACGGCGTCCTTCATCACTTCACCTCGGCCATCCAGACCGCGCGCACTGCGGCCGAAAATCGCGAGAAGCTTCTGCGCTACTACGCGAACTACCGGCTCTCCGCGGTCGAGGAAGGGAAGAAGGGGACGCAGGAGTACGTCCTCGTTCCCGGCGTCGATCCTTCTCGCGCCGAGCGACTGGCCCGTCTGTTGGTGCGGCAGGGGATCGACGTACGGCAGACCTCCGAAGCGACCAAGGTGGGGATGCAGAACATCCCGGCCGGCTCCTACCTCGTCTCCGCCGCCCAGCCCACCGGCCGTCTGATCCGCAATCTGCTCGAGGTGAACGTGGATCAGGATCCTGCGTTTGTGAGGAAGCAGGACGAGCGTCGCAAGAAGCGTCAGGGCGATCAGATCTACGACGTGACCGCCTGGAGCCTGCCCCTTGCTTTCGACGTCGAGTGTGTGCCCTCGGCCCTGCCCGTTGCGGTGAAGGTTCAGGCGCTGACCGGCGTGGCCACCGCGACCGTCACCACTCTTCCGGCGGCGAGAGTCGCCTATCTCCTGCCCTGGGGCTTCAATGCCGCGGCCACCGTGGCGGAAGCTTTGCGAGCCGGGATTCGGGTGCGCGTGGCCGGCGACATCATCAAGCTCAACGGCGCCACTTTCCCGACCGGCACCGCGATCTTCCGCACTTCGGAGAACGACGACCTTGCCGCGAAGCTGGGCGCCATCGCCGCGAAGCACAACGTCACCCCGGTGGGCACCGATACGGCTTTCGTCGACGTGGGTGGAATTTCGCTGGGCAGCGGGGAGGTGGCGAACATGAAGAGCCCGCGCGTTCTGCTCATGTGGGATGTGCCGACCTCCGCCCTCTCCGCCGGTTGGGCCCGATTCGCCCTGGAGCGCCGCATTGGCGTGCGCACCACCGCGGTGCGGGTGAATTCGTTCCGCCGCGCCAACCTCAACGACTACGACGTGGTGGTCATGCCTTCGGGCGACTACTCGAGCCTCGGTGACGACGGCGTGAAGCGACTCAAGGACTGGGTGCGTGCGGGCGGCACGGTGGTGACGCTCGGTGAAGCATCGCGCTGGGCGGCCAAGGAGAAGGTGGCGCTCATCGACACCCGCACCGAAAACCGCGACGGCACCCCCGAGAAGGACGCTCCGGCGGGCGATGCGGACAAGGACAAGGACAGGGACAAGAAGAAGGCCGATCCGTCGAAGCCCTTTGACTATGAGAAGGCGATTCAGCCGGACCGCGAAACGCCGGAGAACACGCCGGGCGCCTACATCCGCGTGATCCTCGATCCCGAGCACTGGATGTCGGCCGGAACGGATTTCGAGATGGGCGTCCTGGTGGAGAGCCGTCGGATCTTCACCCCGATCGCCCTGGACAAGGGCGAGAACGTGGGGGTCTATGCGAAGAAGGACAAGCTCCGGATGTCTGGCCTGGTCTGGGATGACGCTCAGACCGCACTCGCCCAGAAGGCGTACCTCATTCATCAGGCGTCCGGCGCGGGTCACGTGATCGCGTTCGCCGAAGAGCCGAACCACCGCGCTTACACCGAAGGCACGATGCTCCTCTTCGCCAACGCCGTGCTGCTTGGCCCGGCGTTCTAGTCTCGTCACCCCGACCATGCCGGGAGCCGGGACAACCCATATTTGGGTATCGTTGCCGCGATGCAACCCGTGATCCCCGATGCCGCCATCGAGTGGAAGGCGGTGCGCGCGTCCGGCCCGGGCGGGCAGAACGTCAACAAGGTCTCGTCGAAAGTGGAACTGCGCGTCGACCTTGCCCGGATCACCGGCCTCGATCAGGCGGCACGGGCGAGGCTCTTGGGTCTCACCGCCTCGCGGCTGGACGCTTCCGGCCAGCTCCTCGTGACCTCTCAGCGGTCCCGCGATCAGGGGCGCAATCTCGAAGACGCGAAGGAGAAAGTCCGCGCGCTGGTCGCACAGGCGTTCATCGTCCCCAAGACGCGACGGGTCACGAAGCCAAGCCGGGCCGCCAAGGCGCGTCGGGTGGACGCCAAGAAGCTCGAGGCCAGGCGCAAGGTGAACCGAGGCCGGACGTCTTCCGACGAATAGGCTCGATCCGGTCGGCTCCCTCGGAGGACCGCGCCGCCAACGCATCTACAATCCACCGCATGTCTATTGAGCTGAAGGACGCCTCGCTTCTGCGGACGCAGGCGTATGTCGCGGGCAAGTGGATCGGAGCTGATTCCGGCGCCAACCTGTCCATTGACAATCCGGCCACCGGCAAGCAGATCGTCATGGTGCCTAAGCTGGGCGCTATCGAGACACGCCGGGCCATCGAGGCCGCGAATGGCGCGTTCGGCGCATGGCGTCAGCGGTCGGGCAGGGACCGGGCGAATCTTCTCCGCCGATGGTTCGATCTGATGATGGCGAACCAGGACGACCTCGCTCTGATCCTTACCAGCGAGCAGGGCAAGCCGCTCGCCGAAGCGAAGGGTGAGGTCGCCTACGGCGCGTCGTTCATCGAGTGGTTCGCGGAAGAGGCGAAGCGCGTGTATGGCGAGATCATCCCCGCAACCACCACCGACAAGCGCATTCAGGTCACGCGCGAACCGGTCGGGGTGTGCGCTGCGATCACGCCGTGGAATTTTCCGGTGGCGATGGTCACGCGCAAGGTGGGACCAGCGCTCGCCGCCGGTTGCACCATGGTCCTCAAGCCGGCGCCCCAGACCCCGCTATCCGCGCTCGCCCTCGCCGTGCTGGCGGAGCGGGCGGGGATTCCCCCGGGGGTATTCAACGTGGTCACCGGCGACGCCGTGGCCATCGGGGGCGAGATGACCACGAACCCGATCGTGCGCAAGCTGACCTTCACGGGCTCGACGCGAACCGGAAAGCTCCTGATGAAGCAGTGCGCCGACACGGTCAAGAACGTTTCCATGGAACTCGGCGGCAACGCTCCTTTCATCGTCTTCGACGACGCCGATCTCGAGGCCGCGGTCATGGGGGCCATGGCCTCGAAGTACCGGGCCAGCGGTCAGACCTGCGTGTGCGCGAATCGCATCCTGGTCCAGGACGGCGTCTACGAAGCCTTTGCCGCCAAGCTCGCCCAACGCGTGGGCGATCTGGTCGTGGGCGGCGGCCTGGATGCAGGCGTCGAACAGGGCCCGCTCATCGATGAGAACGCAGTCCGCAAGGTCGAGGCGCATATCGCCGACGCGCTGGCCAAAGGGGCGACGGTCCTGACCGGGGGGAAGCGGCACCGCCTCGGGCGCACGTTCTTCGAGCCGACGGTTATTACGGGCGCCTTGCCTTCGATGATCCTCGCCCGCGAAGAGACCTTCGGTCCGGTCGCTCCGCTCTTCCGATTCAAGACCGAGGCCGAGGCCATTCAGAAGGCCAACGACACCGAGTTCGGTCTGGCCGCCTACTTCTACACGCGCGATGCCTCTCGGGTGTTCCGGGTCAGCGAGGCTTTGGAGTGCGGGATCGTCGGCGTGAACACCGGCATCATCTCCACCGAGGTCGCGCCGTTTGGCGGGATGAAGGAGTCGGGCATCGGCCGGGAAGGATCGAGACACGGCATCGACGCGTTCCTCGAGTTGAAGTACGTCTGCCACGGCGGGATCGAGGCGGCGCGGTAATCTGAACCCCGCGCAGGTTCAGCCTCTTGCGCTGGCTAACTTCTTCCGAGGGAGACTCAATGTCGCTGTACTCAATGCTCAAGCCCAAGGGCCCGAACGGTTTTGGCTATGGCTCGACTGCGGAGGAGGTGACGGCCGGCCTTTCGCTCGCCGGCAAAACCTATCTCGTCACCGGCTGCAACTCGGGTCTCGGCCTGGAGACCGCGCGCGTGCTCGCACTGCGGGGCGGCCGTGTCTTCGGCGCGGCCCGGACCGCGGAGAAGGCGACCACCGCCCTCGCTTCTTTGGGCGGAGCGAGCAAGGGCTTGGCCTGCGAGCTCTCCGATCCGGCCTCCGTGCGCGCGGGCGTCAAAGCCGTGAAGGCGGCGCTGAACGGCTCGAAGCTCGATGGTCTCATTTGCAACGCTGGCATCATGGCTCTGCCCAGATGCGAGCAGGCCTTCGGCCTCGAACGGCAATTCCTCACCAACCACATCGGGCATTTCATGCTCGTGACCGGCCTCCTCGACGCGCTGGCTGAAGACGGCCGCGTGGTCATGGTCAGCAGCGCGGCCCACACCCGCGCGCCCAGGGGTGGCATCGAGTTCGACAACCTGTCGGGCGAACGCGACTACTCCCCCTGGAAGGCCTACGGACAGTCCAAGATGGCCAACCTGCTGTTCGCCCAGGAACTGGCGCGGCGGTTCGAGGGCACCGGGAAGACCGCGAACTCCGTCCATCCGGGGGTGATCTTCACGAATCTGAGCCGGCACATGAACCCGGTGGTCCGGATGCTGTTCGGCGCGGCCGGAAGCCTGGCCATGAAGAGCGTCGGCGAGGGCGCCGCGACCCAGTCCTACGTCGCCGCCCATCCCGGGGCGGCCGGGATCTCGGGCAAGTACTTTGCGGACTGCAATGTTACCGAGCCCCGCCCGGACGGCAGCGACGCCGCCACCGCCGGGAAGCTGTGGGTGGTGAGTGAAGAGATCGTGGCTCGTCTGCCCTGATGCTTCGCGCGCTCGTCGACCACCGGGTAGGTAGATAGTGCCACCGCCCGTCCATGGACTGGCGCCTGGACACCGGGCGCGGCGAGTGAAGGCGAAACGACATCCCGTCGTAGCCTGAAGATCGTGACCGACCCGATAAAGCGGACGCGCCGTATCGCCTTATGGATGCTCGCCGGAGCCCTCACGGCTGCGCCCTTTGCCGGAGCGGACGTGAAGGAAGCCCGACGACTCAACGAGAGTCGTGAGGTTCTGGTCGAACTGGCCGGACTTAAAGAGGGCGCCCCCCGAGAGATCCTCGAAACGGCGAGGTGCGTCATCGTCATTCCAGGGGTCAAGAAAGCCGCCCTCGGTATCGGCGGGCGCTTCGGCTATGGCGCGGCGTTGTGTCGAACCGGCAATGGCGAGGGTCCGTGGGGACCGCCGCTCATGGTGTCGCTCAAGGGCGCCAGCGTGGGCTTTCAGATCGGCGGCCAGTCCTCCGATTTCGTTCTTCTGGTGATGAACCAGAAGGGTGTCGACAATTTGCTGAAGAGCAGGTTCACCCTTGGCGTCGACGCGTCGGTTGCGGCCGGACCGATCGGTCGCAACGCCGAGGCGGGCACGGACCTTCGCATGCGCGCCGAGATACTGAGCTACTCGAGGAGTCGCGGCATCTTTGCCGGGATCTCTCTCGAGGGCGCGTCGCTGCGGCAGGACACCGGGGCCAATCACGCCATCTACGGTGAACGCGTCGACCCGCGCACGATCCTCCTGAAGTCCGGGCAGCCGATTCCGTACGAGGCCCGGGGTCTGGTCGAGGCGATCGACCGTCTGACCTCGGGGAAGGACATCGGCCAATAGGGTCGGACGCTCACCCTCCCCTACTGGCCCCTTTTCTTCGGACCTCGGATGGGTATCGCGGTCAGGGGATCATCAGGCCAGGAATGGCGCGGGTAGCGCGCGCGTAGTTCCCTCTTTACTTCGGGATAGGTGTTCGTCCAGAAACTGCGGAGATCCTGAGTCACTTGAACCGGCCGGCGGCCGGGGGAGAGGAGATGAAGAGTCACGCGGGTGCGGCCGTCGTTGACGGTGGGGGTGTCGAGCCAGCCGAAGATCTCCTGCAACCGGACGGCGAGAACGGGTGATGAACCATCCGCGAAGTACTGAAGCTCGATCTTCGATCCGGTGGGGGCTTCGATGGTGGAGGGGGCCAGAGCATCGAGTTCCCGCTGTTGATTCCAATCGAGGATAGCGGTGAGCGCTCCAGCGGTGTCGATGCGCAGTAGATCCGCCCGCGACCGCGAGGCGACGAGGTCGGACTGCAGCCATGCGCCGAGGGTGGCCAGAAGCGCCTCGTCCGAGAGGTCAGGGAACTTGTCGGCGTGACCCCACGCGCGGACCGACATCACCCGCGCCTGTAAAGCGCGCGCGGAGTCGGAGAGTAACAGTGGCAGCAGTCTTTCCGACCGGACCGCTCCGAGAAGCAACGCCACCTTGACGTCGTCCGGGATGGAGGCGAGAGGCTTGGCGTCGAGGACGAGTTCGCCGATGCGTCGCTCGCGCTGCGCCACGATCATGCCGCGGCCTTCGTCCCAGGCGACGACATCGCGGGTCTGAGGCTCCACGGTCGTGATGTCCACAGGAGCGGCGAGGAAGATCCGCCCCTCCGCGTCGCGGGCGTCGACGTGGGCCACGGCCAGCCACTCCTCGTGGGTGAGCGGGTCGGCGGTGTCGAGCCGTGCGCCGCGGCCGGTGGCGAGGCGATACCGGTCGGTCGAGCCGGGCCGGCGTTGGGCCACGCGCTCGGGATACGCGAGGGCAACCAGCCGCCCCACCTCCTCGATGGCGCCCGGGGCCTCGCTCGCGCCGAGCTTGAGTCGAGACCGGTGATCGCGCGCGATATCGCGGATGCGCGCAAGCCCGCCCCCGCCCGATGGCGCACGACCCCGGCCGCGCAGGGCCTCCACGCGCAAGGTCAGATCCGCGCCCGCCTCGCGGGGAAGAATGTCCCGCTCCTCCAGCAACGCGGCGACGTCGGCGGCCAGGCCTCCCAGGCCAAGGCGTCGACCTTCGATGAGCAGATGCCCGATCCGCGGATGGACCCCAAGCTCGTGAATGGCACGGCCGTGCGCGGTGACCGCCTCACCTTTCACCGCCCCCAGTTCGCCGAGGATGCGCCGCCCTTCCGCGAGAGCGCCGGCCAGCGGTGAGGTGATCCAGGCGAGGGAGGCGTCAGGCTCGCCCCAGATCGCGAGGTCGAGAGCCAGAGGCAACAGATCGGCGTCCACGATCTCGGGCATTCGAGACGCGACCAGCGCCTTCTGGGTCGCCTCGGTCCAGAGCCGAAACGCGTTCCCGGGGCCCAGCCGCCCGGCGCGTCCGGCGCGCTGATCGGCATTGTCCCGGGCGATGCGCACGGTGTCGAGCCGCGAAAGCCCAAGGCCGGAATCGAATCGCGACACCCGCGCGAGACCGCTGTCGATCACCACGCGCACGCCCTCAATGGTGAGGCTCGTCTCCGCGATGTTCGTGGCCAGAACCACGCGACGCCTCGACCCCGGCAGGATCGCGGCCTGCTGCTCTTCGATGGTGAGGTCGCCGTGCAGCGGTCGCAGGTCGAGACGGTCGGCCGCGGCGAGATCCTGAAGACTTGCAGCGACGCGGGCGATTTCCGACTTCCCGGGAAGGAAGGTCAGCAGGTCACCCTCGGTGGTCTTCAAGGCACGTCGAATCGCGGCCGCCACGGTTGGAACCGGGTCGCGGTCTGGATTGAGGTCGTCCGACGCGTAGGTGATGTCGACCGGGAACGCACGTCCCGCGCTGGTTACGATGGGCACGCCGGCGCCGAGCGAACGAGACAGGGCCGCTTCGTCGAGGGTGGCGCTCATGATGAGGATCCGCAGGTCCGGCCGGAACAACGCCTGGACCCGGCGGGCCAGGGCGAGACCCAGGTCGGCGTGGATGGATCGCTCGTGAAACTCGTCGAAGATCAGCAGACCGCAGCCGATGAGATCCGGCTGGGCGAGCAGGGCCCTGGTCAGGATTCCTTCGGTCACCACTTCGATCCCGGTGGCCGCGGACACTCGCGCCTCGCGTCTTATCCGATA
>JANLSZ010000245.1:0-16355 GCA_031362685.1 Vicinamibacteria bacterium | reverse complement strand
GCGCGCGGGGCACTTCGGCCGCCCGTAGACGCGCCCGGGCCTTGCCGGCGAGGGGCCTGCGGTGCGCCAAACCTTCGCGGCGGGCAGGCTTCGCCCTCGTGCCGTGCAACCCGCGTTTTCGCCTCCGCTTCTACGCTGCCTCGTGGCCCAAGGCCAGGCTGCGCGCTGCTCACGGGGTTCCACCGCGAGCAGCCTCATCCGCCCCTGGCAACTGGGGCAAGTGAGAAGCGCGAAGCCTGGCCTGTACACGAGCTCATTCCCTTGCTCATGCCAGGCGCCATCAAGGGCGAACGGATCACGGGTCTTTCAGGGCGCTTCAACCGCCATGCGCAGTCGGGGCAGTTCCTTCTGGACGACCGCCCACACGATCTCGAGGTTGACCCCGAAATAGTCGTGGATAACTTTGTCACGCATACCGGCGATCTGCTTCCAGGGGATGGCGGGCTGACGCGACTTGGTGGGTTCGGAAAGATTCTTGACAGCCTGCCCAATGATCTCCAGCTTCCGCAGCGTGGCGTCTTGCCGCATACGGTCGGAAAGAAAGACGTCGTGGTCGGTGCCACAGTAGGCGTCTATGTCCTGCAGCGCGTCCCGGATGTGTTGGAGATAGACCCGGTCGTCCTTCATAGTGGCGCGGCTTCGGCCAGAATCCGCTGTTGCAGATATGGACTCAGCCCACCGTCGGTCAACACTTCAACGGAGCGTCCAAGCAACGCCTTTAGATCCTGCTCGAGCGCGATCACGTCAAGCAAGGTCCGTCCCGGTGCGATGTCGACCAGTAGATCGACGTCGCTGTCCGGCCCGGCCTCGCCACGCGCCATCGAACCGAACACCCTGACGTTGCGCGCGCCATGGCGTATCGCCAAGTCAAGGATGGCGCGCCGCTGAGTTTGAAGTATGTCGGTCGACATTCCGGCATCATATCGGGTCGGCCTCGATCGGCACTGGGGCTGCGGGGGGCGAGCAAGAGCGCCCCCTGGAATTCCTTCAAGCCGCGCCCATCCCGACCGATAGGCCGTTTGCAGGCCCGTCTCCCCGCGCCTCCGCCTCGCCCTTGACCTCGGTGTTCCACTTCCAGATCAGATGGATCGCGGGGTAGACGAGCGGTGAAGAGCGTGACCGGCACCACCAGCTTCAGCCGTTCGCGAACCCGGAGCATGTTCTCGTACTGGCCGCTCCACTCCATCGAGTAACCGGGCTTCAAGGTCACCCGTCGCGCCGCTTCCTTCGCGCGCTCCACGAAGCCGCCGATGTCGCTTTCCGCGGTGTCCACGTAGACGTAGCCCGCGAGCAGGCCGTTCTCGTTGCGGATCATGGACGGCCCTTCCACCTTGCGGATGGCCGCGACCTGCGAGAGCGGGATCTGCGCGCCCGAGGGCGTTGACACGAGGACTCGACCGAGGCGATCGAGATCGTCGCGCAATTCGCGAGGGTAGCGGACGTTTACCGGGAAACGGGCGCGTCCTTCCACGGTGGTGGTGACGTTCTCTCCGCCGATCGCGGAGAGGATGATGTCCTGCACCGAGGCGACGCTCAGACCCCGCCGCGCGAGCTTCTCTCGATTGAGCTCGAGGTTCTTGGTCCGGGCGAGCGGTGTGAACAGACGCCCCTCCTGATCGACGAGGGTGAAGACGGGGAGGAACGCCACCGCGATCACGAGCAGCGAAAAGAAGACCGAGGGTCCCACCTCGAGCAGAGCCTCGAGCCTTATGGCATGGAAGTCGCCCTGCCGTCCTCCTTCTTCCCACTTCTGGAGCTTCCGGTACGCGTTCTCCACCTCCACGATGGCGCCGTCCACCAGGACGCCGATGGAGATGGCGATACCGGCGAGCGACATGATGTTCGAGGAGATGCCCATCAAAGACATGGGTATGAACGCGAGCAGCACCGACACCGGAATGGTGACGATGGGGACGATGGCGGAGGGGATGTGCCAGAGGAAGACGAGGATCACCAGGCTCACGATCGCGATTTCGATGAGGAGCTCGTGCTTGAGGTTGTCGATCGAGGCATCGATCAGTTCCGAACGGTCGTAGGTCGTGACTACGCGAACGCCCTTGGGCAGGGACGGCTGGATCTGGTCGAGGCGCTCCCGGACCAAGCGGATCACCTCACGTGCGTTCTCGCCGTGACGCATCACGATGATGCCGCCCACCGCGTCGCCCTCGCCGTTCAGGTCGGTGACCCCCGAAAGGGCTGCCATCGGAATGGCGGTCACCTTTTCGTGCAATGGCAGCCTCTCTGCCCTGTGCGCTCGAGCACGATCCGCTGCTCGAAGAGCGGGGCCTGGGCGCCGCTTCGCCGGGGGCTTCAGGCGAAGGCCGATCAGGGTGTAGGCGCGCCTGGGCGATCCCGGCCAGAAAGGACGCCGCGAGGATTACGGTGCTCGTTCTGGAAGCCGGGAATGCTCAAGGTCAGGCTTTGAACGCAGGATTTGCCGCGCCGCGGTCGTTGCCCCCGGAGTTTCCAGGTGGCCTCGCCGTTCAGGATGAGGCTGGGTCGTTCACCGTGCGCTTCGCACCGGCCACACGAGGGCGTTCTGGGCCTTCAAGACGAAGTTGAGGAGGGGGCCAAAGCCGACATCCACGATCCACGCGATGGTCGGGTCGGGCTCGAAGGCGCTGGACGACCAGTAGTAGTCGGACTGCACCCCGGTGAACGAAGTGGGTCCCACACTGAGGCAGTCGGTCCCGGCGTTATTGGTCAGAGCAGGAAGGGTGCAGGTCAAAGCCACCGCGCGGGCAACCGTGGCCTGCCACTCCGCCCTTGTCGGCAACCGCCAGTCCCCCGCGGACGAAGCGTCCGTCAATCCGCATTGGCCGGCCGAGAGCCCCGCCGCCGCCTGGCTGGCAGGCGCGTAGGCAATGGCTGTGAAGCAACTCGCGTTCGCCAGCCATATCAGCCCGGTCACGGTGTCCGTCACCGTCCCGTTGCCGCAGTTGACGTAACGATTGCTGCTGTCAGCGCAGGGCCGCGCCGCGAGCGTCACTGTCCCTGGCGGCCCGATCGGCCCGATCGGTCCAGTCGGTCCGGTGGGTCCAGTCGGCCCGTCGGGTCCGGTGGGTCCGGTAGCTCCGGGGGCTCCGGTGAGGCCCGTGGCTCCTGTCGCTCCGGCTGGCCCGGTGGGTCCCGCAGGCCCAGTGGGTCCTGGGGGGCCCGCGGCCCCGACGGCCGCGCCGAAGTAGCCGACCACGTCGCCCAGGATGTCCGTCGAACTCGTGTCCGCCTGCAGCCGCAGGTCGCCGAGCGTGCACGACGTCGCCGCCGGGTTACACAGCGCCACCGCCACACCGTTCGCAAGCGCGGGCAGACCCGCAACCACACCGTAGTTCATGATCGCCGCGAGCGGCGCCGGAGGCTGCGGGTCCGCCACCGCCCAGGCCCGGATGTTCCCCGGACCCGCCGGCAGGACGGTCACGAAGTTGATGATTGCCGACGTCGCGCCCACCGGAACGCCGCAGCCGCCGGCAAGGCCTCCCTGCGCCGGAAAGCCCACAGTGCCCGCCACAAACACGTTCCGCTGAGTGTTGGCCGGGATCGGCCCGGGGCCGCCTTGAGAGACACGGCTGTCGAACACGCGACACGGCGTCACCGGCGTGTAGACGAGGTCGCTCGTCACCGACCCCAGCGCCAACGGCACGTCCGCAGACTCGCCTTCCCGCGCCAAGGCCGTGAGTTGCTCCATCGACAGCGCCTCCATCCGGCTCTTCAGGGAGGCTCGAACCCTGGCGTCGAAGGGCTCGCCGAGCGCTCGTTCCTTCGCGGCCAGGATCGACTCGGCGACCGCGCCACGCTGTGCCAGAAGCGCAGCCGACGACGATGTGTCCTGCGCGCCGATCGGCGTCACGAAAGACACGGACACCGCGAGCGCCAGCGCGCTCACCAACATCGGCTGCCAGCTGCCAATTGCTTTCATTCTCGATTCCTCCATGGGGACATTCATCGTTCCTCCACCAGCCCCAGGATCGGGGATAGACGATTGAGCGATGGTCCTGCCGGGGCCAAGGCTAGCGCAATGATGCAAACGGCTAAATCCTCGTGCGGCGACGCAGCCCCTTCCCGCCCGCCGGAACGGGCTGCCATCGGAATTGGCGGTCACGTTTTCGTGCAAGGGTCGCTGCGAGCAGAGTATCCAGGGACGACGCTGTTCCTGGGTTACAGCGCTCCGCCGGCGCGAATCTCGTCCCAGGGAATCGCATCCACTTCGGCCGTGAGCCTCACCCGCCCCCGGCCCCGGTAGATCACCACCCCTCGCTTGAGTCCGAGGTCGGCCATGCACCGCCTCAGGGGGTTTACTTCGCGCGGATCGACCGATCGGGACCTCTTGATCTCAATCGGCGTCATGACGCCGCGGGACACCAGAAGGAGATCGGTCTCGCCGCCGCCGTGGGTGCCCCAGAAGTAGCCCCGGGCCCCGGGATCGTCGATCTGGGCGCGGCTGATCATCTCCTCGATCACCAGACCCTCGAACGAAGCGCCCCGGCGATCCCATGTCTCCAGAGCCGCTTCGTTCTGCAGACCCGCGAGGTAGTGAAGCAGGCCGGTGTCCCGAATGTAGACCTTCGGACTCTTGGTGAGCCGCTTCTGAATGTTCGCGAAGAACGGAGGAAGCCGCCGGATCATGAACGTCTGTTCGAGGACGTCGAGGTTCGCCTGGACGGTAGGAACGGAAACGCCGAGCGAACGAGACAGGTCGGACATGTTCAGGATGTTCCCGTGAACGTGGGTCAGCATGGTCCAGAGAAGACGTATCCGGGCAGCCGGGAGCCTCGGGCCCATAGCGGGAAGATCCCGCTCGAGGAAGAGTTGGACGTAGGACTCGAGCCAGAGCCTCTTCTTGTCATTGGATCTGAGAGTCAGCAGCGGGGGGAAGCCTCCGTAGAACTCTCGAAGCTTCGAGTAACCGGTGCCCGCGACCTCCCCCTCCAGAAACGGGGTGAGATGGACCACGCCCACTCGCCCCGCCAGGCTCTCCGAGACTCCGCGCACAAGCTCCGGGCTCGCCGACCCGGTGAGGACGATGCGCCCTTTGGCCGTTCGCGAATCGAGCACGGGGCGAAGGACGGAGAAGAGGCCAGGCAGGCGCTGGGCTTCATCGATCACGATCCTTTTGGGGTGAAAGTCGAAGAAGCCCGCGGGGTCGGCGGCGATGAGGCCCAGATCCTGAGGTCTTTCCAGGTCGAAGTGGTCGAACTCCGGGAGTGCGCCCTTGACCAGCGTCGTCTTCCCGCACTGGCGCGGACCCAGCACCAGAACCGCGGGGAAGGTGCGGACCATGCGCCGGAGGAGATCCGCGGCCTGCCGGTGGATGATGGGCATGCTTGTCTTTTTAACGCACGACTTTAATTATGTCAATCCTCCTCCCCCCGAAAAGCACGGGTTTCGCCCATTTGCGGGGCGGCTCGGCGCGCTTCGCGCCGGGGCGCTGACGCTCGACGCCGATTGTAGCTCCGCGATCCGCCCGACCTGCGCCTTGACCGATACGAGTTCCGCGGTCAGCGCCTGGCAGGCAGGCGGCAACGGCCCACACCATAGTGGTGCATACTGCTGTAGAGTGAAGCCATGCAGACCGCCGAAGCATCCAGCCGACAAAGCGTCAGTCTTCCTGTGCGCGTATCGCGGCAGGTCCGGGCGCTCGCCAAGACAAAGGGGCTCAGTTCGAGCAAGGTGATCGCCGAGCTGGTAAGAGCGGGTCTCGCCGCGAAAGAGCGGGAGAAAGAGCGTTTCTTCGAGTTGGCCGAACAGCTGGCCAGGTCGACCAATCGCGACGATCAGAAGCGAATCAAGGCCGAACTGGCGCGCCTCACCTTCGGCAACTGATGCCCCCGGTTCAGTGGGCCGACCTGCCGAAGGCGCTGCGGGACCACCTGTTCGAGCGTCTGCGCGAGCGCAAGATCAAAGCCACGGATCTTTACGCCCTGAAGCTGTGGCGCGAATCGGGTCCGGACGCGCCCGAGGGGGACTGGTACAAGGACTTCGGTTCCTTCAAGATCTGCGGTCGCGGCCCGTACCCGAAGACGTTTCTATTGAAGGGACAGCCCGCCAAAGGCCAGGCCCTGTAGTCGAGAGCAGCATTACCGTTTTGGCCGTCTCGGTGGCCTTGCCTACTTGCGGGGTTGCTCGGCGCCTTTCGCGACCCCTGGGGTGCCGATGGTCGACGCCAACGGTGGCGCGAGGCTCTGCAGCAGGACCGCCACGCGCGAGGCCTGCTGCTCGAACTCCGCGATCCGCCCGACCTGCGCCTTGAGCGATACGAGTTCCGCGGTCAGCGCCCGGCGGCTGTTCTCGAGATCCGCGATGCGCACGGTCTGCTGTTTCAACGACGCGATCTCGGCGCAGGCCGCGGAGATCGCCTCACTCAAGCGGGAGACGGCGGAGCTGCGGCTCCAAACCGCGGAGGTGGCCACCTTGAAGCAGCAGGTGTCGAGCATGGGCGAAGTACTGAAGGCCCTCTCGCAGATGCCAGCCGTGACCCGGGCGTCGCTGACCGGAGGCCAAGAGCAGCCATAGGGGAACGGCCTCCTCCTCCTCGAAACCGTTGCCGTGACCGTCGCGCCGATGCCCTGCTCCTCAAGTTGCGCCCGCATTCCTTCGTCTTGCCGCGGGCCGGAGCGCGGGACGGAGAGCATGGAGTACACTGCCTGTCGACCCTTCACTCGCAGTCAGCCTCCCCTGGGCGCGTGCCTGCGCTTTCGGAGGATGGAGTCAGGCACAGAGGAGGTCTGTGTGCGAAAAGCATTGACCTTGGTTGTGTTTCTCTCGGCGCTCTCGTGGAGCGCCCCTGGCGCCGCCGAAAAGAACCTGCCGAACCCTGGGGTGCAGAAGGCCGACGCGGGCCGACTTGATGACACCCCCGGAGCCAAAAGCCCCGCCGGCGCGAAAAGGGAGAACGACGACCAGGCCCGTGCCGCCATTCATTGGCCCAGCCGAACCCAGGCCGATCTGCAGTCCGTCATCGATGAGGCGCCCGACGGCGCGACCATTCGGATCGCGCCGGGTTTCCACCTGATTCAGCAACCGATCTTCGTGCGCGGACGAAGGTTGCGCATCGAAGGCGCGCGCTGGACGCGCACCGAGCTGCCACCCCTCACGCGCCTGGTGGGGCGCGCTCCGCAGAGGGTCGTGGATGAGCGCGGCGAAATCACACTGCCCGCCGCCGACGTCAGCGGCCTGCTGAACGTCATCGGCGGCGAGGTAGTGGTAAGTAACCTGCGGCTGTCAGGCTTCGACGCGGGCGTCGTGTTGAGGGACGACGAGCGCGGCGCGCCGGGGAAACTGACCGCCGACCGGCTCTTCATCGACGGCACGGGCCGCGGCGTCCTGGCCCTCTCGTCGGGTACGCTCAACGTGACCCACACGACCGTCGTGAAGACACAGTGGCACGGCATCTCCGTGGGGCCTGGGCCTCTGACCCCGATGGTGCCACCCAAGGTCTTCGTCTTCGATACGAAGGCCATTGACCCTGAAGGCGCGGGCATGTATTTCCAGTACGCGACGGTCGGCATCCAGGGCTGCACCGTTATCGGTGCGAAGCAGGGCGGCATCCTCGCCAGCAATGTCTACAGCGATTTCTCTGTCCAGGACTGCTCCCTGTTGGGGAACCAGGAAGCAGGCATTCTGATCGAGAACATGATCCCCTGGAGCGAGCCCGCCATCGTCATCAACAAGGTCGATATCGAGGACACCTCCGTTCTCCCGGGCCTCCCCGAAGGAAGGTTCGGGGACGGAATCATGGTTATGACCGACGACCCCCAGCGCCCCGCGGAGGTGTTGATCGCCAGAACCCACATCGCGGGCAGCGCGCGCGCGGCGGTCAGCTCGTTTGGCAGCTCTCTGTCTCTGTGGAACAACGAGCTGTTCTGCCAGGCTTTCGACTTGGACGGGGAGCACGGAGTAGGGGCCGCAACCGCCCTGGCTTACTCTTTCAACGATATGGGGTCCAACAAATGCGGCTGCTGGAACGACTACCCGCGGGCTTGCGTAGCGGCTTCAAGCCAGTTGCAGCCGCCCAAGCCCATCGGTGGGAACCAATAGCCGCGCCCGCAGCCGCAAACGGCGCATGCCTTCTCGTGTAGGCGTGGCCTTCAGGTTCTGGCTCTCTCACCCGACTTGATTCAATGGAGGAGCGTAAGCGAAACGAGCGCGATTTGCCAGTCCGTTCGCGGAGCCGCGGAGCGGCGGTGGGGCCCGGCCGGCGCACTCCAGGAGCAGGCGGGCGCGCCTGACGCCGTCTCCGAGGGGCTGCGGACGGGCCAAGCCCCCGCTGTGCGCGAGGCTCCGCCACTGCGGCGGAATTCGGGGCTTCCCGTCCGCTTGCTACCCTGCTTCGTGGCCCAAGGCCAGGCTCCGCGCTTCTCAATTGCCCATCCTGCCAGGGGCGGATGAGGCTCCTCGCCGTGGTGAAGAACCCTGTCAGCATTGCCCGCCACCTGGCCGCGGCGGGCGAGCTGATCGACGTGCCGAGCCGCTCGCCTGGTCGCGGCCCGCCGTACTGGAAGAGCCGGGTCCTTCGACGACAGGCGCTCGGTAACGACGGCTCAGACCACGGCGAGGGCGACGAGGCAGCGTAACGAGCGGAAGCGGAAACGCGGGTTCCACCGCGGGGAGGCGGAGCCTCGGGACCGCGAGTGTGAACGGCGCGTCGGACGCCCCTGGGGGGCGGCCCTGACGTGTCTTCCGGCAGCCGCAGCGGGACCCGTCGCGAGCCGCGATGCGCCAGCGGTCACGCGAATTGGCTGGCAAACTGCCCTTGTTTCACTTACGCTCCCGGCCGCGGACTGCCCAGGCACGTGCAATCAGGCCGATGGATCCGTCGCGGGCAATTGGAAGTTTGGCGCGAATTCGGTCCCGTAGCGCGCCACGCCGCTCTTCGCTCAAAGACATCGCATATCCCGGCGCAGGCGCTTGACCACCCAGGAAGGGCCTCCAATAATCGTCAAAATCGCGGAATCTGGTGGGAACATCGATCGCCTGGGTCTGGACTTCACGGAGTCCGGCCTTCGTGAATAACTCCGTCAGGGGAACCGGCCCGCACAGCGGAAAGCGGCGGCCTTCGTCCAGCTCGGAAGCTCCGCGGTCCAACTCCACGGCCGCATCCCAGAAGCAGCGCATCAATTCCATCTTCCCAGCGTAGTCCCACACGTACGCGGCCACCATGCCTCGCGGCCGGACCGCGCGCGCCATTTCACGAACGGCCATCGAGGGATCGGGCACAAAGTTGAGCACAAGACCGGCGACCGCTGCGCCAAACTGCTCGGACCTCACGGGTAGCGCCTGGGCGTCGCCTACCTCGAACGTTGCCTTTGCATCAACGACATGCGCCCGAGCATGCTCCAAAAAACCTGCGGAAGGATCCACTCCTTTCACAGAGCGAGGCTGCGTCTGCAACAGGATGAGCTCCGTGAGGGCGCCCGTTCCGCATCCCACATCCAGCCAATCTGACTTCGGCGGGACGTCCAGCCAGGCGAGAAACTCCTTCGCGACAAGGCGGCTCCATCGGCCCACATACGGCTCGTAGAACTTGCCTGCCGCCCAAGTGTCCTTGCGCTCAACGGTCATCTAGTGTCTGCGGAACACGAAATGTACAGGTCTGTTGATCTGGGACATCCCAGCGTACACGCTGCATTCTCGTGGGCATGGTTCTTCAAGGTCTTTGACGCCAAGACCCTAAGGTTCGTGCTCACGGGTGTCAAACGGACATCCGAAGGTTGCGCGTCCACGCGTCTGAACCCCCGAAGCGGCGGAGGAAGCGGCATCGTGAGAGTCCGCGTGGAACCTTCTCGCTGGGTGGTTCACGTCGCGGCATTTCGTCGCGTCGTTCACGCTCGCGCTGGTCATGCTCGATGATCGTTCACGACAGGCGCGTAAGAATCGACATTCTTGTGCCCGTGGAGAAACAAGCGAACCGGAGTTCTCGACAAGGTCATCGGACCGAAGTTCTTTTGACCAACCTGGACGTGAACGAACCAGGAGCTTGTGGTACTTGAAGTACTTGCGCGTGGTGCCAACGTACAGATTGGCAAGGCCCACAAACAGCATCAACGTCCCGCCAGGCACATGGAAGTAGACCAGGCCAAAGTGGCCGGCGTGCTTTGCGGTGCTGCCGAATGTCATGACCGGCGGCGCAATCAGCCACCAGGCGAACGCGCTGGACAAAAATCCCAGCGTCAGCAGGCTCTTCGGAAAGGTTAAGCGTGACGAGCTCAACCTCCAACCAAGGTTAGACAGCTTTTCCACAACCCTGCGGCTTAAAGACACGTTCGGTTGATGCCGGATACTTCGCAAGTTTGTTGGCGGGGCGTCGCGGCCCGCTCCGGTTCGGCGGCGGCGCGAAGCGCCGTCCGCTGCAACCGGTTGTTAGGCCGGCTCTATTCATATTTTGTGTTCCTGCGCGTCGGCGTCAGAGGCTTCGCCGCGTCAGCGGCGCGCCGCACGTCGTCGTGGGTGAAGACCGCGAACATGAACGGCTGCGTTTCGAGGAAACGCGCCAAGTCGTCCAGGGTCAGACCGAGATGCAACAACCGGTCCTCATCGACGAACATCTGCGCGTTTTCTGGTTCGTAGCCTGTTACGAGCTGCTTGGCCTCTGGATCAAACTTCAGGTGCAGCAGGTCTACTACTTCTGTCGCGAGGTGCCGGCGCTCCGGCGGTGCGGAGGGCATGCCATGGTCAGCGGTCACCACCAGGAGATAATCCTTCCCCACCTTGGCCTCGAGCGCGTCGATGATTCGCGCCAGATTGCGGTCCAGTTCCGCGAGTGTCAGACGCAGTTCGTTTGAATCCGGGCCGTAAGGATGCCCCACGAAATCCGCGCCTTTGTAGTTCAGAAGAAGAAGGTCTGCGACATCGTCTGCGCCCAGCGGCTCGTGCTCGATCATGGCAATCATCGCATCGGCTTCGAAGGCGGGGAAGAGCGCCGAACGACGCACCGCTGCAGGCGAATCGATTCTGTGATGCAACCAATCGCTCTCCGCCGACCACAGTTTGCTCGCGTTGCGATCCTTCAGATAGTCAGGCAGTCGGAAGCAATCAGGGTTCGAGTGCCAGGCACCCGTCGTCTCGTCGTAACTGGCGAGCACGACCGGCGCGCCATTCGGCTGACACGCGCCATGGCCGGCGAGCGGCGTCGCCGCTCGGTCGATGCTGCCCTGCGCCAAGACGATCGCACGGCCTGACGTGGTGAGTTGCCATACGTCTGCAAGTGTCAGTGCCATCAGGGGCTGCGGTATCGTCCCGCCGAAAAAGTCTTGGCGCCGCCGGTGGAAGCGGTCATAAATGTTGTTGCCCGTGACGCCGTGGATAGACGGATCGGTGCCAGTTGCGATCGTCGAGTGTCCGACGGCGGTGTTCGTAGGCAGAACGTTCATATGCGCCTGGCTGAACCACGCGGCGCGCCGGCGTAGCGCGGAGAGCGCCGGCATCAGATCGGCGTACCGATCGAAGTAATCGCGTCGCATGCCATCCAGCACGACGACGATGACAACACGCGGTCGAGCAAAACCAGAGCGCAAGACCGGCAAGACATGGCCTGTCGCAGTCGGGGGCATCGACACGCCCAGCGCCGCCGCGAGCGTTGGCGCAACATCCTGCTGCACGGACGGCGTCGAATACACCCCCGTTTTCACTGCGGGGCCCACAAACATCAGCGGGATCGAGACGTCATGTGCCCACGGGGAACCGTGCATGTACGCGACGTCCGGGTCAGGCCGTGTGATGAAATCGCCTTCCCTCGGCACGATCATGAGTTGGCCGGTGCGTCCGGGAAAGTGTGCCCGAGCGAACATCTCCAGAGAGCGCTGTCGCGCCGCAACGGCGGCGGTGCCCGCCGGCGCCGTACGTCGGATTTGAGGTGCGTCGCTCCCAGAAGATCGCTTCACCTGCTGACCCGAAACCGTCGAAGCCATCGCGACCAGGGTCAGGGTGAGGAAGACGGCTTCGCAAGCGGTCAACTTTGCGGAGATGATAAAGGTTCGCAGCGTCATAATGCCCCCCTCACTCCAAACCGGATGACTGTTCCAGGACCCAGCGCGGCCTAACTACTAAGTAGACGGCAAGGCTACCATCAGGCCCGCCACCAAATCACGCGACTAGTCGTCCGGCTTCGCCAGACTAAAGTGCCTGCCACATTTTCTCAACCTGATCGCGCAACTCGGAGGCGGTCTGGTTGTAATCAGCCGACGGCGCGAACGACATCGGCTTGCCGATCACGATCGTGACGCGATGCCCGCAGGGTTCTGTCCGTCGTGCATGGGACGGCGGATGGCGGCGACGGCCGCAAATCTGATCGAGCGCGTTCTGCCGCCTTTAAGCCGCTCTGTGCGTCACTCGATGGGTTCACCTTGCATGCGGCGACGCGCGCAGGCGGGCTCGATGCTGAGAGTCGCGAGGCGTTGCTGCGCTACGTGCTACGCCCGCCGATCGCGCAAGAGCGAGTGGAGCAGCAGCCCGACGGCCTCGTTCGCATCACCCTGAAGAAGGCTTACCGGGAGCGCGAAGCCTGCCCTCGGGGCATGGGACGGTCGCGGTTGACATGGATCCCCTCTCGCTCCTCTGCCGGCTCGCAACCAGCATGCCTCCGCCACGATTCCGCACGATCCACTATGCGGGGGTGCTCGCGGCGGCGAGCCCTTGGCGCTCGCGCGTCAGCGCGCAGTCTCCAGCGCAGGGGAAAGCTGGGCGTCAACCCAGACCTTCACGCGGCGAGGATCGGATGATCGAGGCGGCTGCTCGCGAAACGGAGGCAGGCGGCGATGTCCTCCGCGTCCAGATCAGGTAGTTCATTGAGAACCTGCTCGGGCGAGAGTCCACTAGCCATCAGATCCAGAACATCGACCACCCGAATGCGCATGCCGCGGACACACGGGCGCCCTCCGCATTGAAGCGGATTCACGGTGATCCGGTCGGCGACATCAGCCATTGGTTGATCCCTGGGGACAGGCAAGATGCTAGCGCCCTCGGGCGATGTCTCGCAATCCGCGAACCCCCCAAGCTCCATGGCGCATCCGGGCCCCGGGGCCGGCGTGGCCCTCCCGGTGGATGGAGGGCTCTCGTCGGGGGTGTAGCCGACCGGGCTGAAGCCCGAACGCCCGCCGGATTCGAGCCACTGCCATGTGAGGTCAGCCTTGTGACCCGGGAATCGCTTGACGAGGCCCCAGCGGCTGCTCTTCGCTCCGGCGCAAATCCCACGCACGGTCTTCATTCCCCGGTTAACCTACCGCGTGGTCAACACGCCTCCGCAGGACTCGCCCTTGAAGGCGAAAGCAAGCGCAGCCAGGGCCTAGCGAACCGAGGGCGCGCCTACGCCGGGCAGATTGCAGACGAACGAGCCAAAGGTCCCGGCGGCGCTCTTGCCGCCGCCTTCGCCAGCGAGAAACACGCGGCCTTTCTGGCCGAAAGCAATGCCCTCGCCCTGAGGCTCTTTCAGGGCCGACACGGAGAATTTCAAGGGTGAGCCGAAATCACCCCTGGCAATCTTCGACGCGTCGTAGAAGGTCACTTCCCCGTGAGTTCGCAGGACCACCCATCGACCGTCAGCAGACGCGCTCGCGCCGGTGATCCACCCCTCTCTTGCAACCTTGCCGCCCCGGAGGACTCCAACCTTCTGGAGAGTCGGCGTCTGTGCGCCTTTCACCGATGGGGGAAAGCGATACAAGGCCACGGGACCGGTGTCGCCCTTGGTGACGATAAACATCTCTCCCTCGCCCAATACGAAGAGCGCCTCTGCGTCCTGGGCGCCATCTGGAAAAGTCGCTTCAAAGGCGGTGGGCGCGCCGAGGATTGCATCCGTGGCCAGTGGCTCTGGGAAGCGATACACGGTGACGTTCCCTCTTGTGCCCCGGTTGTCGCCGATGTCCGCGACATACACGCAGCTCGACCCTCCACAGCTGCTCACCGCAACATCCTCCCAGTCCGCGAGGGTGACGCCGCTGAGTCGGACCTTGCCTTTCACCGAACCTTTGGCATCCAATGCGACCAGAACCGACGCGGCCCCTGAGTCCAAGTGGGACCAGAAGATGCCCGGCGTCCGGCGGCTAGCCGCAAGACCGCTCGCTTCAGGGAGGTCTGGAAGCGCCACGGAAGAGCCTTCGAGGCGACACCCGGCCACCCCTTCTCCCGGTACGCCACCCTTCGTCTTCTTGTCGTTTGTTCCGCTCTTGTCGCGGCCTTTCGACATTTCTTCCTTTGAATCAAGAGCTGCCTTGTGCGCCGCCGTGGATGCTGCCAGCTCCACGGTGCCGAGGGTGAGAGCCGCGATCAGGCCAGGGCGCAGTAGGAGCGGGAAAATCTCTGACAGATGTGGCAGGGCCATGGGTCATCGCCTTCGAAGGTTGGACGGCGGAAAACAAGCCGGACGCAAGACCTGTCATTTTCCTTTGCCTCGCTGCCGAGGCGAGATGCGAATCGGTCAATGCTTCTTCTTGCCCTTGGCCTTGCCTTGGTTGCCCTTGGACTTCTTGGCTTCTTTCCACTGCTTGTAGTCGTCGCCTTCGACAAGCTGCTGATTTGACCAATGGCCGGGGTCGTAGCGCCAATGGTCGTCGTCGCGAATGTAAATGGCGGGGACCCAGCGAATGCCCCTGCTCACCGGTCGTTCCCACCTGCCGGGGGCCCATTCCCATCGGTCGCCGCGCAGGTCCCAATAACCAACGATCCACACGTCCTCGCGATGGACCTGAACCAGCCTTGGCTCAACCCGCAGCCTCGGAGGAGCCTCGGAGACGATGCGGATGCGCAGCGAACCGATGTCGATGTTGACCTGTGCGGTCGCGGGAGCCGCGATGAATGCGGCGAGCGAGGTGAGCACGATTGTTCTCAAAATGCGCTTGTACATTTGAACCTCCTTGGCAATTCGACCGTCCCTGGCCCCGATTCATTCAGGGCTTTTCCGGACTCTTCTTCTTGCACTGCAGCGACTATCTCAGAAGCACCCGGTCAGGGATGTGCGGTATCCGGCATAGGCCCTTCGCGCCGTTGCGCGTCCGATGCCGGATGCGCCCCCGTTCTGCTCGATCCCACGAACTCCCGAAAGTCGTTGGATCGGACTGCTTCGAGTTCTCGGTTGCGAAGTCGACAACCTGGTTCGTCCGGGGGCCGCCTGACCGCCGAAGAGCCGCCTCAGATTTCAGCCCGCGGCCAGTGGACCCGAGGAGCGGCGGTTTCCTCGCGTGGAGGATGAATCCGGGGCGCGGGCGTTCATCGAGACCCGGCTCACTCCGGATGGGCAGTGGGCGCGCGACACGTTCCTTCTGAGCGGGGAGAATCGACTCCCTCTGCTCGATCGGACCAGGCTCCACCCCGCGGGGGTGTGGCATTGGGTGGCCCTTCGTTACGGCGGCCAACCTCTGGCGAACTTTGTGAACGGACTCAAAGAGCTCGAAGGGGTGGTCGCGTTTTCGCCAATAAAGCCCGGTCTACGGGATTCCTGCCAAAGCCCTGAATCAGGCCGTCAGGTAGATGGTGATGCCGGGCCCACCATGGGAGCGGACCCGGCCCTCGCGGCCCTGGCCTTCGTGGCGAGAGGCCAGGGCTACGGCTTGGCCGGCGGCTTCTGCTCGGCCACTACGTCCCAGGCGCCGCGAGCGTCGATGAACATCACGCAGGCCTCGGGACCCGCGCAGCGGGCCACGTGGGGGGCCTTCCCGGTGAAGGAGAAGTAAGAGCCCGGGGGAAGGCGGTGCTCCTTGCCCTGCATGGTCAGGGAAAGATTCCCCGAAACCGTGGTGGCGTAGTGGTCGGGCGAATGGTAGTGAACGGGCGAAACGAACCCCGCCGGGTATCTCAGGTAGAAGTGGCTGGCCCCCTTCGCCATGTCACCCTGCACGACCGCGGTGCTGACACCGGGGATGCCGGCATCGGCCCATTTCAGGCCCTCCACGGGTTGGGTCTGGGCAGCGGCCCGGGTCGACGAAAGGGTCAGGGTCAACGCGACGCCGATCGCTAACTTCGATGCACTCATTCGATTCGCCATGAAGGTCTCCTCAGTAGGTTGCAGTAGGTTGCCCGGGCCCGGTTCGAGCACGGGCCCAAGAAGATACCATCCCGGCGCGCCTCCGATGATCTGCGAGGCGCCCGTTCAGTGGGCCAAGTCCTTGTCCTGCCAACCCGCCAGCCGAACTCTGCGCGCCAAGCTCCGGCCCATCGCGTTGGCCCGCGCTGCCGCGTCGTTTTCGAGAGCGTAAGCGAAACGAGCGGGATTTGCCAGTCCATTCGCGCGGCCTGTAGCGAGCACATGATCTGGCCGGTCATGAGAGCAAGTGAGTTGGCCGCTTTACAAGGTGTCGGGAGACGCTGGTCTGATGGAAGACCAAGCGATGTATCCGCGCACCGAACTGGAGCGGGTCATGAAGGTTCAAGAA
>JANLSZ010000068.1:0-7953 GCA_031362685.1 Vicinamibacteria bacterium | reverse complement strand
TACGTAGAATGATTTGAGGCCCCGTGTTCGGGAGCCTTGCCGGGCGGCGGAGTACCCACTCAGACTACACAAACGACAGGCAAAGAAAGACTAAAGACGATGACATCCAGGTCCCGGGCAGTGGCGACGTTCTTCGCGGTGGCGATGGCCACGACGCTCCTCGCCGCGTTCTTCCAGTCCCAGATTCGAAGACCCCTCACCGCCGAAGCGCGGGCCACCGAGCTGGCCACCGCCACCGCCACTCCCGCTCCGGGCGCGCCCCTTACCCTCGACACCTTCCGCAACATCGTCAAGTCCAAAAACGCCGGCGTGGTCAACATCACCACTTCCCAGAAGCCCAAGGCCCAGGGGGGCCGGGGCAGCCGTCAGATGCCTTTTCCCTTCTTCCAGGACGATGACCCGCTTGGTCCGGGGCAGCAGAATCAGCGCGCCGGGGGTTCCGGTTTCGTCATCGATGCCGACGGCACCATCCTGACCAATCGTCACGTGGTGGACGAGGCCGACCAGATCAGCGTGACCCTGCTCTCGGGCAAGCGTTACGACGCCAAGGTTCTGGGCAAGGATTCGCGCACCGACGTGGCCGTCATCAAGATCGAGCCCAAAGAGCCGCTCACTGTCCTCGAACTCGGCGATTCCGAAGCCGCGGAAGTGGGCGAGTGGGTGATGGCGATCGGCAGCCCGTTCGGTTTCGGCAACAGCCTGAGCGTCGGGGTCGTGTCCGGCAAGGGCCGGAACCTCACTCTGGGCCAGCAGGGCACCGGCGTCGACATGATCCAGACCGACGCCGCCATCAACCCCGGCAATTCCGGCGGCCCGCTCATGAACACCCGCGGCCAGGTCATCGGCATCAACACCCTCATCATCACCCAGGGGCTGGCCCAGAACGCGGGCGTGGGCTTCTCGGTGCCCATCAACGTGGCCAAACCCATCATTCCCCAGCTCAAGGAAAAGGGCAAGGTCACGCGCGGCTGGCTCGGCGTCCAGATTCAGAGCGCGTCTGAAGACCTCGCTCTTACCTTCAAACGCGATTCCGCCCAAGGCGTCCTGGTGACGGATGTGACGAAGGACAGCCCGGCGGAAAAATCGGGATTGCAGCTCGAGGACTACATCTTCGAGGTCGACGGCCGGTTGATCAAGGACAACAGCGCCCTCACCTCTTACATTTCAGGACTTTCTCCCAACACCACCGTGACTCTCAAACTCATCCGCGCCGGCGTGGAGAAGACGGTTCGTATCACCCTGGGAACCTTCCCCGACGTCACTCCCGCCTCCTCCACCGTGGACAAAGACGAAGAGGACCACATATCTGACGAGAAGGCGGCCAGCCATCTCGGCCTCGACCTGCAGACCCTCTCCCCGAGCCTGCGCGAGAGGATCGACCTTCCCGAGAGTGTTCGCGGGGTGGTGGTGCGCTCGGTCGAGGCGGGCGGCGCGGCCGAGCTTGCCGGACTGGCGCGCGGCGACGTGATCATCATGGTTGCGGGCGAGGAAGTCTCGTCGGTCAAAGAGTTCAACGCCATCATCAAGAAGTTGGCGCCGGCCAAGGTCGCGCGTCTTCGCGTGAGGCGTGCCGACAGCGTCATTGTCGTGGCCCTCCGGCTCGATCGCTAAGGAAGTTCACGAAGGGAGTTCACGAATGTCCGACCCCATAGAAAATCAACCCCCTGACTTTGAGTCCGGAGGTTTTTCTCAGTCGTCACTCTCGGAGCTCCCGGCCGAGATCGCCATCCTTCCCCTGCGCGACACCGTCCTGTTCCCCGAGGCGGTGCTTCCGCTCGCGGTGGCTCGTGACGCTTCCGTAACCCTGGTTAACGACGCGGTGCGCCTGCAGCGCACCATCGGCGTCCTGACCCAGAAAGAAGCGGCGGTCGACGACCCGGTCGAGGCCGACCTCTTCTCCGTCGGCACCCTCACCCACATCCACAAGATGTTCAAGTTCCCCGACGGCACATTGCGCCTGGTCGTGCAGGGCGTGGGCCGGTTCCGAGTTACCGAGATCACGCAGTATCGGCCGTACATCAAGGCCAAGGTCGAAGTCCTGAAGGACATCGACTCGGCCGACAAGCAGGTTGAAGTGAAGGCGCTGGCCCAGGCCGCGCTTTCGATGTTCCAGAAGGCGGTCGACCTCACTCCCAACCTGCCCGACGAACTCAAGAACATGGCCGCGCGGACCACCCATCCGAGCCACCTCGCGGACTTCATCGCTTCCTCTCTGCCTTCCCTCACCAGCGCCCAGCGCCAGGAGCTGCTCGAAGTTCTCTCCGTTCACGAGCGGCTGGAACGCGTCAATCGACTGCTGGCCAAGGATCTTGAAGTCCTGGAGGTCGGTTCGAAGATCCAGAACCAGGTCAAGACCGAGCTGCAGAAGAATCAGCGCGAGTACTACCTGCGCGAGCAGATGAAGGCCATTCAGAAAGAGTTGGGCGACGGCGACGATCAGCAGCGCGAAATCTCCGAGCTGCGGGAGAAGATCGAGAAGGCCGAGATGAGCGAAGAGGCGAAGAAGGAAGCCCTTCGCGAGCTCGATCGCCTCACCCGCATGCCTCAGGCCGCCGCGGAGTACACCGTCACCCGCACCTATATCGACTGGCTGGTGAGCCTCCCGTGGAGCAAGCGCACCCAGGTGGAACTCGACATCCATAAGGCGAAGGAGCAGCTGGACGCGGACCACTACGGCCTCGAGAAGGTCAAGGACCGCATCCTCGAATACCTCGCGGTCAAGAAGATGAAGCCCGACGTCAAGGGACCCATCCTCTGCTTCGTGGGCCCTCCCGGCGTGGGCAAGACCAGCCTGGGCAAGTCCATCGCCTCGGCCATGGGCCGCAAGTTCCATCGGATGTCTTTCGGCGGCATGCGCGACGAGGCGGAAATCCGCGGCCATCGCCGGACTTACATCGGCGCGCTGCCCGGACAGATCATTCAGGGCCTGCGGCGCTGCGAGAGCAAGAACCCGGTGTTCATGCTCGACGAAGTGGACAAGCTCGGTCACGACTTCCGGGGCGATCCGGCGTCCGCCTTGCTGGAGGTCCTCGACCCGGAGCAGAACAACAGCTTCAAGGATCACTACCTTGACGTGGCTTTCGACCTCTCCGAAATCGTCTTCATCACCACCGCCAACGTCCTCGACACCATTCCGCCCGCCCTGCGCGACCGCATGGAAGTGATCCGTCTCGCCGGTTACACCGAAGAGGAAAAGCAGCAGATCGTTCGCCGGCACCTCATTCCGAAACAACTCGAGAACCATGGGCTGACCGCGGAGCACATCGCCTTTGGCGACGACTCCATCACCAAGCTCATTCGCGAGTACACGCGGGAGGCGGGGTTGCGCAACATAGAGCGCGAAATCGCGAGCATCATCCGCAAAGTGGCGAGGAAGCGGGCGGAAGGCGCCACCGAAACCATCGCGATCACGCCGGAGAAAGTCGAAGAGTTCCTGGGGGCTCCGTTCTTCGAAAAGGGCGAGATCGAAGAGCGGGCGCTCATACCCGGGGTCGCCCTCGGTCTCTCCTGGACCCCCGCGGGGGGCGACGTTCTCTTCATCGAAGCTTCGCAGATGTGGGGTGAGAAGGGTCTCACCATCACCGGTCAATTGGGCGATGTGATGAAGGAGAGCGCCACTGCGGCTTTGAGCTGGGTGCGTTCGAACGCGCGGCGGCTGGGCATCGAAGACTCGTTCTTCGAAAGAGTGGACATCCATTTGCACGTTCCCGAAGGTGCTATACCCAAGGACGGTCCTTCCGCCGGGATCACCCTGGTGACGGCGATCGTGTCTCTGCTGTTAGGCCGGCCGGTTCGCCGGGGCCTCGCCATGACCGGCGAGATCACCCTGTCCGGCCGGATCCTTCCGGTGGGCGGCATCAAGGAGAAGGTGTTGGCCGCGCATCGTCTCGGGATGAAGGAGATCCTCCTGCCCAAGCGAAACGCGAAGCAGGTGAAGGAAGAACTCCCCGAGAATGTTCGCAAGGATCTCATCTTCCATCTCGTAGGTTCGATCGAGGATGCTCTTCAGATCACCATCGGCCCGCCGGAACCCATCGACAAGCCGATCGTTCCCATAACCTTCATCCCCCAGGTCGCAAACTGACTCGGCGCCTCGCGTAACGCAGCGCCGAGTCATCGCGAGTCGGTCCACGGACTACGTGCCCCGAGGGCAGGCTTCGCGCTGGCCCAAGGCCAGGCTGCGCGCTCCGTGACTGTTGGAAGAAACCCCACACCGTCATTGCGAAGGCCAGATCGGTCTGGTTGGCCTGAAGCAATCTCCCGAGAGATTGCTTCACTCGATCCCGGAACTTCGGCTCATTCGCAATGACGGAAAGGGGTTGAAATGGGGCGAACTCGCACGGGTTTCTCAGCAGGGACCCGAAGTCCCGTCGCGGACCGAAGCGATCTCCCGCCGGGGTCGGGTACACTCGGATCGAATGAAGACCAACCGGCGATCGTTTGTAGGTGCGGCAGCCGCCGCGGCGGCGGTGTCGATGGCGCCGCCGATGGAGGCGGCCGCCCAGAGCGCCACCTCGCGCCTGCGCCCGGGTGGCGACGACCGTGGCTTCGACCCCTGGGTGGAGATCATCGGCGACCACTTCCGTCACAATGCCCGGGAGGTATCACGCCTCGCGGGAGGGCGGCCCATCCTGGCCGTGGTCAAGAACAACGCCTATGGCATCGGGGATGTGATCGTGGGTCCTCTGCTCGATCGCTGCAAGGAAATCGGGGGGATCGCGTGCGTAAGACCGGCCGAGGCCCTGGCCATGCGGGCCGCCGGCGTGCGGAAGACCATCCTCACCATGTCAGAGCTCGGCGAAGACGAATCGGTCGAGCTGGTGCGCAACGGCGTCACCTTGTCGTGCTGGCTCGACGATGCGCCGGACCGCCTTCAGCGCATCGCCGCCAAAGCGCGCCGGCCGGCCCCGGTCCACCTGTTTCTCGACACGGGCATGAACCGCGAAGGCATGCCGGTCCGGCGCGCGTTGCCCTGGATGGCGGAAATCGCCAAGCGCCCGAACGTGCGAATCGACGGGACCTATCAACTGTTCGTGCACGAGATGGAATACGACCGCGTGCAGCTGGAGCGCTTCAAGTCGGTTCTGGCCGAGGCGGGGGCCCATGGTTTCAAGCCCGGGATTGTTCACGCCGCGCCGACCTTCGAGCTCTACCGCCTGCCCGAGGCGCACTTCGACATGGTGCGCGTGGGTAATGCGCTGTTCGGGGCCGCTCCCGGCGACGACGTCACGCAGCCGGTTGACCTGAAGCCGGTCTTTCGGCTACGAGCACGAGTGGCACGGCTCGAACGCGTGGAACCGGGGGAGAGTGCTGGTTTTCGCCGCGGGTTCATGGTCACCGAACCCACCCGCGTGGCCTTGCTGCCGGTAGGGCACACCGATGGGTACCCGCAGACGTCGGGCGGAAAGTGTGAGGTGCTCATAGGTGAGCGCCTGTTCCCGGTGGTGTCGGGAGGCGTTGCTTCCGCGCATACCCTGGTGGATGTGGGCCTCGACGGTCCGGTGAAACTAGGAGATACCGCGACCCTCATTGGCCCGGAGAACCCGGCCATCCTGCCCGTCGAAGTAGCGACGCGTACCGGCGTGGGCTTCCTGACCCTCATAACGAAGTTGAGCGCCCTGCTGCCCCGACGTCTCGTCTGAGGGTGAGCCCCGGTGCTCCGTGCATGATTTTGGCGGGACGACCCCTCATTTTTCAAGGAGACATCCCATGACTCGTATGACTCGCTCCATTCTCACGCTGTCGGTTCTCACCCTCGTGGCGGCACAGCCCGCCCGCTCCGTGGCCCAGACCCCAAGGCTCAAGGTCCACATCTCCGTCGACATGGAGGGGGTCGCCGGCGTGGTGACGGGCGATCAGCTCGGCCCCACGGGTTTTGAGTATGGCCGCTTCCGCGAGTTCATGACCCGGGAAGCGATGGCCGCGGTCAGCGCCGCCAAAGAAGCCGGCGCCACCGAGATCGTCGTAGCCGACGCGCACGGCAACGGGGAGAACCTGCTGATCGAACAATTCCCCGCCGACGTGCGCATCGTCCGCTCGTGGCCGCGGAAGCTGAGCATGATGGCGGGCCTGGACGGTACCTTCGATGCCGCGATCTTCATCGGCTATCACGCCTCCACCAACAACCCCGCGGGCGTGCGCGCCCATACGTTCTCGAGCGCCAACCTCACCCGGGTGGCCCTCAACGGGGTTGAGATGACCGAAGGCTCGTGGAACGCCGCCATCGCCGGGCACTTCAACGTCCCGGTGGTGATGATGGCGGGCGACGACGCGGCGATCGCAGAGGTGAGGAGCATCCTCGGCAACATCGAGGCCGCCGAGACCAAGAAGAACCTCGGCTTTCACTCCGCGCTGACCCTCACCCCCCAGGCCTCGGCCGATCTGATCGGCCGAAAGGTGAAGGCGGCGTTCGGCCGCCGCGCGGAGTTCAAGGCGTATCGTCCCGCCGGACCCGTAACCGTCGACGTGAGTTTCAAGAACTACATGCCGGTTGAAGTCCTGGCCTACCTGCCGATGTTCGAGCGCACCAGCTCACATTCCGTCCGATTCCGCGCGAAGGACATGGTGGAGGCCTCGTCGGTCATGGAGTTCATTAGTGAGTATCAGCCGGGACTGACTCCGTAGCGCTTCAGATCGATCGCGGCCCGCGGACGGGTCGGCGTGGATCTCAGACCGGCCGGCCATGCGCGTCGTCCCGTCCGATGCGTTTTGCGTAGAAAATGGAGACATGGGTGTTCGCCTCCTGATTCACGGTCGAAGGCGCCGGCCAGAGGTCCTGGCCGGGCTGATGCTTCTGTGGGCGGTGACCCTGTGGTCCTGCGATCAGCAGACAGAACCGAAGCGCGCGGTTCCTGCGGCCCCTCCTCGCGCCCCGCGCACGGTGGACGCGGCGAAGCGTCCGGTTCTCGATGCCGCGGGCGTGCTTCAGGCCACTCGGGACTCGGTGGTGGTGGTGGAAAGCCTGGACCGAAAGCACCACGTGGTGGCGCAGGGCAGCGGTGTGATCGTGGCCAACCGCACCGTGGTCACCGCCTGGCCCCTGATCAGCCGGGCCTTCGCCATTCGCATCAGCCACGGCGACGAGATCCGGCCGGCCACGGTGGATGCGGTGGCCCTTGCTACCGGTCTCGCGCGGCTCGTCACCGAGGTCGAAGGCTCGATCGAACTGGGACGCGACGTCCATCCCTCGCCGGGCACGACCGTATATTCCGTCGGGTCCACCCAGGGTTCCGAGATCGCTCTGTCCGCAGGCATCGCATCCGGCATGCGCGGCCCGCGAGAGGGAGAGGTTGAATTCATCGAGACCACGACTTCACGATCTGCCGGTCTCACCGGCGGCGGTCTCATCGACGCCCATGGCGAACTCATCGGCATCCTCGCTTCAACCCAGGCCGGCGACGCCCATGGTCTGGCTGTGCCCGTCCGCTACGTGAAGGATCTGCTCGCTCTGCCCGCGGGCACCCTGCCGAAAGTCACGGTCAGTCCGCTGCGCAGGCTCGCCCCGGCCGATCGCGAATGGTTGATCGCTTTTTTGGCGGGCAGCGTCCGGGAGCGCCGGTCTCTCACCGGCCTCGGGCTGGACCGGATCAACGCGCTCCTCGACCGACTCGACCCGCTGGTGGGAGCGGAACTCGCGTGGGTCAAGGTGGAACTGGGCGCGGGCTGGCTCGCGTACCAGCGGCTATTCTGGGAGGACGCGGTGGAAGCCCTGACCTTCAGGCGCGTGGTGAAGAGTGAACGGCGAGCGGAGATGGAAAGAAGCCTGCTGAACCTGGGTGTTCTGAAACCGCGCGACCTCACCGAGGCGGATGCGACCATGCGGGCCATCGCCGCGCACGAGCCGTTCGACACCGCCCATGAGCGCATCAACGCCGACGAGGGCTGGATACGGATGATGCTCACCCAGACCGAGCGGATGCGAAGGCGGCTGGAGACTCAGCTCTGGGAGGCGCG
>JANLSZ010000057.1:0-5105 GCA_031362685.1 Vicinamibacteria bacterium | reverse complement strand
GGGCTCAAGAATCTCGAATCTCAGAACACCGTCGACAAACTTCAAGCCCTTCGACGGCGCGCCGCTCGCCTCGGCTTCGGACTTACGGCCCTTCCAAAAACCGCTTGAAATAAGCCCTATCCGGGCATGTTTCTTGGCAGGGCCCATTGTTCCAGATGGGCCCGAAGCGATCTCCCGAGCCTCTGGAGACTGCTTCGGCTGCTTTTCGACGGCCTCCTCGGAGTGACGGCGCTTGGACGGACTCGTTCGGGCTATGCTTCGACCTTTGGAGGCATCCATGAAACAGATATTCCGTCTTTTGCCCCTGGCCCTCGCGGTTGGGCTGATGGCCCCGCCCGCCCGGGCTCAAGAACTCAATGTCGGAGACCCCGCGCCAGACTTCACCCTGGAGGGAACCGACGGCAAGACCTACTCTCTCGGCAAGGAACTCCGGGGACGATGGCTCGTCCTGGCCTGGTTTCCAAAGGCGTACACCGGTGGCTGAACGGCCGAATGCAACTCGCTCCGTGAGAGCGGCAGTCTCATCCGACAGTTCGATACGGCGTATTTCATGATCAGCGTCGATACCCTGGAAGACAACAAGGGCTTCGCGGAGAAGGAGAAAGCCGATTTCCCGATGCTGGCAAACCCCGACAAGAAGGTCGCGTTTGCCTACGGGGTCATTGCCTCGGACGCCCCTCCCAATCGTCAGTTTGCCCGACGGCACACTTTCTACATCGACCCGCAAGGCAAGATCGCCTTCATCGACAAGGCGGTCAAGCCGCAGACATCGGGGGCCGATATCGTCGCGAAGCTGGCGGAGCTCAACGTTCCCAAGCGAAAGTAACGCCTCCGGGGATCTCCCGCCCATCGACGTTGCCGGCAGGCTGGGAGTTCGCACCCTGAAGGGCCCCGTCTCACTCGCGCTCGAGAACCTGCCATGAATCCATTCGATCTGACCATCCGTCATGGCACAGTGGTGACCGCGACCGAGTCCTTTCGTGCCGACGTCGGGGTCCGCGGGGGATGCGTGGTCGCGCTCGAGGAGAGTCTCACCCCGGGAATCGAGGATGTCGATGCGCGCGACCGACTGGTGCTGCCGGGTGGCGTCGACAGCCACTGCCACATCGAGCAGCTCTCGTCCTTCGGCCTCCTTTGCGCGGACGATTTTCATTCGGCCACCGTATCCGCCGCTTTCGGCGGCACCACCACGGTTATTCCGTTCTGCGCGCAGCATCGCGGGGACGCGCTCCCGGTGGTGCTGGCGGATTACGCGGCTCGGGCCAAGGCGAAGGCGGTCATTGACTATGGCTTCCATCTGATTGTCGCGAATCCCGACGAGCGCACCCTCGCCACCGACTTGCCGAGCGCCATCGGGCAGGGCCTGCGCTCATTCAAGATCTTCATGACCTACGAACGCACCATGCTTCGCGACGAGCAGATACTGGACGTCCTCGCGGTAGCGCGGCGGCACGGCGCCCTGGTCATGGTGCACGCCGAGAACCACGGCATGATCTCCTGGCTCGCCGGCCGGATGACCGAATCCGGGCGCACCGCCCCGCGATATCACGCGATCTGCCACACCCGCGGTTCGGAGGCCGAGGCGATCAACCGGGTCATTGCCCTCGCCGAACTGGCGGATTGTCCCATCCTCGTCGTCCACGTTTCGACGCCCGAGGGAATCCAGTTGATCCGCGAGGCGCGGGGGCGAGGCCTCAAGGTGTTCGCCGAAACCTGTCCGCAGTACTTGTTCCTCACCGCACGGGACATCGACCGCCCCGGCGTGCAGGGAGCGGCGTTCTGCTGCTCGCCCCCACCTCGCGACGAGGCCGCGCAGGAGGCTTGCTGGCAGGGACTGAAGGACGGCACCCTGACCGTGTATTCGTCGGACCATGCTCCCTACCGCATGGATGCAGCGGGAAAACTTCCAAACGGCGAGCAGACGACCTTCAAGGAGATGGCGAACGGCGTGCCGGGACTCGAGCTCCGACTGCCGCTGCTGTTTACCTACGGGGTCGGCGCGGGCAGGATCAGCCTGAACGAATTCGTCGCCCTGGGTGCTACGAAGCACGCGCAGACCTACGGCTGCTTTCCGCAAAAGGGCACGATCGCGGTGGGCAGCGATGCCGACATCGCGATCTGGGATCCGGTAAGAGAGGTTCGAATCACCCCCGAACTCATCCACGACAACACCGGGTACACACCCTACGCGGGACGGACGCTTCACGGCTGGCCGGTGCTGGTGTTCTCCCGCGGTCGCCGCGTGGTCGAGGACGGGAAGATGCTCGGGCAGCCGGGGCAGGGCCGTTTCGTCGCGCGTGGCCTCTGTGAGGCCATGCGTCCCGCTGGCCGCAACGTGCCGGAGACGGCGCAACTCGAAGCCTGGGGCCGACCGCTCGACGGTTGAGAGACGACCCATGGCGGAGATCCTTGTCATCAATCCGAACAGTTCGGCGTCCGTCACGCGGTCGATGGACGCCTGCCTCGACGAAGTGCGCTCACTGTCGGGGCACGCGATGCGCTGCTCGACCCTCGAAAAGGGTCCTCCCGGCATCGAGACCGACGCGCACATCACGGCGGTGATCCCACACCTCCTCGAGCGGATCGCCGAAATACCTGCCGATGCCTATGTGATCGGCTGCTTTTCGGACCCCGGAATCGAGCAGGCGCGCACGGCGACAAAGAAGCCGGTGGTGGGAATCGGCGAAGCGGCCTACCTCGCGGCGCTCGGACTCGGTCGGCGATTTGGCGTCATTTCCATCGTCGCGGCATCCGTGCTGCGCCACCAGAAATACATCGACCGGCTCGGCCTATCCGACCGACTCGCCGGAGACCGTCCGATCGGCTTTGGCGTGACCGAGTTGGAGGGCGAAGCGGTGATGGGCCAGCTCGTCCGGGTGGGAAAGGCCCTGCGTGATGATGACGGCGCGGACGTTCTCGTCCTCGGCTGCGCCGGGCTCGGATCGTACCGGCACGCCCTCGAAGAGGAACTCGGCCTGCCGGTGGTTGATCCGGTGCAGGCGGCAGCGGCGCAGGCCTGCGTTACCGTCACCCTGGGGTACCGTTCGAAGTGCTGATGAACGGGAACCGCGGCCGGTCACGGCATTGACGCCAGGCGAAATCCAATGACCCTCACCCCAGACGCCAAGGGAGTCTTCGTCATCGCGGTGACGCCTTTCACCGAATCGGGGAGCATCGACGACGCGAGCATCGATTCGATGGTTGATTTCTACCTGGATAAGGGCGCAGACGGCCTCACTCTCCTGGGCATGATGGGCGAGGCCCCCAAGCTCACCCTGGCGGAGTCGATCGCAGTGGTGCGCCGCACTCTCGCCCGCGCGCGCAGAAAACCGGTCGTGGTCGGTGTCTCGGCCCCCGGCCTCGCGGCGATGGGTGAACTGACCAAGGCCGTGATGGACGCGGGCGCCGCCGGCGTCATGGTCGCGCCATCGGCGGGCTTGCGGACGGACGATCAGATTCTGACTTACTTCCAGAGCGTCGCCTCGACCCTGGGAGCCGGTGTTCCCATCGTGATTCAGGACTATCCGCTCGGAACCGGGGTGACCATCGCGACGAAGACCCTGCGCAGTATCGTGGATTCAGTGCCCGGCGTGGTCATGCTCAAGCACGAAGACTGGCCGGGACTCGCAAAGATCTCGGAGTTCCGCGTGGCCGAAGCCCAGGGCGGGCGCCGCATCTCGATTCTTTGCGGCAACGGCGGTCTCTTTCTTCCGGAGGAGATGGAGCGAGGCGCCGACGGCGCGATGACCGGGTTCGCCTATCCGGAAATGATGATCGATGTCTGCCGGCTGTGCGCGGCCCGTGAATTCGATCGCGCGCGCGATATCTTCGATGCGTATCTGCCCCTGGTCCGTTACGAGCAGCAGCCCGGCATCGGACTCGCGGTTCGCAAGCATGTGCTCGCCAAGCGCGGAGCGATCGCGAACGCCGCGCAGCGCAAGCCGGGCAGCGCCCTCTCGCCCGTAGCGCTCGCTGAGGTCGAAAGACTCCTGGCCAGGCAGGTGCTTCGGCTCGAGGCGCTGGCGCGGTGAATCCCGGGCCCGTGCCCGCCTACTTGCCCGGCGTCGCCCGCAGGTACGGCATCAACCGCTGGTTGAGTGGATGTTCGCGAAACAGATCGAATTCCATGAAGTATCCCTCGGGGTCGTAGCCGACGAACGCTCGATAGCGCCCGGCCTCATCGTCGCTGACCGCGGGGCCACGCAGGGAGAAGGCGTTGCGCTTCTTGACGTAGCTGAACCACCCGTCGATGTCGTCAAGGATGAACGATACGTTCACCGCCTTCGTCTCGGTCCACTTGTTCATGCCGCGTCGCTCGTCGACCAACCCGACATAGCCGGTGCGGGACCCCTGATACACCTTGGCCCATCCCTGATCGACCACCTGTCGCAGCCCCAGGACCTCTTCGTAGAAGGCCTCCATCGCCACCAGGTCCTTGTAGTAGAGCCAGGTCACGGTTGCGTTGAAGCCGAGTCCGGGCGGCAGAGTGCTGCCCGGTGCGCGAATTGCGGCGGCGCCCTTGAGCAGGGGGACGAAGTTCTCGTTCTCCGGGTGCGGATTGAATCGCTCGAACTCCAGCAGGTATCCCTCCGGATCCTCGATCACGAATCCGTCATGGGGGCGCCCCGGTTTCACCACCAGGGGCGACCGCGGCCTGATCCCCTTCGTCTCCAGATACCCATGCCACTCCTCCAGCTGTTCGGTGAGGAGCGCCAGCGCGACCGACTTGGGTTCATCGGCGGTATGCATCCCCTTCGTCGCGTCGACCAGGATCAGGTACGAGTCTGTGGTCATGCGGAAGATGCGCGCCATCTGATAGTCGGCCACCAACTCCATGCCGAGCGTCTCTCTATAGAATGCGGTGGCGCGGTCGAGATCCTTATAGTACAAAAAGAGGTTGCTGGCCCGGATTCCGAAGTCGCGCAATGTGCGGAAATCGCTCTGCTCGGCGAGCAGTTGATTGATCCGCCAGGTGGGATAACTGAGCATGCGGCCGAAGCGCCGCGCAATGTCCTCCCTCGCTTTGCCGGCATACGCCGTGGCGTTTACGAGCTTGAGCCTGTCGGCCTTGAGCTGGAGGTACTCGTCTTTCGTCGTGCCCTGGT
>JANLSZ010000041.1:0-3556 GCA_031362685.1 Vicinamibacteria bacterium | reverse complement strand
CCATAGTAGGTGCGAGGAACCGAGTAGGGCTCGTGACCGTAGACCAGACGTGGTGACTCGGGGGCGAATTCAAAACCCTCCGCCTCCAGCCAGTCGATGAGCCACGCGGAGTGAGACAGAGCGAGGCGAACCAGATCCTCGCGCACGGTGTGGTTCGAAATGCGCTGGATGTCGTTGAAGTGGGACTCCATCGAATCCTCGATGCCCCGCTCCTTCTGGCGCCTGGTCCCCGCCGCCGACATGTGGCCCCCGGAAACGTGCAGGGTGCCCCCGATCTCGCTCTCCTTTTCGAGAAGCAGGACCCGAGCACCCTCACGCGCGCCGAAGAGGGCGCAGGGAAGGCCGGCGGTCCCCGCCCCCACCACGATGAAGTCGTATTCGTTCACTGAGGGTCAAGTCTTCCATGGGGCGAAGGCGTCGGCAAGTCGGAGCCCCGCCCGGGAGGGTTGTTGATTATGGTCATAATCGATGACTAGTGCTATCTTCCGACCATGAAGCAGATCGCCGCCGCCAAATTCAAGGAACAGTGTCTGTCCATTCTCGATGAGGTGGGCGAGGAGGGCATCGTGATCACCAAGCACGGCAAGCCGGTGGCCAAGTTGATTCCGATTCGCGCCGAGTCGGCGAACCTCATCGGTTCCCTGAAGGGAAAGCTGCGGGTCAAGGGCGACATTCTCTCCACTGGGGTCAACTGGCGTGCTCAATCTTGATACCCACATTCTGATCAACGCTCTCGCGGGAGACCTGACCGCCGCTGAGCGCAGACTCCTGGGAAGCCACCGCTGGAGTATCTCCGCCATCGTCCTTTGGGAAATCGCCAAGCTCGCCCAACTCGGGCGGATTGAGTTGACCCTCGACGATCCGTCCGTCGTGCGGGCGCTCGGATCCGTTCACCTCTGGCCCCTCACGGCCGAGATCGCAAGGGCCAGCACGAGGCTGGACATCCGAAGCGACCCTGCCGATGAATTGATCGCCGCCACCAGCGTCGTCCACAAGCTGCCTCTGCTGACTCGGGACCGCGCCTTGCGGCGCTCACGGATGATCCCCCTCGCCCACAAGGTGTAGGCCCCGCGTCACTCCCGTTTGACGGGGCAGCCTCTCTCCTTCTAGGGTTTGAGGCCATGGATCTCTCCCAGTTGTTCCGCGAACACATCGCGAAGATGACGGCCACCGCGACGAAAACGCTTTCCGAGACGAACTTCGACGCCCTGGTCCTGGGCGCGGGCTCGCAGATGGTCTATTACGCGGATGACATGGAGCCTCCGTTTCGGCCGAACCCGCACTTCGCGAGTTTTTCACCCCTCAAAGGGCCCCATCACGCGATCGTGGTGAAGCCGGGGGTGAAGCCGCGCCTCGTCCGCTGGGCTCCGAGGGATTATTGGTACGAGCGAGCGCCTTTCGCCCAGGATTTCTGGACCGGCGAGTTCGACCTCGACGAAGCGGACAGCGCCGAAGGGGTGTTCCACAAGATCGGGCCGCTCAGCCGCGCGGCATTTGTCGGAGAAGATGAGGCGCGGGCGAAGACGGCCGGTTTCACCGTGAACCCCCACCCGCTACTGAAACGACTCGATTGGGATCGCGCGATCAAGACCGCCTACGAGATCACGTGCCTGAGCCGGGCCACCGCCGCCGGGGCCAAGGGTCACAACGCAGCCCGGGAGGCCTTCCTCGCCGAAAAGAGCGAGCTCGCGATTCATCATGCCTTTGTTCAAGGCGCGGGATGCACCGACGATGCCCTCCCCTACCCCACCATCGTCTGTCTCGATGAGAAGGCGGCGATTCTTCACTACCACGCCAAGAGGGCCACCGGATCCGGCAGGGTCCTGCTGCTCGATGCGGGAGCGTCGGACCATGGATACGGCTCCGACATCACGAGAACGTCAATGGCGCCGTCATGCGACCCGAAGTTCAAGGCCCTGGCTGAGGCGTTGAACAAGCTTCAACTCGAACTGTGCGCGATGGTAAAGCCGGGTGATTCCTACGCCGGCATTCATCTCGCCGCTCACCGGAAGGTCGGGACCACCCTGGTCGACCACGGGGTCTTGAAGTGCTCGGTCGATGCCGCGATCGAAAAACAGCACACCTCGGTCTTCTTCCCGCACGGCGTCGGGCACCATCTCGGAATCCAAGTCCACGACATCGGCGGCCATCAGAAATCGCGAGAGGGCGGAGTGCTCCCGCCACCCGAGGCGCACCCGTATCTGCGGAACACCCGCGTGATGGAAGCCGGTCAGGTCTTCACCATCGAGCCCGGCATCTACTTCGTGCAGATGCTGCTGGAGCCGCACCGCACCGGCCCTTCGTCGCCAGACTTCAACTGGCCGCTCATCGACTCGCTGGCGCCCCTTGGCGGCATCAGGGTCGAAGACAACGTCGTCGTTACCGCGACGGGCCACCGCAACCTGACCCGGGAGCAGTTGCCAAACTGACGGCGGCCACGCCGCCGTCGCCCCGCGGCAAGCCACCCCCTCACCCCTGGACCCGCTCCATCCATGCCCTGGCCGGCCCGACGACGAAGAGGCCCCTTGGCCCCTTCAACTCAGGATTCCGCGCGCCGCGGTTCGGGATCGGGCGCGACGCCCGAGACCACTCCTACCGCAAAACCAAGAACCAGGTAGTGGCCGGTGAAGGCGAGGAGGTAGTCGGCGAGGCCCTGAACGGTCATGGCGATCAGGATCGACAGGGCGATGAGGACCGCGTCCGATCGGGGAGCGTTTTGCCAGCCCGCGATGATCGCGAAAGCCAGAGCGGCACAGAAAGGGGCCAGACCAAGCGTGCCCAGAGTGGCCGCGAACTCCAGGAACATGTTGTTCGAGAAGACTCGTGTGTCGAAGGTCGGTCGGCCCGCCAGGGTTCCGTAGGTCCATCGGAAATTGTCCGGACCCACGCCGAGGAAGGGATTCGCCGCCCACATCCGAGCCGCGATCCTCCACAATTCCAGCCGTGACGGTCTCCAGGCCAGGGTGTCGGGGATCGCCTTGAGGGCCTGGACCTCGGAGACCTCTGCCTCCGAGGCCGGAGCATCTCCCACGATCAGCCGGACCACGCCCGGCCGAACCCCCTGCCCGGAAAACCACGTGGTGTCTTCATGGACGAGGTCCCACATGAGGAGATACTCGCCGGCATTCGCGGGCGCGCGCAGTTCGGCGTCGATAGTAACGGTCTCCCCGGGGAGAACATCGCGGGGAAGGTCGGTGCGCGGACCATCGACGAGCGGCCGAAAGGCGCTGCGGTAGAGATGGTACGAGAGGTGAATCTGGTCGCTTCTTCGCCACGGCCGGCGCCCGACATTTCCGATGGTGACGGCCACGATTTCCCGGGCGCCGGGCGCCATGGCGTAACGAAGAGGCGCGTCGTAGCGGGCGGCATAGAAATCATTGGCGTTCTCGCCCCCCAACCGGAGTTGGGATATCTCTTCGCGGGTCAGGAAGAGGCTCACCACGACCGCAAAGATCAACGTCGGCACGAAGCGTCCGCGACTACGCTCGAACAAGGCCAGGACCAGCAGGCCGAAAAGACCCGCGAGCCACGCGCCGCGGGAGTAGGTGAATACCAG
>JANLSZ010000342.1:0-4111 GCA_031362685.1 Vicinamibacteria bacterium | reverse complement strand
CAAGCCCGGCGCCGACGTCGATCTGATCCGGGCCGTTCGAGGAGAGTTCCCGAAGGTCCCCCTCATGGTCGATGCCAACAGCGCGTATGGGCTCGGGGATGCCGAAAGGCTCCGCGAGTTCGACGCGTTCAATCTGATGATGATCGAACAGCCTCTGGCCTGGAACGACATCGTCGAACACTCGAAGCTGCAGCCAACCCTTCAAACACCGGTCTGTCTGGATGAATCCATCACCAGCGACGCGGCGGCTTCAAGCGCCATCGCCATCGGCGCCTGCCGGATCATCAACATCAAGGCGGGAAGGGTCGGCGGTCTTGAAAGCGCCCGGCGGATTCAGGCGACCGCGGCCAAGCGAAGCATCCCGGTGTGGTGCGGAGGAATGCTCGAATCCGGCATCGGTCGCCTGGCCAACGTTCATCTGCAGACCTTGCCGGGCTTCACCCTTCCCGGAGACACCTCGGCGAGCGGGCGGTACTTCGATGAAGATCTCATCGAGCCTGGCGTCACCGTCGACCGAGGCGGCCTCATTCAGGTGCCCACCGGGCCCGGCCTGGGGCATGAAATTGTCTGGTCGAGAGTCGATCGGGCCACCGTCCATCGGGAAAAATGGACCGCGTCAGATATTCTGTCCCTTGGACTTTGAGAACTATGGAGCAGACGCTGGTTCTGAACGCGACCTACGAACCCCTGGGTGTCGTGTCGTGGCAGCGCGCCATGACCCTGCTTTACCAGAACAAAGTCGAAGTGGTCGCAAACTACGAACGCTTCATTCGCGGGGTGAAAGCGAGGATTCAGCTCCCCTCGGTGCTGCGTTTGCTGCGCCACGTGCGTCTTCGGCGGATCTTCTCGGAAGTGCCCTTCTCGCGAGCCAACGTCTACGCCCGCGACGAACACCGCTGCCAGTACTGTGGAAGCGAGTTCGACCCGACCCACCTCACCTTCGATCATGTCGTCCCGGTGGCGCGCGGCGGGCTCAAGACGTGGGAGAACATCGTCACCTGCTGCATCGAATGCAATCGGCACAAGGGCGATCGCCTGCCCGAAGAGCGGGCGATGAGACTCATCCGCAAGCCCCGGCGGCCCGATCTTCCCCGGGCTATCGCCCTGATTTTCGCCAACCGCTTCGCCCCCGACACCTGGCACGACTATTTGTATTTCGGACGCCGTTCGCATCCCTCCTTTGGCGGCCTCCCTTGAGCCTCAAGGGCGAACTCGGCACCATGGCGCTGGCCGACATCCTCCAATGGGTGTCGCAGGGCCGGAAGACCGGCACTCTGCATGTCTCGCGGGGTGCGGTCGAGAAGCGGATATCTTTCAACGGCGGGTCCATCCATTCGTCGTGGTCGAACGACCCCCGGGAGTCTCTCGGCCAGTTTCTGGTGCGTGAACGTCTGGTCTCCGAGGAGCAGCTCTTCCGAACTCTCTTGCGGCAGGAAACGGAAGGCCGGCCTCTAGGCGCCCTGCTGGTCCAGAACACACCGCTCAAAGACGACGATCTGCTTCGCATGCTGATCCACAAAGCGGAAGAGACGATCTACGACCTTTTCCACTGGACCGACGGCCACTTCGAGTTCAAGGATGGAGAGATTCAAGGCGAAGTTCCATTCCCGGTGAATCTCGAGGTCACCGGGGTCATCATGGAAGGGATCCGGCGAATCGATGAGTGGGAGCGGATGCGCGAAACCATTCCCTCCACCGAAACGACGTTGCGCCCCCTGGGCCAGCCGAAAGACCCGATCGATCACGAGGTTCTTCTCCTGTGTTCGGAAGGCAAAACCGTCACCGAGATCGCCTTCATCGTGCGCCGAACCGTTTTCGACACCACCGTGATGCTGTATGACATGCACCGCCGGGGTCTGGTCGAGGTCGACAAGTCGGGAGACCCCGCCGATTCGGGCGAGACCGTCCTTCGCATAAACCGCGGGCTCGACGACGCCCGAAAGGCCATCGACAAGGGCGAATTCGACGCCGCTCTCGAAAACTACGAGGGAGTCCTCAGACTCGACCCCTTGAACCAGCACGCCAAGAAGGGCCTGGTCATTTCCATCGATGGACGCGGGCGCTCACGCTCGTTGCGCCTCGTGCCCAAGCACAAAGTTCCCCACCTCCTGCTCTCTCTGGCCGACCTGACCAAAGAGAAGTTCGATCCGCGCGAGGGCTTTGTTCTCTCCCGAATCAACGGGGAATGGGATGTCCTCTCCATCCTCAAGATCTGCCCCATGCCGGAAGATGAGGCCATGCTCATCTTCGCGCGGCTGGTGGAGCGCAAGGTCATCGAGTTCATCGCGAAAGAGCCGGTCACCCGGGCCACCGGTCAGATAAAGAGGTAGCCGTCCTTATCCAGGCACATCGCGGCCAGCGATCGCCTCAGGGGAATGGTGGCGAGAGGCTGACGATCGGTAAAACGGGCCACCGCATCCATGCACGTGGATAGCATCTCGCCACTCTCGATGGTGGGCAGAGCCTGGCGGGCCGCGGCCTCGATGCGACTGAGAGCTCCCTCGGCGAATACCTTGAGTGCGGTGGCAAACGGCGCCGCCGCGGCTTCACCGTCCCGCTCGGCCTTCTTCTGGGTTCGCAGCAGCGCGCTCTCCAGGGCGTAGGTTTCAATGGCCACGTCGGCGAAGAAGCCCATCACTTCCTGCTGATCCTGGAGCTTGGCCTGGAATTTCTGCGCGGCCAGAGCCAGAAGCATGAGCGATATCTTCTTCGCACCCTTGGTCAGCCGAACTTCGGCCGCCAGATATCCCTCATCCTTGGCCGAGGGACGTCCTTGCGGCCGGGGCTCATCGAGAAGCGCCATGGCCGCGTCGAAAATCGGCAGGGCTCCGCTCATGGCCCGACGAACCAGGCGGCCAGGCACCAGCAGGCGGTTGATTTCGTTCGTGCCTTCGAAGATCCGGTTGATGCGGGCGTCGCGGTAATAGCGTTCGACCGGATAGTCCTCGACGTAGCCGGCACCGCCATATATCTGAACCGTTTCATCGACGACGAAATCGAGAACCTCGGAACAGAAGACCTTGACCATCGAGCACTCCGCGTCGTACTCCTCGATGCGCTTGAGCGAGGTCGCGTTGTCGTGAACGCCATCGAGGCTGGCGTCGATCATCCCCGCGGTGCGATAGACCATCGACTCGGCGGCGAAGATCCGGGCCGCCATCTCGCCGACCTTGGCTTGGATCAGACCGAAGTCGGCGATCTTCCTGCCAAAAGCACTCCGCTCCTTGGCATACTCGCAGGCGGCCTTGAGAGCCTGCTTGGATCCACCCACGCAGCCGGCCCCCAGCTTGAACCGGCCGATATTGAGGATATTGAAGGCGATTTTGTGGCCTTTGCCGATCTCGCCGAGAAGGTTCTCTTTGGGGAGGACCGCGTCCTGGAGGATCACCGGGCGGGTGGAACTTCCCTTGATCCCAAGCTTCCGTTCCTCGGGGCCAAGCGAAACACCGGGCGAGCCCTTGTCGATGATGAAGGCGGTGAAGTGCTCGCCATCGACCTTGGCAAACGTGATGTAGACGTCGGCGAAGCCCCCATTGGTGAGCCACATCTTTTCGCCGTTCAGGATCCAGCTCTTGCCATCGGGCGAGAGAGCCGCGCGCGCTTTCGCATTCAAGGCATCCGAGGCGGACGAAGCCTCGGACAGCGAGTAGGAGCTGATCCACTCTCCGGTGCCGAACTTGGGGAGGTATTTCGCTTTCTGCTCGTCGGTTCCGAAGTACGTGATGGGAAGCGTCCCGATCCCGGTGTGGCCCATGAACGTGACCGCCCAGCTTCCTTCCTCCGCTGAGATCTCCGAAGCCAGGCACCCGGTCACCTTGCCCAGGGCTAAACCGCCGTATTCCTCCGGGACTTCGATGGCGAGAAGACCGATCTCACCCGCCTTGCGCATCAGATCCCGGATGACCTCATAGTTGAGTTTCAGGATCTCCGGCATCTTGGGCAGAACGTCCCGCTGCATGAAGTCGCGCCCGGTCTGGGCGAGCATCTTCTGCTCGTCGGTGTAGTCCTCGGGGGTGAAGATGTCGCGGGGCGAGCGGTCTTCCACCAGAAAACCTCCGCCTTTCGCGGCCACGGCCAGAACGGCTTCGCTGGTCATCAACTCTTCCTCAAG
>JANLSZ010000231.1:0-1779 GCA_031362685.1 Vicinamibacteria bacterium | reverse complement strand
TGGAGTCACCTCGCTCAGCTGAGCCGACAGTGCCTTTCTGACCGAACCATTTCGCAATGATAAGCGTGAGGGTTCCGACCCACCATCCGACGAAGCTGATAACAAGCCACCCCCGTACGTCTTCTCTCCTATCTGGAATGGCGACCAACGAGCACAGCAACACGACAAGCGTCCAGCCCACGACCAGTCCTCGTGCGGCCCGGAGAGTTCGGCGCGCCAGCGATGGTGGCTCAAAACGCCCGGCTAACACCCGCGCTCAGCTGCAAGGCGCGCCTCAACGACTGCCCGCGAAGCGGGCACACCTTCGCGCCTTGTCAGTTGCAGCGCGTTGTTGGGCAGCTCCCTCTTTTGGGCGATCCGTCGCACTTGCGCACCGGGGCGCCTGGAGAGGCTGAACGACGGATGACTATATGAGGGCAATCCTTTGGGCCTGGTCATCGTACATGTTGCCAATGGTTCCTTCGACCAACTCAATGATCTGGTCGATATTCTTCATTTCTTCAAGTTCGTCGATGTGAACGCCCGTGATTCCCACATAGGGATGCAGTGCCGTCGTCTCGAGAGACAGCTTGGCCTGACGAATCGTTAAGTCGGAATGGGCGTGAATCCTGTGCCTAGCTTGCACCAGGCGTTTGTGAAGGTCGAGGCACTGGGCCGGGACATATCGCTCATCCAGCCGGTGCTTTCCGATGATGCCATTGGACGCTGTATAGGGGGCGACGTACTCGACCAACGCAAAGCGGAATGCCGGGCCGGCAAGGACATGGCTCTCTTCGGCCTTAACCGCACGGAGCGTTTCCAACGCACCCCAGAAACGCCCCAGACACGTGGCGAAGTGGATGAAAGCCTCTTCCCCCTGAGTGGTCATCTGGGTGCCCGGGCATTGGAGGTACCGTTGCGCTCCCTGCGCCCGTCGGCCCAGGTGCCTGCCCAACACTCGGCTTCAGCTGCAAGGGCCGCCCTCAACGACTGCCCCCCGTCGGAAGGCGACGGGGCACACCTTGCGGCCCTTGTCAGTTGCAAGCCGTTGTTGGGCGTCGCGGTGATTTGGGGCGCTGCTCTCACAGAAAGACTGTACCTTGCTTGAACGATGCCAAGCCGGTGATGCCGATTCTGGGCGTGAGCCGGCGGAGTTGTCCAGATGGATGTTGGGCCGATTGCAAACAGCCTGACCACCCGCACCGGGGGACAGGAAGTTGGACCTGGGTTGACGACCGCGCACCCCGAAGGCGAGAGGCGCCTGTTGGACCTGGGCTGAAAGCCGCGCCACTTGCAGGCCGACGCCGGAGGTTGGACCTCACCGAACAGCCTCGCCACTCGAAGGGCAAGACACTTCCTGATGCCTCGCCAGGTTGACGCTCAGCATTGTCGTCGTTGCGTCCACAACGCACGCTCAACACGCGGATAACCTGCAAGGGCCGCGCGGGTCCGTCTGCGGCGCGGACCTTGTCAGGTTCATCCGATTGTTCGACGGTGCTTGCGAGGATGCTCGCTTAAGCGCCCGGTTTTGGGATACCAAGGTCCTTGCAGATGCTCGCCGCTGTCGGCCCGACGATCTCGTTGTGGCGTGGAACCGCCGACGTCTTTCGGTTCGCAGGATTGCAGTAGATGGCGTGGCGCCCGCCCTCGCGAAACAATTCGCAGCCATGCTCGGCAAGATGGCGGAGAAGGTCCACCCGTTTCATGCGACGGGTACGGCCAAGAGCTCCCTCAGAACTTGATGACCTTCCGCCTCACGACGAGACAATTCGCGGTTTGCCTGGAGAATCTCCTGAATAG
>JANLSZ010000304.1:0-2963 GCA_031362685.1 Vicinamibacteria bacterium | reverse complement strand
CACCAGCGGGTGGGGCCTCCACCGTCGGGTGTTGAGCAAGGGGGCCAATATCTTCGCCCGCGGAATGCTGGGTTTCCCGGTCCATGACTGCACCGCCGGATTCCGCTGTTACCGGGCCGAAGCGCTGCGCAAGATCGACTTCACCAGCGTCCTGGCCGAGGGCTATTCGTTCCTGGTGGAGATGCTTTACCGGACTTTGAAGAGTGGCGCTCGGGTTGCCGAGATTCCCATCATCTTCGAGGAAAGACGTCACGGAAAATCGAAGATCTCCCGGGCGGAGGTCTTTCGAGCGATAGGGACCGTCCTGAGGCTGTCTCGCGAGCGGTAGACGGCGCGAGGGACGGGGAGATCGCTTCAGTCCGAGACGGAACTTCGGGTCCTTCGCGATGACGGGTCTTGGGGGTTTCGCCCTGACGTCACGGACGATGGCCTCCTCGCAGTGACGGGACCGATTGCGAGGCCCCCATCGTTCACGGAACCCCGTCATTGCGAAGGCTCCGTCGTTCACGGAACTCATCCGTCATTGCGAAGGCTCCTATCGTCTTGCCTTGGCCTGAAGCAATCTCTTGGGACATCGCTTCGTGCCCCGAGCGGAAGTCCGCGGGGCAAGGTGCGCCGGCGATGGCCTGGGCGTGCTTGCAGAGGCCGAGTGAGGGTGCCTGGGGCGTATCTATTTTGATACACTTCGGGCGTGCAGCGCGTCTCCGTCAGGTTCTTCGCTCTGACCAGCGGGAGGGAACCGGTCCGGGACTGAAACACCGCTCACGGAACTTGAAACAGCAAAGAAGCGCAAGAGAGCGCTCGGAACGTCTTAGGAGAGAGAAAGCCATGAAGCAGAAGAGCACGAATCCCCATATCGGTACGCACTTCGAGGACCTCCTCCGGGCGGAGGGCCGCCTCGACGAAGCAACCACGCTCGCCATCAAGCGCGTACTTGCGTATCAGTTGACGGAGGTGATGACCAGAGCGAAGGTCAGTCAGGCCGAATTAGCACGCCGCATGGGCACCAGTCGCGCGGTGATCCGGCGACTACTGGACAAGGACGACCCTTCGGTGACGTTGTCGACCATGACCAGGGCGGCGAGCGCCCTTGGAAAGAGCCTCACCCTGAAACTCGCGGCTTGAGCCGCAAGGGCGCGCAGCCTGGCCATCGCGACGAGATGGTCGCGGTCGACATGGACCCACGGTGGCGCAGGCCAGGCTGACGCGCTCGGAAGCCTTCCGATGGGCTCGCGATGACGGCTGTAACCGCGCCCTTCCCGCTCGCCTCCTCGCAGCGACGGAGGTTTTGGCCCGCTTCTCGATTACCTCCTCGCAGGTGACGAAAATGGGCTGAACTGGACCGGGTTCGAATGGGTTTCTCAGCAAGGCCCGCCGGTCCACCTCCCCGTCATTGCGAAGTGGTCACGGGCTAGATTTTTGATTGACGCTGGAGGCTCACAAGGAGGAACCAATCTGGGATATACTGTTGCTATATCCCACTAGATAGCGTGAAGGATCAGACCATGACTGCAACCACCGTGTTCATCAACAATCGCAGCCAGGCCATACGGCTGCCGGCTGAACTGCGCCTGCCCGACAACGTAAAGCGGGTGGACGTCCGAGCCCGGGGCTGTGAGCGCATCATCGCGCCTCTGGGACAGACCTGGGACAGCTTCTTCCTGGATGGCCCCAAGGTGGCCGATGATTTCATGGAGACACGCGCCAGTCAGGACCAGCCCGCGCGTGAAGTCCTGTGATGCTGCGCTATTTGCTCGACACCAACATCGTCATCCATGTGATCAAGCGCATGCCGCTAAAGGCGTTGGCCTTGTTCAATGAAAACGCGGGCCATATGGCTATTTCGTCCATCACGCTGGCCGAGTTGATGCACGGCGCGGAAAAGAGCAATGCCGTTGCGCGTTCGTTGGCGATAGTGGAGGACTTTTGCAGCCGCCTGGCTGTGTTGCCCTATGGCCCCAAGGCTGCTCAGCATTACGGCAGCATTCGAAGTGCGCTGGAAAAACAGGGCCAGGTTATCGGAGTGAATGATCTTCACATTGCCGCCCATGCACGTAGCGAAGGGCTGACGCTGGTATCGAACAACCTGCGCGAGTTTGAGCGCGTGGAGGCGTTGCAGACGGCCAATTGGGCGATTTGAAGGCTGACACGCCCGAAGAAGTCGCCCGGGGGATTGCTTCACTCGATCCCGGAACTTCGGCTCATTCGCAATGACGGGTCTGGGAGATTGCTTCAGGCCATGCGGACGGAGAGTGGCCTTCGCAATCACGGCAATCCGTCATTGCGAGGGACCCGTCGTTTTGGAGTGGACCGAAGCAATCTCCCGAGTTGTCGTTAGACGACGCGGTTCGTTAGACGACGCGGTTCGTCAGACGACGCGGACGATTACCAGGGTGACGTCGTCGTTGGCTAGCTGCTCTTTCGCCCAGTTGCGGAGCGTCTTTTCGATTTCCCGGCACAGATCCCCGGCGGACTTGTGCCCGTGTTTGGCGACGAGGGCGGCGAGGCGCGCGGAGCCAAACTCCTCTTTGCCGTTCCAGGCCTCGGTGACGCCGTCGGAGTGAAACACGAAGACATCTCCGGTTTCGAGAGGAATCGTGACCTCGTCGTATTCGATGTTGTCGAACAGACCCAGGGGGACTCCGGGCAGAACGATCGGCGTGGCCTTCTTCTGAGCCGCCTTGAAGTGAATCGGGTAGGGCAGGCCCGAGCTTGCTATCCGCACTTCGTTGGCCTGGAAATCGAACACCGCGAAAGTGAGAGCGCAGTAGAGGCCTTCCACCGCCCGGCGAATCAGAGTCCGGTTGGCGCGGTAGAGAATCTCCTTGGGGGCGGCTTTTTGAAAGGCGCGCGCGCGGATGGTGCCCGAGGTGAAAGCGCCAAAGAGCGCCGCCGGGACGCCCTTGCCCGCCACGTCGCCGATGGCGAGGCCGAGACGATCTTCGGCGAGGTCGTAGAAGTCG
>JANLSZ010000258.1:0-7872 GCA_031362685.1 Vicinamibacteria bacterium | reverse complement strand
GCCAGTCGTGACGCGATGACTTCAATCTCCACGGAGACGCCCTTCGGCAAAGCGGCCGCCTGAATCGTGGATCGAGCGGGCGGATTCTCTGCGAAGGCCTTCGCGTAGATGGCATTCATCCTTGGGAACAGGGCCAGGTCGCGCATGAAGACCGTTGTCTTGACCACGTGACGAAAGGCGAGGCCTTCCGATTCGAGGACGACGCGAATGTTTTCGAGAACGCGCGCCGTGGCGGTTTCGATGTTGGTATCGACCAGTTCGCCCGTCTTTGGATCGAGGGGAATCTGCCCGGATAGGAACAAGAGATCGCCCAGGGCAACCGCCTGCGAATAAGGGCCGATGGGGGCCGGGGCCTGATCGGTGAGGATGATTTTCTTGGGCATGGGAAGATCCTTATGGGCGGGTGTCCGCCAGTGATGTTCGTTCAACTCGCGCGACTCCGGAAATGTCCTTCACGGATCGCACCAGGGCTTTTAGATGGTCGAGATCCCTGACCCGGACCACGAGGTCCACCACTCCGGGGCGGTCGTCATAGGTTCTTGCCTCGGCCCGTCTGATGTCGCCACCTTTGTCGGAGACGGCGGTGGTCATGGCGGCGAGGAGGCCGGGTCGATCGTGGACTTCAACGCTGAGGCGGACCGGATAGGTCTCCCCGGGGGTGGGGTCCCAGGACACGGGAACGCGGCGTTGCGCGTCAACCACCGCGTTCTTCACGTTGGGGCAGTTCTCCGCGTGAACGGACACGCCCTGGCCCCGGGTGATGTAGCCGGTGATCGCATCTCCGAGAATCGGCGAGCAGCAGCGCGCCCGGTAGACCAGAAGGTGATCGACGCCCTGCACGGAGATCCGAGCATCGCCCGGCGTGACCGATCGCGCGGGTCGGGCCGGGGGTGGCGCTGGCTTTCCGCGAAGCTCCGGCGGAATCAGCTTCTCGACCAGGGAGGCGGCGTCGATCCGCCCGAAACCCACCGAGGACAGGACATCTTCGAACCGGCTTCCCACTCCGAGCTCGCGGCCCAGCGTTTCGATTCTCGTCGCCTCTTCTTCGATGGTCTTGGATCGCAGCGGAGATTTCTTCCACTCGCGCTCGATCAGCTTGCGACCCAGATCGCGCGCCTGCTGTCTTTCGGCCAGATGCAATTCGTGCTTGATTTTCGAGCGGGCGCGCGAGGTGACCGCGAAATTGAGCCAGTCGCGGCTCGGCTGATGGCCGGGCGAGGTCAGGATCTCGACAATGTCGCCGTTCTTGAGCTTGGTCCGCAGGGGGACGATCCTTCCCCCTACCCGTGCGCCCACGCACCGCCGGCCCACTTCGGTGTGAATGGCGTAGGCGAAATCGATGGTGGTGGCCCCTCGCGGCAACGTCCGCACCGCGCCTTTGGGGGTGAAGCAGTAGACCTCATCCGGGTACAGATCCAGCTTGAGTGAGCTCAGAAACTCCTTGGGGTCCTGCACGTCTTCCAGAAGCTGACGGAGCCAGGCGAAGGTCTCGTCGTCCTGCGAAGCCGGCTGGCCTTCCTTGTACTTCCAGTGCGCCGCGATGCCGTCCTCGGCGATCCGGTGCATCGCTTCGGTTCGAATCTGGACTTCAAACGGCGTGCCGTGATCCCCGACCAGGGTGGTGTGAAGCGATTGATAGCCGTTGGGACGAGGGATGGAGATCAGGTCCTTTATCCGGCCCTGCACCGGTTTGAGGGTGTGATGGAGCAGACCCAGCACGGCGTAGCAGTCGGCCACCGACTTCACCACCACCCGGAGGGCAATGAAGTCGTAGAGCTCGTCGAGCTCGATCTTCTGACGCACCAGCTTCTGATGAATGGAGAAGAGTCGCTTTACCCGGCCATCGATCCGGGCCTCGATTCCGGATTCCGCGATCAGATCGTGAATGACCCCGCTCATCCTGGAGATCACGGCCTCCGCCTCGGGCCGCCGGGCCTCCACCCGTTTCAAGAGCGCACCGTAGGCCTCGGGCTCGAGGTGTTGAAACGCGAGATCTTCGAGTTCATTCTTGATCCGGCTCATTCCAAGGCGGCCCGCGAGGGCGGCGTAGATTTCCATGGTCTCTTCGGAGATCCGGATTCGCTTGTCTGCGCTCAGATGCTCGAGCGTCCTCATGTTGTGAAGTCGGTCGGCGAGCTTCACGAGAATGACGCGCACATCGTCCACCATGGCCAGGAGCAATTTGCGGAAGCTCTCGGCCTGACGTTCTTCCACCGAGGAGAAAGAGATCTGCGAGATCTTGGTGAGACCTTCGACGATGTGCAGAACCACCGGGCCGAACTTCTCTTCGATCTCCTGCGGGGTGGCGAGGGTGTCTTCGAGCGCGTCGTGAAGCAGGCCCACGGCCACACAGATCGGATCGAGCCGCCAGGAGGCCAGAATGCTGGCTACCTCCAGCGGGTGGGACAAATAGGGCTCTCCGCTTGCGCGTATCTGGCCCTTGTGGGCGACCGCGGAGAAGACATAGGCCCGGCGCAACACGTCGAGATCCGCCCCGGGGTGGTGGAGCTGAACGGTTTCCGCGATCTCTTCGAAGCGAATCATGGTGTTCCCGAAGCCCCAATTATGGCGCGTGCGGGTTGGTAGTGGTGGGAGGGGGTTGCTTCGTCGCGGTACCAACGGAGTGGCTCCTCGCAATGACGTGAGGGGGGTACGAGACGGCAGCACGAACTTGGTAGTGCGGGGCGCGGTGTGGGGTGGTGCCCAGTGTGGGGTGGTGCCCAGTGTGAGGTGGTGCCCAGTGGGGGTTGTGCCAGTGTGGGGTGGTGCCAGTGTGGGGGCAGTAGACACACGGCGGTACCAGCTACCAACCCCGTGCTGTCCGTCTGCACCACACTACGTCATTGCGAGGAGCCACTCGTTTCGGTACTGCGACGAAGCAACCCCCTCCCACCACTACCCTCCCGCAGCAACCCTCTCCAACTAGCACCCACCACTGGACCCGATCCGGACCACTCTCCCTGCACAATCACCCGATGAACGAAAGAATCCTCCGCATCCTCACCCTTGCCCGGCTGCCGGGTTTCGGGGCTCGAAAGATCAGCAGCCTCATTCGGGCCGGCGGGGTCGACGAACTCATTCGTGAGCCCCGGCGGTTCGCCGACATCATCGGAGAACCGGCGCTCCAAAGTCTCGAGACTCGAGCCGCGCGCGCGGAGGCGGAGAAAACTTTGAAGCAGGCTCAGCTGAAGGGGCAGTCGGTCGTGGTACTCGGCTCTCCGGATTATCCGCCTTCCCTCGCCGCCATCTACGATCCGCCGCCGGTGCTCTTCCTTCGCGGCGCATTGCGCGGCGGCGCCCGTCGGGTGGCCATCGTGGGGGCCCGCGGCGCCACCCCGGCGGGACGGTCTCTTGCGCGCGATCTGGCTCATGGCCTCGCCGGGTGCGGGATCGAGGTGGTATCCGGCCTCGCCCGGGGAATCGACGGCTCCGCTCACGAAGGAGCACTCGCGGGAGGCGGGACGACCCTCGCCGTGCTCGGGTCGAGCGTCGACATCATCTATCCGGCTGAACACCAGGGCCTGGCGGCTCGGATTGAGGCGCAAGGGGCGGTGATCTCCGAGCTGCCGCCAGGCACGCCGCCGGTCGCGTCGCAGTTTCCCAGCCGCAATCGGATCATCGTGGGCCTCTCGGAAGCCGTGATCATGGTGGAGGCGGGGTCGAGGAGCGGCGCCCTGATTACCACTCGCCTGGCCCTCGATGAGGGGCGCGATGTCCTGGCCGTGCCGGGTCGTCCGGCCGACCCCCTGGCCTATGGCCCGAACCTCATGATCCGGGATGGCGCCACCCTCATTCGGGGACTCCAAGACATCGTCGACCACCTCGGCATCGATTCCGGGGAGGCCCAAAAAATCTCAGGAACCATCGATCCGATTCTCGAAACTCTGGCCGATTCCGCGGCCAAATCCATCGACCAACTCTCTGTGGATACTGGTCTTGCGGCACCCCTTCTGATGGCCCGGTTGTCGGAGCTCGAACTCGACGGAAAGATCGAAAGATTGCCGGGGACTTTGTTCCGTAGCGCAAGTCCGGCATAACCTAGAAAGGAAACCCCATCCATCAAGCCAAGGAAGAAAGACCCTTTATCTTGCCAAATCGCCTCGTCATTGTTGAGTCGCCCGCCAAAGCCAAGACCATTAATAAGTACCTGGGCAAGGGCTACACCGTGAAAGCCTCGATGGGCCACGTCCGAGATCTGCCCAAGAGCAAACTGGGCGTCGACGTCGCGAACGGCTTTGAAATCGACTACGAGATTCTGCCCACGCGCAAGAAGATCATGGACGAACTGAAGAAGGCTGCGAAGGAAGCCGACGAAGTATTTCTGGCCGCCGACCCCGATCGCGAAGGAGAGGCGATCTGCTGGCATCTGGCCCAGGAGCTTGGGGGGAAGAAGGCAAAAGGGAAGACGAAGTTCCGGCGGGTGGTGTTTCACGAGATCACCAAGACCGCTATTCAGAAGGCGTTCGAACACCCGGCCGAATTGAACATTCAGAAAGTGGATGCCCAGCAGGCGCGCCGTGTTCTCGACCGGCTGGTGGGATACAAAGTCTCGCCGATTCTTTGGGACAAGGTCCGTCGAGGCCTGTCGGCCGGCCGGGTCCAGTCGGTGGCTCTGCGTTTGATCTGCGAACGCGACCGCGAGATCAAGGCCTTCGTGCCCGAGGAGTACTGGTCGGTCATAGCCCGACTCGATTCCGGCGTTCCGCCCATCTTTCCCGCCGGCCTCTCTCGAAAGAACGGCGAGAAGATCGAAATCACCAACGAGGCCGATGCCAAGGCCGTCCGCAAGGATCTCGAGAAAGCGGCCTACGTCGTCTCGAAGGTCACCCGCAAGGAGCGCAAGCGTTACCCGGTCCCGCCTTTCATCACTTCGAAGCTTCAGCAGGACGCCTTTCGCAAACTGCGTTTTCCGGTCAAGAAGACCATGCAGGTCGCGCAGAAACTCTACGAGGGCCTCGAAGTCGGCCTCGAAGGCAGCGTGGGTCTCATCACGTACATGAGAACGGACTCCACCCGAGTGTCCGACGACGCGCTGGTGGCGGTTCGCGATCACATCGGTTCCGCCTATGGCGAGGACTACCTTCCCGAAAAGCCGATCCTTTACCGGACCAAGGAAGGCGCTCAGGACGCGCACGAGGCGATTCGCCCGACCGATCTGACCCTGACTCCCTCGAGCCTGCGCAAGCACCTCGGCAAGGACGAGATCGCGCTCTACGAGTTGATCTGGAACCGCTTCGTGGCCTCGCAGATGAGGCCGGCGGTGTTCGATGAGACCGCGGTGGAGATCACGGCCGGGGCCTATCTGCTGCGCGCTCGTGGCCAGGTCATGAAGTTCAAGGGTTTCCTCGCCGTCTACGAAGAATCCATGGAAGATGTGGCCAGGGCCAGGGCGAAGAAGACCGAGGCCATGGGGGGCCCGGCCGCCGCGGATGCGGACACCGAGCCCGAAGCCAAGGAGGGTCTGCCTCCGCTCGAGGAAGGCCAGAAGCTCAAGCTCCACAAGCTCGACACCGACCAGCACTTCACCGAGCCGCCGCCGCGTTTTTCGGAAGCGAGTCTGGTGAAGGAACTCGAAGAGAACGGCATCGGCCGGCCGTCGACCTATGCGTCGATCATTACGACCATCGAGGCGCGGGACTACATTGAGAAGCGCGAAGGTCGCCTGTGGCCGAGCGAAATCGGTTTCCTGGTCACCGACCTCCTGGTCGAGAACTTCGCCGACATCGTCAACGTGGAATACACCGCGGCGATGGAAGCGGAGCTCGACCTGATCGAAGAGGGCAAGGACACCCTTCTCAACACTCTGAATCAGTTCTGGAAGAAGTTCGAGAAGGACCTCAAGCTCGCCTCCAAGAAGATGCGGTCGGTCAAGGGCGTCGAAGAGAAGACCGACGAGATCTGCGACAAGTGCGGCTCGCCCATGGTGATGAAGTGGGGGAGGTATGGGCGTTTTCTTGCCTGCTCCAACTATCCCGAGTGCAAAACCACGCGTCAGATCGCGGGCGCTTCCGAAGGAGTTCCCGAAGCGTCGGAAGAAGCGCTGGCCCAGCCCTGTCCGGAGCATGCCGAAATGCTGGTCCCTCGGAAAGGGCGATTTGGCTACTTTTTGGCCTGTCCGAAGTATCCCGAGTGCAAGGTCACGAAGAAACTGGTGCGGGGCGCCGAGGGCCGGCTCGAGCTCGAGAAGCTGAAACCCATCGAGAACGAGTTCTGCCCCGAGTGCGGGAAGCCGCTCGCCTGGAGAAAGGGTCGTTTCGGAAACTTCATCGCGTGTTCGGACTACCCGACCTGCAAATACATCAAGAAGAAAGAGGCCAAGGACATTGGCCTCCTTTGTCCGCAGTGCCACGAAGGTCAGGTGGTCGAGCGCAAGGGCCGATTTGGCAAGCCCTTCTACGGCTGTCGCAAATATCCGGCCTGCAAGTTCACCGCCTACCACCGGCCCCTGGCCGAGCCGTGTCCCAAGTGCGCGAAGCCGTATCTCCTTCAGAAAGACACCAAGAAGCAGGGATGGCTGATCGCGTGCTCCGACGACGAGTGCGGCTACGAACGGCCCATGGATGGGGCGCCGGAATGGGCGGTCGCCGCCGCCGCCGCGGCGGCAGCGGCGGCAGTCGAGAAGGTTAGTTGACGCCTACGCCTCGAGTCATGGTCGTGGGTGGCGGCCTCGCCGGAAGCGAGGCCACGTGGCAGCTCGCGAAGCGCGGCGTCGGCGTCGATCTTTACGAGATGAGGCCGGTGCTGAAAACACCGGTTCATCAGACTTCCGATTTCGCGGAACTCGTTTGCTCCAACTCCCTGCGGGGGAACGATCTCGACCAGGCCGCGGGCATTCTCAAAGAAGAGATGCGCCGCCTCGACTCGCTCATCATCAAGGTGGCGGACGAAGTACGTGTTCCCGCGGGCAGCGCTCTGGCCGTCGACCGCGGTCTGTTCGCGCAAAGGATCACCGAAGAGATCAACAAGCTTCCAGGCGTGGTCATCCACCGCGAGGAGCTCAAGTCCATTCCCACCGAGCCGCTCGCCATCGTGGCCACCGGGCCGCTCACCTCTGATGCGCTCGCCGCCGATATCGCCCGATTCGTGGGCGAAACGCACCTGCATTTCTACGACGCCGTGAGCCCGGTCATCGAGGCCGACAGCATCGACACCACCAAGGTGTTTCGAGCCTCGAGGTACCAGAAAGGCACGGACGACTACCTCAACTGTCCCATGGATGAGGCCGAGTATCGGGCCTTCTTCACCGCCCTTACCGCCGCTGAGTGTTCGGAGGTGAAGGACTTCGAGAAGGAGTTCTTCTTTGAAGGCTGCCTGCCCATCGAGGTGATTGCCAGTCGTGGTCCCGAGACCATGCGTTTCGGGCCCATGAAGCCGGTGGGACTGGTGAATCCGGTCACTGGCCGCCGTCCCTTCGCGGTGGTCCAGCTGCGGCAGGACAATCTCGCGGCCAGCCATTTCTCCATGGTGGGCTTCCAGACCCACCTCAAGTGGCCGGAACAGAAGAGAATCTTCCGGATGATCCCGGGACTCGAGAACGCCGAATTCATCCGGTTCGGAATGATCCATCGGAACACTTACATCAACTCTCCCAAGTCGCTTCAACCCACCTTCGAGGCGCGCACCCGCCCGGGTCTTTTTTTTGCGGGACAGATGAGCGGGGTCGAAGGCTATGTCGAGTCGGCCGCGTCCGGTCTGATGGCCGGGATGGCGGCGGCCGCCCGCGCACGAGGGTGTGAGCCCGCGCCCTTTCCGGTGGAGACCGCCATGGGAGCGCTCGGTCGCTATATCTCGGGCAGCGATTCCAAGCACTACCAGCCCACGAATATCGCCTTCGGACTCTTTCCCGATCTGGCCGAGCCCATCAAAGACAAG
>JANLSZ010000218.1:0-2237 GCA_031362685.1 Vicinamibacteria bacterium | reverse complement strand
ATGAGCGCGGTCCTGCTGGTTTTTCAGTACGGTCAGCCCCGGATCTTCTATTCGATGAGTCGAGATGGGCTGTTGCCACCGTTCTTCCGGCAGCTCCATCCCAAATACCACACGCCACACATCACCACGATCGTGACCGGCATCCTCGTGGCCCTCGGCTCCACCATCCTCGACGACGACGAGACCTACGACCTCACGAATATCGGGACGCTCTTCGCTTTCTTGATTGTATGTCTGGGTGTCATGGCCCTTCGCCTCAAGGACCCAGGTCGTCACCGGCCGTTCCGCGTTCCGCTCGTTTGGCTCGTTGCTCCCCTGGGGGCCGTCGGCTGTCTTTACACGATGTACTACCTGCCGACGGTCGCCTGGAAACGGTTTGGCGTCTGGCTCGCGATCGGTACGGCTCTCTATTTCGCCTACGGCCGCCAACACTCGAATCTCAGCGCGGAACGGGACAAGGCGAATCCCAAAGCGTGAGGTGTCGTTGAAGTCGGTTGTGGTCGTCCCCACCTACAACGAACTCCCCAATGTAGACCCGCTCCTGGAGGCCCTCCTGGTGCTTCCGAACGGCGTCCACGTGCTGGTGGTTGACGACGGCTCGCCCGACGGAACCGGGGCCCGCGTCGATGACTGGGTTCGCAGAGAGCCCCGGGTTGGGGTCATCCACCGGCCCAGGAAAATGGGCCTTGGGACCGCGTACATCGCTGGTTTCACGCGGGTCTTGTCCGAGAGCTACGAGGCCGTGATCCAAATGGATGCGGATTTCTCGCACCGGCCAGACTATGTGCCCGAGCTTCTCGCCAAGGCCAAGGACTACGATCTTGTGATCGGCTCGCGCTACGTTTCGGGAGGCGGCACCAGCGGATGGGGCCTCCACCGGCGGGTGTTGAGCAAGGGCGCCAATATCTTCGCCCGCGGAATGCTGGTTTCCCGGTCCATGACTGCACCGCCGCCGGATTCCGCTGTTACCGGGCCGAGGCGCTGCGCAAGATCGACTTCAACAGCGTTCTGGCCGAGGGCTATTCGTTCCTGGTGGAGATGCTTTACCGGACTTTGAAGAGTGGCGCTCGGGTTGCCGAGATTCCCATCATCTTCGAGGAAAGACGGCATGGAAAGTCGAAGATCTCCCGGGCGGAGGTCTTCAGGGCGATAGGGACCGTGCTGCGGCTGTCTCGCGAGCGGTAGACGGCGCGCCTGACGGGGAGATCGCTTCAGTCCGAGACGGAACTTCGGGTCCTTCGCGATGACGAAGGTATCAGTTTCCAGGGCCTCCTCGCAGTGACGGAAGCGTGAGTTCCGAAGGCCTCCTCGCAGTGACGGAGGTGGCGGCCCGCTTCTCGATCACTTCCTCCCAGTGACGAAAATATCAGTTCCCAGGGCCTCCCTGAGAAACCCATTGGAGTACGGCCCGTTTCACCCCCTTTTCGTCATCGCGAGGGACCCGTCGTTCTGACGTGGACCGAAGCGATCTCCTGAGAGATTGCTTCAGGCCAGGCGAACGGACAGCGGCCTTCGCAATGACGGTGGGTTTCTTCCAATAGTCACGGACGTAGTCCGTGCCGGGCTCGCGATGATGGTGGAGCGCCGGGTCGATCGGGCGAGCCCTATGCGGCAACTTGCTCATACGAAAACTGCGGAGCATCCGTGCGCTTCGACGCGTGCTCAACCGTGATCGCGCGGATGTTGCCTTGCGCATCGAGATCCAAGGTCGTGTTTTCATCCAGATCGCGTGTCTCCGCGACTGGCACGTCTCGGAACTCGATGAGCAGAGTGTCGGTATCGGCGAAGTAGCGAACTTTCATGGCTGGAACCCTCTATCAAAGAATGCATTGTGAACGGTCTTGCCGTCTTCCAACAAAACCACCCTCAGGTAACGATTCTCCATCTCCGGAACGCGAACCCAGCGGCGAATGCGCCCGTCCGCCTGAATCAACTCCCGAACCGGCTCGCGGATCGCGCGCTCAATCCAAGAGTCCTCAATGATGGCGCGATCTGGTCGTCTGCGGATGGCTTCAAAGTAGTGTGGAAAGACGGCATGGAAAGTCGAAGATCTCCCGGGCGGAGGTCTTTCGAGCGATAGGGACGGTGCTGCGGCCTTCTCGCGAGCGGTAGACGGCGCGAGGGACGGGGAGATCGCTTCAGTCCGAGACGGAACTTCGGGTCCTTCGCGATGACGAAGGCCAGGCTGGCGCGCTTGTTTTCATTGCGGCCTCGGTTTGTTTGATGCGAGCCCCAGA
>JANLSZ010000189.1:0-18331 GCA_031362685.1 Vicinamibacteria bacterium | reverse complement strand
CCTGGCCCTCATGGAAGTGGGCCGCCGCCTGGGCATGCACATTCGTCGGGGCAAACGCGATGCGGCCGAGGCCAAGAAGCGCGGCTACATCGACAAGTTCATCCCCCACATCGGCATCGCCCTGCGCGAGATCCTCGGTCTCAAAGAGAAAGAGCTGGACCGCGTGGTCGCCAACCTGAAGACGGTCCTGGAACGTAGCCGCGAAAACATGGCTTAGTCGGCCGGGTAATCTGCTCCGCTACGGTTGCGAGCGCGGGCTCAGGGCCTCCACGTGATCGTGAAGATGTATCCCAGGTTGTGTTCTGATCGAATGGTGTAGGTCGCGGGGATACGCACCGCGCCTGCGGGCAGCGTGGTTGAGCTCACGCCGATCGCGACGAAGCGGCCCGGGATCGTGGTCTCGTACTCCGGTGCGTTGATCGGGAAGGAGGCAAGCCGTTCTGCAGGCTCAGTTATCAACGACGTCCATCACCCGGATGTCGCCGAGACCTTCCCTCCAGGAGAAGTACAGGAACTTGCCATCGGTGGCGAGGGCGCTCGGTTCGAGCGTCCCTCGTTTTCCGACGAGGTCGGTGACCTTGCGCGCCTGGCCACCGGCGGCGGGAACGGCCCAGAGGTTGCCCGAGCTCGTTCCGCCGCCCACAAAGTAGATCCACTTCCCATCGGGCGACCAGCGCGGCAGATCACCCTCGACGTCGCTGAGCTTCTGCGCCTCCCCTCCCTTGCTCGCAACCCGCCACAACAGAGGACGCCCCGAACGAGACGAAACGAAGGCGAGCCACCCCCCGTCCGGCGACCACGAGGGGCTTTGGTCTACGGGGCCCTCCGTTACCTGATGCACCTCGCCCCCGTTGGCGGCGACGATCCACACCTGGGGCTTCCCCTCGCGAGGCGTGCCGAACACGATCTCCCGGCCATCGGGTGACCAATCCGGGGAGTAGCTCTCGACCTCGCTACGGGTGATCTGTCGGGCCGCACCCCCACCGAAAGGCTGGACCCAGATCTCCCGCTTCCCGCTGCGAAAGGCGTAAAAGGCAATCTGCCTTCCGTCGGGAGACCAGCGCGGAGCCCAGTCGGGGGTTGGGTCCGTCGTCACTTGCTGCATCGAGCCGCCCCCGGACGGCAACACCCAGAGATCCGCATTCCCCGAGCGGTCCGAGCTGACGACGAGTCGCTCGCCGTCGCGCGAGACATCCACCATCTCGGTGTACGCGTCATCGAAGGTCACTTGCTGGGCATCGGACCAACGCGCCGGGCGATCCGGGAGAATCGGCGCACGCCACACGTTCGCCATCAGCCTCCCTTTGGAATAGGCGAGCTTCCTGCCGTCCGGGGAAAAGGCCGCGCTGCTGATGCCGATGCCGGTCGTCATCGGCTGCGCAGCCCCCACGGGTCGGCGGCCTCTCATCCCCTGCCGCCACAGGTCCATGCTTCCGGCGCGATTCGAAACATAGTAGAGATCGCGGCTGTCCCCGGACCAGGTAGGACTCGCGACGCTCGTCCGCCCGTCGGTCACCTCGGAGGTTGTCCCATCTTCGACCCCAACCACGAGTAGCCGACCGAGCTCGGCGAGGGCGCCTCTCGTGTCCACGTAAGCGAGGTACCGTCCGTCACGAGACCATGCGAGATCCCGGCGGGAAAAAGTGTTCCGGCCCGGCAGGGAAACCCGGCGGGTTTCACCGGTGTCCAGAGAGACCACCACCGCAGTCGGCGATGCCCCATCGTGGACCACGCAGGCGAGTCGCTTCCCGTCGGAGGACCATTGAGGCCTCGTCGCCGGCATGAGCGCCGACTCCGCGACGATCTTTCGCGGCGGGCCGCCGAGCGCGGGCATAACGAAGTAGCCCCCGCCGTCGCGGGACGACCAGAAGGCGATCTGGCGGCCGTCCGGAGAGTAGCTCGGAAAAGCATCCGCCCCCGCATGGTCGGCAGTGAGATTGAGCGGCTGCCCGCTGCCGACCTGGGTCACCCAGATGTCGGTGTTGCCGGAATAGTCCACCGGATCCAGGTAGTAGGCCAGCATCATTGATTCCGGCGACCACGTGGGACCCTTTTCGATCCCCATGGCCGTGGTGACCTGAACGGGGTTGACGAGTCGAGGAATACGCTCCGCGCGGGGCCAGAACGCAAGAGCGAGCGCTCCCGCAATCAGGAGGACGGCCGTGGAGAGCGCGGCGAAGCCCCAGCGCTTGGATGAGGTCGGCTCCGACGGAGGGGGCCTCCCGGAGTCCGAGTCTCGTTGGATCCAGTTGAGGTCGAGGGTCAGGTCCTTGGTCGTCTGATACCTCTCCTCCCGATCCTTGGCCAGGCACTTGTCGAGTACGTGTTGAAGCCTGGAAACGAGATCGGGCGGAGCCCCGATGTGGGCCGCGTCGAGTGCGGGCACCGTCTCCTTGAGAATCGCGCCCAGGGTCTCCGCGGCGCTGCCCCGGCGGAAAGGACACTCACCGGTCAACATTTCCTGAAACACGACACCCAACGCAAACAGGTCCGAACGTTGGTCGACCTTCTCACCCCGCGCCTGCTCCGGGCTCATGTAGGAAACCGTGCCGAGGATCGTTCCTTTGCCCGTCTCCCAGTGCGCCGCGGTTTCGAGGTCGCTGGCATAGGGAGGGGCCAGGGGCTCGACCAGCTTCGCCAGCCCGAAGTCGATGATCTTGGCGTGTCCCTTCTCGGTGACCATGATGTTCTCGGGCTTGAGGTCGCGATGGACCACACCCTTCTGATGCGCCCAGCCGAGCCCCTCCGCCACTTCGGTTGCGAGAGAAAGGGCGCGCGACACGGGCAGTCGTCCTCGGGCAATGACTGCCCGGAGCTTGGCGCCCTCGATGAGCTCCATGGCAATGAAGGTCGTCCCTTCTGCCTCATCGATCTCGAAGACGGTTGCGATGTGAGGATGAAGGAGCGCCGCCGCGGCTCGGGCCTCCTGGACGAAGCGCGCCTTTCTCTCCGGGTCCGCAACCAGTCCGGGCGGGAGCAACTTGAGGGCGACTTCCCGATTCAGCTTGAAGTCGTGGGCCCGGTAGACGATCCCCATGCCTCCGCGACCGATCTCCGAGACGATCTTGTAGTGGGAGAGAGTACGGTCGAGCATCGCCAGGATGAGCGTAAGCGAAACAAACGCGGTTTGCCAGTCAATTCCCACGACAATTGAACGACGGGCGGTGTCTCATCGATGTTGCCACACAGGGGAGTGCCCAGAAGGACCGCAGTCGCCCAAAGGCCCGATAGGACCAGACGCGAAATGGTGGGTAAGGGTCAGGGCCTCCATGTCATCGTGAAGATGTAACCGAGGTTGTGTTCCGAGCGGATGGTGTAGGTCGCGGGGATACGCACCGCGCCTGCGGGCAGCGTGGTTGAGCTCACACCAATTGCCACGATGTGGGCGCCATCGCGGATCTGGCCGGCCGCGGCGCCTAGCCCCACGCCCGCCAGGAAGGCATTTCGGTCGAGGAAGGCGACGTTGGACAGGTCGATGGCGCCGGCCAGGGGGTTGGCGCGGAGCGCGCCCGAGGGAAGGGAGCGGAAGTGATCGAGCAGCCCGGCAAAGACCGCGAATCGCCCGAAGGCCTTGTGAAGGCCGAGGATGACATCGACCGGAGTGATGGCGTCGATGCGCTCTTCGCCCACGAACTCTTTCCTGGTCCTCGCTTCGAGGGCCACCGCCATGGTTTTCGAGAAAGGTCGAATCCAGGCCAGTCCCGCGTCGAGGCGATTTCCGATGGGAGGGTAGGTCTCCGTCACTTGAACCGTCGTGCCCGAAACCGCGAACGATCGATCGGACCATGATCCATTTCCGGCCAGGGTGACTCCCTCGCGCCCGTGGATCCTGCCGCCGATCAGGTCGCCCGACGTGAGAACCCCGAACACCGCATCCGGGCGGCCGGAGTTGGAGCCCGACCGCAGGGCGTTCAGATCGCCCGCCATCGGAATCGCCACCGCGGCTGAGAGGCCGACGGTCATGCCCTCACTGCGCAGCGTTCTCGTCAATCCGATGGTGGCCGTGCCGGGGATGAAGGCGTCAAATCTCGCCTCGCCGCGTTTGTCGAGGTACGGGTGCTCGCCCACGAACGAGCTTGGGATGGTTCGCGAAGCACCCGCGAAGATCAGATCGCGGGGCGAGGGTGGAATGGCGGGGGCCTCGGGCAGTGCGACCACGCGGTCGGCGATGATATCGGCGAAGAGCTCGGTCTTGCTCCCGGCCTGGAAACGAAACCGAAAGCCGAGGTCGAACACGTCGATGCCCAGGGGATCGCGGTCCCGATCGTCCACGTAGAAGTCGGCGCCGAAGGAGCGTGCCTTGGCCAGAGAGAGCGAGGGAAAGGAGGCGGGGCGAAATCCGTCATCGCTCGCGATCCCGGGTGAGGGCAGCACGCTCATGGCCAGGATGGCAGTGCCCAGCGTGCGGCCAAAGCCACGGAGATGATCGATCAAGTCCAAAGTCCTTTCGCTCCGTCCGCGATGTATTGAATCGCGAGCGCAGCCAGAAGTATGCCGAGAATACGGGTGACCACGTTGACCCCGGTGTGTCCGAGCAGTCGGAAGAGCCACTCGGCCGCGATGAGCGCGATGTAGGCGATGAGGGAGACGAGAACGATGCTGCCGTAGACCGCCCCTTGCGCCGCGGGGTCGCTTGTTCCGGCCAGGATCATGACGCCGGCCAGGGCGCCGGGGCCGGCGAGCAGGGGAATGGCCAGCGGAAAGACGCTGATGTCGGGACGTTCTCTCGCTTCCGCCGCCTCTTCCTTGGTCTCGCGTTCGAGTTGAACGAAGACCATGTCGGTGGCGATCTTGAAGAGGAGCAGACCGCCCGCCACCCGGAAAGCGTTGAGAGTGATGCCAAGGTGGTTGAGGATCGCCGAGCCAAACAGGGCGAAGGCGAACAAAACGCCGGCGGCCACCAGCACGGCCTTGAGAGCGATGGCCCGCCGCTCCGCCTTCGACCGCGATCCGGCGAGGCCGAGGAACAAAACCGCCACCCCGATGGGATCGACCACCACGAAGAGGGTGAGGAAGCTCTGGAAGATCGTGTCGGGGAACATGGCCGCGCATTATCGCCTTTGTGGAACTCCTGCCGAGTTCCTGACCTCTTTCGGTCAAAATACCCGTCTTGCCACCCATCCGATCTATCCTCATCGCCAATCGCGGCGAGATCGCGGTCCGCGTCATCAAGACCTGCCGGGCCATGGGGATTGAGACGGTGGCGGCCTATTCCGAAGCCGATGCCTCGGCGCTTCACGTTCGCGAAGCCGACCGAGCGGTTCTCATCGGCCCCGCGCCCTCTTCCGAGTCGTACCTGCGGATCGACCGGGTTCTTCGGGCGGCGAAGGAAGCGGGGGTGGACGCCATTCATCCCGGCTACGGTTTCCTCTCTCAAAACGGCGACTTCGCCGACGCCTGCCATGATGCCGGCATCACCTTCATCGGCCCGAGAGGCGAGGTGCACCGGCTGATGGGCGACAAGAAAGCGGCGCGCCAGCAGGTCCAGCGCTTTGGCGTCCCGGTGGTTCCGGGTTACGACGGGGACGATCAGCACCACGATCGTTTGAGCGCCGAGGCCTCGCGCATCGGCTTTCCCCTGATGATCAAGCCCGCGCGCGGAGGGGGCGGGAAAGGGATGCACGTCACTCACAGCACCGCCGAGTTCGACGCCATTCTGCCGAGGGCGCGGCGCGAATCCCAGTCCAGCTTCGGCAGCGACGTGATGGTGCTGGAGCGCTTCGTGCAGAAGCCGAGGCACGTCGAGGTGCAGGTTCTCTTCGACCAGCATGGCAACGGCATGCACCTCTTCGAGCGCGAGTGTTCGGTCCAGCGCCGGCATCAGAAGGTTCTGGAGGAAACGCCTTCGGCGGCGCTCGATCAGGATTTGCGTCAGCGACTGTGCGCCGCCGGGGTGGCCGCAGCTTCGGCCGCGAAGTACGTGAACGCGGGCACCGTCGAATTCCTGCTCGATGCCACCGGAGAATTCTTCTTTCTGGAGATGAACACCCGCCTCCAGGTCGAGCATCCGGTGACCGAGATGACCCTGGGTCTCGATCTGGTGCGCCTGCAGATCGAGATCGCGGAGGGCCAGCCTCTGCCGTTCGCGCAAGGGCAGCTCATTCCACGCGGCCACGCCATCGAAGCACGTCTCAACGCCGAGGATCCCCGGCATGGCGATGCGCCCTCGCCCGGTCGGATCCGGCATTTCGAAGCACCGAGCGGTCCGTTCGTGCGCTGCGACTCCGGGGTGGCCACGGGCAGCGTGGTTCCCGAGTATTACGACCCCATGATCGCCAAGATCATCGCCAGCGGTCCCACTCGCGACGCTGCGCGGACCTCGTTGATCGCCGCCCTTCGCGACCTGGTGGTCCTGGGCATCGCGACTAACCGCGAGAAGCTCATTCAGATCCTCGAAAGCGAGCCGTTCCGCTCGGGTCGAATCCATACCGGCGTTCTCGACGAGATTGGCCCGCTTCCTGAAGAACCGGCCTCCGCCGACGATCTGGCTTTGATCTTCGCGGCCCTCGAAGCGTCGCCCACCGCATCGCCTTCTGGCGCGGCGGCCCCCGCCCCGGATCCATGGGCGTCCACCAGCACCTGGAGGATGTCGTGAGGCTGAGACTGGGGACCCACATTCACGACGTCGTCCGCCGGTCCACGGACCGCTTCGAGGTCGACGGCGTCGGCGTTCAGGCGAGGGTCGCCGCCACCGCGACTTCCCGCTTCGAAGGCCGGACGGAAACGCGCCGGACCTCCGTGTTCGTGGTTCGCGATGGCGACCGTGTCTTCGCTCAGGTCGGCGAACGGTCGTACCAACTCACGGTGGTGACTCGCGCCGCCCTCGCGTCTTCCCATGATTCGACCGCGCCGGGCAGCCTTGACGCGCCGATGCCCGGTCGGGTCACCCGGGTGAACGTGGCGGTGGGCGAGTCGGTGAAGCGAGGCCAGGAGCTGATCGTGGTCGAAGCCATGAAGATGGAAAACGCACTGGTGGCCCAAAATGACGGGGTGGTGAAGAGCCTGGCCGTCACAGTGGGCGACATGGTCGCGCCGGGCCCGGCTCTGATCGTCATCGAGGCAAAGTCGTGAACCTTCCTTCCCGGGTGAAGGTGGTCGAGGTCGGACCTCGCGATGGCCTGCAGAACGAAGCGGTCACCCTCCCGGTCGAGGATCGAATCGCATTCTGCCTCGCGCTGATCGAGGCCGGATTGCCCGTGATCGAGCCGGGAGCTTTCGTTTCACCGAAGTGGGTTCCCCAGATGGCGGGCAGCGAAGCGGTCTTCAAGGCCCTGCCCAAAGATCGCGCGCAGTTGCCGATGCTGGTTCCGAACAAACAGGGCTTCGAGCGCGCGCAATCGGCGGGCGTTTCCGCCATCGCCATCTTCACCGCGGCCTCCGACACCTTCAATCTGAAGAACACCAACGCCACCACCGACGAATCGATGCGGCGCTTCGAAGAGTTCGTGGGCGACGCGAAGCGCGCCTCCATGTTCGTGCGCGGCTACATCTCCACCTGCTTCGGTTGCCCCTACGAGGGCCCGGTTGCTCCCGCGAAGGTCGCGAACGTCACGCGCCGTCTGATCGAGCTCGGTTGCGACGAGATCTCCCTGGGCGACACCATCGGCGTGGCGGTTCCAAGCCAGGTCGATGACGTCGTAGAAGCGGTGTCAGGAAGCGTCGATCTGCCCCGGGTCGCTGTCCATTTTCACGACACCCGCGGCACCGCCCTCGCGAATGTTCTCCGCGCCCTGCAGTTAGGTGTGGCGATTGTCGACAGCTCGGCCGGCGGCCTCGGCGGCTGTCCCTACGCGCCCGGCGCTTCCGGAAACCTCGCCACCGAGGATCTGCTCTACATGCTCCACGGCATGGGCATCGAGACCGGCGTCGACATCGAAAAGGTCGCTGCCGCCTCGCGCCTCATCGGCGACCGCCTGGGCCGCGAACTCCCCAGCCGCTATCTGAAGGCCTTGGACCCAAAGGGCTAGGGTGGTCCATGCCCACCGTCATTGCGAGCGGGGCACGGACTACGTCCGTGACTTTTGGAAGGAACCCCATAACCGTCATTGCGAAGGCCACTCTCCGTCCACATGGCCTGAAGCAATCTCCTTGGGGATTGCTTCGGTCCACGCCAAAACGACGGGTCCCTCGCAATGACGAAAAGGGGCTGAAATGGGCCTTTCTCGAACGGGTTCCTCAGCAGGGCCCGTTCCGTTCGAAGTGGCCCGAAGCAATCTCCCGAGCCTGGAGAGATCGCTTCAGTCAAAGTGAAACAATGGGTCCTTCGCGATGACGAAGGATCTAAGCCCCTGCCTTCTTTCGGGCCAGGACAAACCGCAGGCCTAGTCGGGCTTGCGCGCCGCCAGCTTTGATCTTGATCTTCTGGCCGTTCACGTCGATGTCGGCGGAGCCCTGGGTGAACCGTCCTTGGGCCACGACACTCACCGAGCTCGTGAGTTCTCGCCCGATCTCCAGGCCCACCGCGAAACCGAAAGGGGATGCTTTCTTCTTCACCGAGACGATGCCGTCGAAGGTTGCGGTGTCGTAGGGATAGACCTGACCGTAACTGATCTTCTCCGCCACCGTTGCGTCCACGGAGAAATACGCGGGCCCGCCTTCGAGATTCAGCTTCCACTTGCCCGAACCGCCCCGATATACGCCGGTGAGCGAGAAGGCCGTCTCGCTGAAACCGAGGTCCGCCGTGGTCCCGCTGACGCTCCGCGGCTTCGCGAAGAAGAAGGGGTGGGGGATTTGCGCGTCGAACGTGCCCGTCGACTTTCTGGAGAACGTCTGGGCCCCGACTCTCACTCCGAACTTCTCGCCCACGTTGTACTGCAGATCGAAGCCCCCTCCGGGAGCGCTTCCCACTTTGTAGGAGCCGTTGAACTTCCCGTCCTCCACGAACTCGCGGATGGTTTGCGATGAAGTGAAGTTCGACGAGCCAAGGGTCTGGGCGAAAGCGAGACCGACCTCGATCCGGCTTTTCCCCGGAGGCGCCTGCGCGGTGGTATTCGAAACCGGCGTCTTGTCCTGGGCGAACGACGGGTTGGCGATGGTCAGGACGAGACTGAGGGCGATCGACATTCTGGTTTCAAGGTTCTTCATTAGTTCACCCCCACCGCGGTCCAGGCCTGGGTGATCGCGGCGGTCACCGCCGGGTTGCTTGGATACAGTTCGCTCGCGGCCTGGATGGTGGCGGCCCGGGCGGCGGCGAAGCCACTCGAAGGAACCAGGAACGCAGTGAACCCCCGATAGAAGACCTTCTCGATCTGCTCGCGATTGGCGGCGCCCACCCCGATGACGCGTCCTCCCAGACGGTGGGTCCCGCCTTCAATGGCGAGGTAATACGCGTTATTGGCAATGCCGGAGTTGGTGTGAACGCCGCCGTTGTCCTGGGCGCCCGTATATCGAACGCTGTAGTGATCCGGGTCTCCGTAGGCGGTGGGGTTCTGCATGGAGCGGATGCCGTTGAGGGGGAATGAAGCTGCGGTGGCGATGTCCTCGCCGGCCAGATAGTCGGCCTGCATCGACCCGCTTCCGGGAGGCTGAAAGTAGAACTCGATGGAGGTTCCCATGATGTCGGAGAACGCCTCGTTCAGCGCGCCCGATTCATTCTGGTAGATCAGGTTTGAGGTGAAACGTGTGACCCCGTGAGTCAGTTCGTGTCCCACGATGTCGAGGGCGCCGGCGAAGTTGTTGAACCTCTGCCCCCCTAACGTGAAGTTGGCCGGCAATCCTACCCCGTAGACCATCACTCCAGGATGCAGATAAAAGGCGTTGACGTAGTAATCGAGAATGTCGTTTCCGTACAGGGCCAGGTTGCGGGTCAGATCTTCGCGCCTCACGAGATTGACGAAGCTGCGCACCGAGGTGTTGGCGTCGTTGAGGCCGCGCCGCCCGAAACGCTTGAAGTAGTAATCGTAGGTGTAGCCGGTGTACACGTGTGCATCGACGACACCTCCGTCCGTCCAGTCATTGTCACTGTCGGCGGCGTAGTCAGTCGAGCGAATGGAATTGGGAAAAGTGGGGACGAGGATGCTTTCGATCCTCAGCGGATCGCCCTTCATGTCCAGGGTCTGGAGGGCGGGAGGACGCAGCGCATCCTGGGCCTGGAACGCCCCACCCACTCCGGTAACGCTGATCTTCTTGGCGTCGCCGAGGACGCCTGTTCCCGTTCCGACCGCGCTCTGGGTGTCCCGGTCGGTGTAGTCGAGCCGAACCGCGCCCAAGTGGGCGTCCACGAACACCACTCGCACATCGGTTCCAGTGAGAATCTGGCCGCGCCAGGCGAGAACAAAGGTGAGGGCCTCGGTTTCGGCGGTGAGGGGGAGGATGACGAGATCCACATTCGCGGGGAACAGTCGGCCCCCCTCATGGACGGCCTCCAGGGTCCGCCGCGCCGCCGCTTCAGAGAGCGCCGGTCGTGTTTCGATGTCGATGCCTTCGTACAAGTTGCCGAACACGGTGAGCGTTCCCGCCGCGTCCTCCTGTCTCACCAGTTCACCGCCCCAGACCGGGACGCCCTGGTAGAGCTGGGCGTAGCGGGTGTGGATCCGGCCTGCGAGCATGGTGTCTTCGCGCGTGCTCAGAACTCTTAGCTCGCCCCGCCTCGACAGGCTTCCGATCTTCTGATCCCATTCGCTGATGGCGGTCCGACTTGTTGCCGCCACCGCGCTTATGCGCGGTCCCGGGCCTTCCGCCGGCCCCTGCACCATCCCCATCCCGAAGACGGCGAGCACCAGGCCCGCGCGCAATGCTCGATTCATGTCGTTCACCCTCCTGAAAGTCGTCTCAAAATCTACAGGAACTTGCCGCCGTGTCAGTTCTCCCAACTTACTCCCATTACGCAGGTCGCGGCCCACCCACCACCTTGCTCGACAGATCGCTTCAGTCCAATCTGGAGCGCCGGGCCTTCCCTTACGAAAAGGGCTCAGCCGGTCAGCGCTTGCTTCAGGATGGCGATATCCGAATCGAACGATTCAGGTTTGAGCGGACCGAAGGAGAATCGGAAGAAATCGCGAAGAGGAGATTCTTCGCCTCGGCGGGCCATGTCGCAGTCCGTCCCCTTGAGGATGGCGGCGCCCTGCTTGAAGAGACGTTGGTTCAAGGCCTCCGCGGTCAGGCCCGCGGGCAGCCGGCACCAGTGGTAGAAGCCGCCGTTTCCGGTGAACAGGTCCAGGCCGAGTTTCGTGAAGGCCTCGCGGTATCGCGCACGCTGGTCGCGGTAGAACGCGGGCACGGCCTGGCGGGCAAGGGCGACTCGATCCTCGGCCAGAAGGGCCAGCGCATAGCTTTGCGAAGGATGCGAAACCCCTCCCATTCCAAACGAAGAGAAGTTCCCCAGGATTTCGATGTGTTGCTTCGCCGCCACCACCCAGCCGATCCGGATGCCCGGAGCCTGCAGGCCCTTGGTCGCCGCACCCACCACGAACAGGTTCGAGCGGTCGATGTCCCCCGCGTAACGAAGCGCGCTTTCCGGATGGTCGTGAAACAGTTCGTACGCTTCGTCGATGAGGAGCCCCGCGCCTTCGGAGGACGCGGCCTCCACCAACTGCCTGAGGTCCGCGCCCTGGCGCGTGACTCCCGTGGGATTGCATGGATTGCTCATGAGAATGAGGGATCGCGTGCCTTCCAACTTATCGAGGTAGTCCGCGATCGAGGGAGTGAACCGGTTCCCTTCATGGCTTGGCGCCATCGACCACGACCGCCCCAGGCGTTCGAGCAGGTCGTAGTACGGCGTGTATTCGGTGGACGCGACGCGGACCGCGATTTCCTTTTCGAGAAAGTACAGCACGGCGGCGAGAGCGGGCCGGCCGCCCGCGAAAACCATCACGTTGTCCGCGGTGATCGCAGCGTTGTAATGGGCGCGGTAGTAGGCGGCGATCGCTTCGCGGAGGGCTGGCAGTCCCCAGGCCTTTGGGTACTTGAGGTGATCGGGGCTGACCGCGACCGTGGTCGGCATGGGTGGGCCGCCCGGCAACTGATCGGTGCGGGGGAAGCCCTGGCTCCACGGATGGGTGCCCGCCTCGCCCATGGGCCGGCCAAAGGCGGCGAGAAACGCGTAGAGCGTTTCATAGATCCCCATCGGGGGCACATATTTCAGAAACGCCATTGGGTAGCCCGGAAATTGTATTCCAGGCGGCGCAGGTTGGAGCCTCTGCGACCCGCTCCGCCGGGATCGAACAATTAACCCCCCGGCTTTCGTAGAATCGCCGACCCTGCCGTTCGTCGAATGACCTCCCCCCGTGTGAGGGAGGTCAGGACCGTCCAACCGATCGAGGATTGAAAAGACACCCATGAACGACGCTGAACGTTTTGTCGACGAGACGACCAAGTGGCTCACCCCGGATCGCATTCACTGGTGCGATGGCTCGGAGGAAGAGGACGCTCGTCTCAAGGCCCAGATGCTGGGCGACGGCACGCTCATCAAGCTCAACGAGAAGGTGGTCCCGAACTCGTATCTCCACCGGTCGCATCCATCCGACGTCGCCCGCACCGAGCATCTGACCTTCATCTGCTCCGAGAAGAAGGAAGACGCCGGGCCTACCAACAACTGGCTCTCCCCCAAGGAGGCGAAGGAAAAGGCCGATCCGCTCTTCCGCGGGGCCATGAAGGGCCGGACCATGTACGTCGTCCCCTACGTGATGGGCCCGCTTGGTTCGCCCTTCAGCAAGGTGGGGATCGAGGTCACCGACTCCGCTTACGTCGTCGCCAACATGCGCATCATGACCCGCATGGGCAAGCGCGCACTCGATCAGCTCGGGAACTCGGCCGACTTCGTGCCGGGCGTGCACTCCACGGGAGATCTGTCGCCGGATCGCCGCGCCATCATGCATTTCCCCGAGACCAAGACCATCTGGTCGGTGGGCTCGGGCTACGGCGGCAACGCTCTTCTCGGCAAGAAGTGCTTCGCGCTGCGCATTGCCTCGACCATGGCCCGCGATCAGGGCTGGATGGCCGAGCACATGCTCATCCTCGAGCTGGCCCTGCCCTCGGGCGAAGTCCACTACATCGCGGCCGCGTTCCCCTCGGCCTGCGGGAAGACCAATCTGGCCATGATTGTTTCGCCCCTCGAAAAGCAGGGCTACAAGGTCCGCACCATCGGCGACGACATCGCCTGGCTGCGTCCCGGCCCCGACGGCCGTTTGTGGGCCGTCAATCCCGAGGCCGGTTTCTTCGGGGTGGTGCCGGGCACCAGCTACGACACCAACCCCAACGCCATGGACACCATCACCCACAACACCATCTTCACCAACGTGGCCGTGGATGGAAACGGCGTGCCCTGGTGGGAAGGCAAGGACAAGAACCCGCCCGCGGGCATGATCGACTGGATGGGGAAGCCGTGGGACAAGACGGGAAAGGCCGCGCATCCGAACTCGCGCTTCACCGTCTCCGCCTCGCAGTGCCCGAGCATCTCCCCCAAGATGGAAGACCCGATGGGTGTGCCCATTTCCGCGGTCATCTTCGGCGGACGCCGCGCGCGTCTGGCCCCCCTGGTCTTCGAAACCCGCGACTGGGCGCACGGCGTCTTTGCCGCCGCCACCATGGGCTCGGAGACCACGGCGGCCGCGACGGGTACGGTCGGCGTGGTGCGTCGCGATCCCATGGCCATGCTGCCCTTCTGCGGCTACAACATGGCCGACTACTTCGGCCACTGGCTGAAGATGGGGACGCTCTTGAAGCACCCGCCGAAGATCTTCCACGTGAACTGGTTTCGTCAGAACGAGGCGGGCAAGTTCATCTGGCCGGGCTTCGGTGAAAACCTCCGTCCGCTGCTGTGGATGCTCGACCGGGTGGCCGGCAAGGGCAAGGCGGTGGAAACCCCGATCGGTGCGGTGCCCACGAAAGACGCCATGAATCTCGACGGACTGGACTTCCCCGCCGCCGATCTCGACGCCGTCCTGTCGGTGGACCGCGCGGACTGGAAGGCCGAGACCCCAAGGATCCGAGACTTCTTCGCCAAGTTCGACGGCAGGATCCCGCATCCGTTGGTCGCGGAGTTGGATGCTCTCGAAAAACGGCTGGGGTAATCGCGCGAGAACTCCCAATCGGGCGGCCTGAGCCGCACCCCGGGACCGGGGGGATCGCCTGGCAGCCCGTGGTACCGTCGGCTTCGGCATGAGGCTCGGGCAGATAGCCGCGTCGATAGGGGCGCTTTTGTTGACGTCGGGTGCGCATACTCAGCCCCCCGCAGCACTTTCCGCGGTCGAGCCGCTTATCGAGTGCAAAGTCGCAGGCGACCCCGTCAAGCGCGTTCTCAACGTCGACGTCGCGTGGCCCTCGGGTCTGCGGCCCCGGTTTCCGCGCGACGACGGCGGCATCATCTCCCTACGGAACGTGGCTCAGCTCGGCGCGGCTCCCTCGGCCCGTCGCCGGGTTGACGAATATCCGGAGTGGGCTGGTGTCTGCGAACGTGATGGCTGCCGGTTGACCTACTCCGTTGACGTCGGGAAGGGCATCGCGAATGACAAACGGGGCGACTGGGGATTCGAGGAGAAGCAACGAATCATCATGGCCCCGCTGGCGCGCTGGCTGGTGCGGCCGGAAGATCGACGCGCGCGCGGGCGCCTCCGGGTCGACTTCGATGGCGGAAAGAACTTCGAACTGGTTTCCGGAGTCATGGACGGTCGCGTCAATCACATCGACACCGACCTCGTGATGATGGATGGACCCCACGTCGTCCTCGGCGATTTCACTCACCGGTCGATCGATCTCCCCGGCGGCCGCATCGATGTCGCTTTGGGCAAAGGGGAACGCGGGGTACGCGATGAGGATCTTCTTGCCTGGATCCGCGAAGGCGCTCAGGACGTGGTCGCCCTTCTCGGCCAATTCCCGGTGGCGAGGCTTCAGGTGATTGTGGGCAGCGGAGGTCCGTATGCCGTGGGCTCGGCGGTCACCATGGGCATGGGTGGTGCCTCCATTCTTGTGGTGGTGGGCGAGAGAACGCGCAAGGCCGATCTTCTGCGCGACTGGGTGATGACCCACGAGATGCTCCACGTCGCGTTTCCCAACCTGGGGTTTCGGCAGCGCTGGATGGAAGAGGGCCTCTCGACCTATCTCGAACCCTTGCTTCGCACGCGCCGCGGTCGCCAGGAGCCTCGCCTGGCCTGGGCGGAGTTCGTCCGCGTCATGCCTCAGGGCTTGCCGAAAGAAGGGGACCTCGGCCTCGACCGCACGTTCACCTGGGGACGCAGATACTGGGGCGGAGCCATGTTCTGGCTGCATGTGGATGTCGAGATCCGGAGGCGAACCGAAGGAGCCCGGTCGCTCGACGACGTGCTTCGTGCCGTTCGCGCGGCCGGCGGCAACGTGGCTTTACGCTGGGATGTCGCGCGTCTTGCTTCGGTTGCGGAGAGCGCCACCGGCACCACCGCGCTGCGGGAGATCTACGATGACTGGTCGGGCAAGGCGGTGAGCCCCGACCTGGGCGCGCTGTGGATATCGCTGGGCGTCAAGTCCGAAAAGCCCGATCGGATCACCTTCGATGACGCGGCCCCTCTTGCCGGCATCCGGCGCGAGATGACATTGAAGGGCCCGCTGCCCGCCCCCGTCGCCTCCCATCCCTAAGGGCAGACCGGGTCCTGCCCGTTCTACGCAGTGGCTCGTCGGCCGCGTCTAGTGTCCAGGAACCAGGCGTAGAGAGGAAGGAGGAGGGCGCCGCCGGGCAGCATGAAGATCAGAAATCCGGGGGTCGCTCGAGCCAGTCTTTTGAACTCGGCGCGCAGGAGGGCGCGATCCTCAAGACTCCAGTCCTCGCCGTTGCGTCGTTTCATGAGAATGGCGATGAGGCCTTCGATGCGCAGCACCTCGCTGCGCAAATGCGTGCGCAGGGTCTTGATCAGGGCGCGGCCTTCCGGGCGTAGAGCACCAGTTCCACCACCCCGCGCATGTTGTAGGGGCCGATGCGGTCGAAAGCGTCGCCGAGCTTCTCCTTGAGCTGCGGATCCTGGGCCACCGAACCCACATACATGTCGACATTCACTTCGCTCTTGAACTCGCCCCAGTAGCCGGCATTCGGGTAGTCGCGCAGATACCAGGCCAGCGGCCAGTTCTCTGGCGCGAAGACCGCGATTCCGGTCTTCTTTCCCGTACTGAGGGAAGCGGCCCGAGTCTCAATCAGGCGGACGAAATCGAGAAAGGACCGCTGGGTGTGCGCGTAGAGGTAGGGATGGGTTTCGTCGTCGAATTTCTTTGTTTCGAGTTCGTAGCTCCTGGTGGCCGAGAATCCCGACGCGGCCATGACCAGAAGGAGGGCCACCGGCTTCATGGACAGCCGCCCGGCCAGAAAACTCAGGCTCGCGATCTCGTGGACCAGGTAGCCGCTGGTGATGGCCAGAGGCAGCAGCATGTTGAGACCGAGCCAGGGCGTCTTGTACTTCACCACCGCGTAGGCAAAGAAGAGAAGGGCGGCCCAGACCGCGGCCATGACCCCGACGAAGGAGCGCCGCAGCAGCAGGGCGAGAATCACGCCGACGAGGCCGAGATAGACGAGGCTTGGATCTGCCTCCTTGAGCCAGAGGTAATGCTGATTCCACGGGTTCTCGTGGTCCCGCACCGCGGTTTTCGTCCAGAACGCGAAAGTCCGGAAGGCATCCAACACCCCGTTCGGGTTTCGGAAGAACGACGAATACAGCAGCCCGGCCGAGGCGATGGCCACCAGGCCCCCATGCATCAGATTCTCGGCATGTTCCAGCACGTAGGGAACGCTGCGTCGGGCCAGAGCCAGCGGCGACACGCCCTCGACCAGCCAGGCCGCGACCACCGCTCCTCCCACCATCGCTCCGACCGAAACGAACGCCGTCTCCTTGGTGGCAAAGAGAAGTCCGAGGGCGAGGCCGGTCGCGAGGAAGCGCCAACGCTGCCGGCCCGCGGCCGAGGGCGCCGCGGCCAGAACAAACAGAGTGAAGGCCACGAAGAGGGCTTCATGGATGAAGTAGCGGGAGAAGAAGACCGCTCCCGGGGAGGTGGCGAACAGCGCCATCGCGGCGAGGGCCAGCACCGAGCTTGTGCGCGAAAGAAAACGCCACAGGACGAAGACGGTGAGCATTCCAAAGATCACGGTGGTGCCTCGCACTGCGACATCGGAAAGGCCGAAGATCGCCACCAGGGGCAGGGTCAGATAGTAGAGGGTGGGGCCGTGATAGTTGCTGGGGTCGTACTTGAACCCGCCTTCGCGCACCAGTCGGGTCAGGAAGAAACCGTTCACGCCCTCGTCGTGGTGAAAGGGACGCAGGCTCAGGTCCTGAAAGCGCAATACCGCGGCGAGAACAAGAATGCCGAAGGCGACGAGGTCGGTCCTGGAGAAGCGGTTCATCGGACTCTCAGCAGACGATAGGGTGAATCGACGAGTGATGAAAGACCCTCGAGCCCCGCGGGATCCTTGATCAGAGACAGTTCTGCCGGCGTCACCGCCAGGGCTTCCACCCGGACGAGGGTCGGCCCATCGGTGGGTTGAGGTTCTCCGCGGAACATTGCCTCCGCGACCGGCTTTCGCGCGGTGTAGTCGAGACCCTGCGACCACAGATGTCCCTCGTAACCCAGAAAGACCCGCCGCCCGGAGAGCAGGACGGGATGGTTGTGGGTAGGGGCGGTCAGGATGGTGGTCGAGGGTGGCGTGGCCTGCCGCACTTTCATCGCGAAGGCGAGATCGGCGCGGCCGAAGATTCCGAACTCTCCCGCCGAAAGCGCGACCTTAGAGACGTCCAATGCGCCCGAGAGGGTGGCGAGGCCGAAGCCGAGGATGGACATCGCCCTCCCCATCCTTCCCTGACGCCACGCGGTGGCCAGAGCGAGCGCGGCGAAGGGAGCGAGTCCGGCGTGGGCGGGAGCGAGGAACTTCATGTTGTCCCAGATCCAGGGAGACAGCCGGAAGAGATTGGCAAGAATGAAGAGAGCAGCGAAAGGCGAGGCGAGAGAGGCGCGCCCCGAAACCCTTGAAGCCATGGCGATGCCGAGGACCGCGAGGGGAAGGAATAGCCCCGCGTTCAGCAGCCAGTACATGAGCGGCTGGCCGGCCCCGCCATCGAACCCGGGTTGCCACTGAAAGAACCTCCCCGTGGAGAGCGAGTTGTGCGTCACCATGAACAGGAGCGCGGGAAGGGCGAGAGGAAGCATCCCGCGGGCAAAGGCCTGGACCGAGTTGAGGCCGGCTCGTGAGGCGAAGAACAAAACGCAGAAGCCCAGGACCAAGAAAGAGTGGGCATGAACCAGAGGCAGGAGCGAAGCCAGGATGCCGGCCCGCATCCATAGGTGCGAGCGCGTCGGCTCCTGGTCGGTCTGCCGATCCTGGTTGAGGCTCTCGACCAGAAGGGCCAGGGCGAAGAAGAGCAGCGGCCATCCGAAGAGGATCGAC
>JANLSZ010000132.1:0-7009 GCA_031362685.1 Vicinamibacteria bacterium | reverse complement strand
GGACTCCACTCTCCACCCACAAGGTTCCAAAAGCGTACTCGCCGGAAACAAACATGGTGACGCCCTTGATCCCCGCCTCCTCGCCCTTCTGGAAGTCGGTGATGTCGACCTTGTAGCCACGGCGTTCGCAGTAGCGCATGTACATACGGAACAGCATCTCCGCCCAATCCTGGCTTTCCGTCCCGCCCGCACCCGCGTTGATCGACAGGATCAGGTTGGCGGCGTCGTGTTCCCCGCCCAGGGTGTGCGCGAGCTCGGCTTCCTCGATGCTCGCTTGCCAGGCCAAAGCCGCGGCCTTCAGATCGGCTTCGACCGGCTCCCCGCCCGCGAGCCATTCCTGGAGAACCGCGACGTCGCCCTCCTGCGAGTTGACGCGACGCACGAGTTCAAGGCTTCCCTCGGTCTTCTTGCGCCGGCGTTGGACCTTCTGCGCGTTGCGCTGGTCGTTCCAGAAGCCGGGCTCGGTGATCTCACGATCCACCACCGCAAGTTCGGCGGTCAGCTTTGTTTCGTCAAAGATAGCCGCGGACGTCCGCAGCCCTCGCCTTGAGCTCAAGACAGAGCTCGCTGATTTCGTCTTTCAATTTAAGGGGTAGAGCACTTTCTTCAAAGGGGTGAGGAGACCCGGAGTTTATTCGACCGCAGCGGCCCCTTGAAGGTGGCCAGGGCGGCGGCCAGAACGGTGACCCCCACCATCGACCAGGCGAAGGCATCTCCGTATCGGGCGTAGAAGGTCACTTCGGAGATCGCCCTCACTTCGCCCACCAGGGCGCGCGGCTCCATCAGTTCGCTCCGAACGAGCTCCCGACCGAAGGGGTCGATGATCGCGGAGATTCCGGTGTTGGCCGCGCGCACCAGAAAGCGGTGATTCTCGACGGCCCGAAACCGAGCCATGGCGTAGTGCTGGTAGGGCGCGGCACTGGTGCCGTACCAGCCGTCATTGGTCAGGTTGAAGAGAATCTGCGCCCCATTCATGGGAAAGCGGCGGACGAGGGAGGGAAAGATCGCCTCGTAGCAAATGAATACCCCGATCGAGGCTCCGAGCACCTGGCCGGTCTCGGGCTTGTTGCCCGGAGTGAAATCCGACACGCTCTCGACCAGTCGCCGGACGGGCAGAATCGAAGTGATGAACGAAGGAATGGGCAGATACTCGCCGAAGGGAACGAGACGCATCTTGTGGTAGCGCATGGCGATGTCGCCGGTGGATGAAATGAGCTTGGCCCCCACGTAAGAGCGCAGGGTCCCGCCCGCATCCCGCTCGCGATCATCATTGCCGGTCAGCAGGAACACCCCTTCCCGGGAGGTGAAGTCGGAGATCTGTTTTCTCACTTCGGGATACAGATCCAGCTCGTATCCGATCGCGGACTCGGGCCAGACCACGAGCCTCGCCTCCCGTCGTACCGCCTCGGCGGAGAGGGCCAGATGCCGGTCGACGTTCGATTGCAACAGGTCGCCCTCCCACTTCTGATCCTGGGAAATGGAAGCCTGGATGACCCCCACCGACAAAGCCGCCTCTTCCGAGATGGGTTTCTGCAACCGCGCATGACCATAGGCCATGGCTCCCGAAATGAGGAGGGCGGGCAGGGTTAGTCCCAGGCGTTTCTCCGGGGCCTCAAGGGCGAGGACGGAGTAGGCAATTCCTGCGGATGAAGCGGCGAGAAGGAACGACACTCCGTGCACCGCGGTGAAGGAAGCAACCTGTATGAACTCGGGAAAGTCGACCTGGGAATATCCGAGCAGGCACCAGGGAAATCCGAAGAGAAGATGTTCTCTCGAGAACTCGCAAGCCACGAAGACGAAGGGGGCGAGGAGGACGGCTCGTGGACCGAAGGCAATTCGAAGATGGGCCTGAATTGCGCCGAAGGCTCCGAGGAAGAGGCCAAAGGCGAGAGCCAGAATGAAGGTCAGGAAGAGAGCGAGGGCGGGGGTGGCCCCACCGTAGCGACTGAGAACCTCGCCCACCCAGGACAGAATCAGGAAGCCCTGGATCGTCCCCGCGATGTAACCGCAGACAAACCCGACGCGGCGAGACCCTCCCTGGAGAGCGACCAGAACCGGAATGAGGGCCACGAACGCCGCCGGCGCCCACGCGAGCTTGGGAAATGAAACCGCGAGGAGAACTCCGGAGAGAGCCGAAAGCCCGAGTCGGCCCGGCCGGGTCAAGGCTTGACGATGAACGGCTTGAACTTTTCCTGAGTCTCAAGCTTGGCCAGAATCCGCTCGGCGTCCTCACGATCGGTAAACGAGCCGACCCGCACGTTGAAGAGGCCTTCACTCACCGGTACCAGATACGCCGAGTAGCCCTTGGCTTTGAGACGCTTGACGATGGCCTCGGCGGCGGATCGTTCCTTGAAGGCCCCGACTTGAATAGTCAGGCGATTCAACGGCGCCGGGGATGCGGGCTTGGCGGCGCTCTTCGGCTCGGGCGTGACCGGCTTCGCCGAGGGCTTCGCGGCCGCCTTGGGCGCGGGGCTAGGTGTGGCCTTGGGCGCGGGGGTCGTCGTGGCCTTGGCTGTAGGTTTGGCCGCAGGGGTCGCGATAGTCGCGGCGGTCTTCGCGGCGGGCTTTACATCCACAGGCGGGCGCGCTGGCGCCGGGGTCGCCGCGACCGGGGCCGGAGAGGGCGTCGGCTTGGAAGCGGCAACCGGAACCGGTGAAGAAGACAGGCCCTGGATCTTGTCGCCCTGAAGCGTCGAGCCATAGGTGAGTGCATCGGGGGTGGGCGACGCGGCGACTTCCTCGGGAAGACGGTCATCCTGAATGTCGCGGACGGTGGGCTCGGGAGACGAGTCCACGTTCCGGCCCACCATCACGCCCGCCAAGAACGCGGCGGAGAGCGCTATGACCAGAAACACAAAGTAGACGATGAGTTGTTTTGAACTCACCGGAATGTTGTATTGCGTTTCGCCTTCAGCCACCGGACTCTTCCTTTCCGCGATCGTTTCGAAGGGATCGACGGTTCCCCGAAACGACTTGAGGCCCCAAGCTTAAAGCCCGTCCCGGATAAAGCCGGAGACGACCGCCTCGTCCTGGAGCCCGTAATTCTGACGGATGCGGAATTGCATGGCGTAGACGAGCTCGGAGAGGCCGGTGGAAACAAGCATTTTGCGGTTCTCCAGGGGCTCCGCCTGAAGGTTGGTGTAGATGAGATCGGGTTCCACTCGGCCGGAGCTCTGCAGGGTTACGCCGTTGAGGAGGGGGCCGAACTGCGGGGCAACTTCCGAAACCACCGCTTGGGCAAAGGCGTCCGCGCCCTCTCCCGGCCGCGAACCCAGATAGGCGTGGATCCGCTCGAACAAGCGGTTGAACCGATCGACGATTTGCCCCACCTCGACCCGATCGGTGAACTCGTCCGCCTGGGCCGCCGAACGCTCGAGATCGCCGGTCTCCGCGCGTTGAATGAGACCGAGAACGGAAAGCATCCACAAAGTCCGGCAGGTTTCGAAACTGGTCCCAAAGGACAGATCGGAAATCTGCTCTACCGTCAGCCGACCATTCACGCGGGAAAGCACGGTCTGCTCGTCGTCCTGCAACTCCACCTTGAGATGCCAGGTCTCGACCTCGGGGACCCGCAAAAAAACCGTCTCGAGACTCTGAATGCCTGCGAACACGCGACTCCAGCACCGCAGTTGCCTCATGCCCTGGGCAATAACTTCGTCCGGCGACAAATTGAGAGGGACGAACTCGGACGCGTCCACGTCGCCCAGAGCCATCTCGTAGGTGCCGGAGGTCCAGTTGAAGAGCTCGAAGAGCATCAGTCGGGCGTGATTGGTTATCGCGGGAATGAGATCCTCGGCATCCAGCGCCGAAATCTCGACCAGGATGGTGCCGAGCCTCTTGCCCGGGCGAATGAGTTTCGAAGCCTCCACAAACTGCCGGGCCGAGATCCGCCCATCGATCAGGAGAACCTCCCCCAACCGTTCGTCGGGGTCGTTGCTGGTGATCTGGACGATACGGCCGCGCGCGACAAAAATGCGCTTCGTAAAGACGCCGTTCCAGAAGGAGAGAACACCGCTTTCGCCGCTTTGCAGAATCGTCCGGAGAATCTTCGGGGTTCCCGTGCCACGAAGGTCGCCCCGGAACGTGAGTTCGGCCTCGTCCTCGGAGACCAGCATTTCGCCGGAAGGTTCGCTCGACGGATCCTGCATCTGGGCACAATGCTGAAGCACGCGCAAGGCTCTTGTCAACGAGCCCGGAACCCCGCTCGGTCCGGGGGCTTGATGGGCCCCTTTGCTAACATCGAGATGATTATGTTTGGAACTCTTGGCGGCCCCGAGTTGATCTTGATCTTCATCGTGGGGCTGGTGGTCTTCGGCCCGCGGAAGCTCCCGGAAATCGGGAAGACCCTCGGGAAGATGATCGGCGATTTCAAGCGGGCATCCGCGGATTTCCAGCGCACCGTGGAAGACGAAGTGGAGACGGAGAGATTGCGCAAAGATGTGTCGACCGCCGACTATGGCCCGTCCGCGGCGCTGCCGGAGGCTTCACCCATAGCACCCGCTCCAACCATTCGGGAGGCGGACGGATCCGTTCCGTCGTCGTCCCCGTTGGCCAGCCCCGCCGATATTTCCGGAGACACGTTTTCGGGTGACCCCGCCGAGGAGACCAAAGCCTCCTGAACCCAGGCCGCGCCTGGCCCTAACGTAAGACGTTCCTCAGACCCCCTTGGCCAACGAAGACCCCGAAGCTCGCATGTCCTTCCTCGATCATCTCGAGGAGCTGCGCTCGCGCCTGCTCAAGTCCGTAGTCGCCCTGGCCGTGGGATTCGGAGTGGCCTGGGGCTATCACGAAGAGATCTTTCACTTCATGGTGGCGCCGCTGCGCGCCTTCGATCCCAACCTCAAGCTCATCGCGACCACGCCCACCGAAACCATCATGATCTACATGAAGATGGCATTCTTCGTGGGCATCTTCATCGCCGCTCCCTTCCTGCTCTATCAGGTCTGGGCCTTCATCTCCCCGGGCCTGTACGTGCACGAGAAGGGCTATGCCATCCCGTTTGTCCTGTTCGGCACTGCCTTCTTTGTCGGCGGCGCCGCTTTCGGGCACTACTATGTGTTCCCGGTCACCCTTCGATTTCTTGGAGGATTCGGAGGAGCGGATATTCAGTTCCTTCCCCGGATCACCGAGTACTACGACTTCTATTCCTGGTTTCTCCTCGCTCTGGGTATTGTCTTCCAGGTTCCGGTGGTGATCTTCGTCCTCGCCCGGATCGGCCTGGTCACCGCCGGGTTCCTCCTGCGCCAGTTCAAATGGGCGGTGTTGCTTTCCTTCATCGTGGCTGCGGTCGTGACCCCCACGCCGGACATGGTCACCCAGACCCTGCTCGCCCTGCCCATGATCGGGCTCTATCTTCTCGGCGTGGTCATCGCCGCGCTGTTCGGCAAGAAGCGCCAGCCCGCCGGTTCCCTTCCCCCGGGCGACTAGCCGCCGACTAGGGAGAGCGCTGACCACCGTGCCCATCGTCGCCTCCCGAGGCCGTGAGATCCAGAGGCTGCTCGATGAATTGGCTGATCCGAAGCGGCGCACGGGCGCGGTCATGCGACTCCGGTCTCTGGGCTCAAGGGTGGTGCCTCACGCGGCGGCTGGGTGGGGACGACTCGATCCGAGCGCGCGGCGCGCGCTGCTGGAAGCGCTGCGCGAGGTCGACACCGCCGACGCCAAAGGGCTCAAGAAGCTGCTGGGACGCCCCGAACCCGGGCCCGGGAAGGATTCTGCCAACTCTGCGAGCCCACGGAGGGAGCCTCCCTCCGAATCGGAAGAGGCCGCCGCTCCGGGCGCCGGCGCCGAGGCTATGGCCCTCGATACCTTCCGCGCTCTTCCTCCACCGCGGCCAAACGAACGGGCCTCGATCTCCCGCGAACGAGGAGAAGCGCACCTGGCCCTCGCTCGAGCCGGATCGCGCCTGGCCCGCAAGGACCTGCTCCTGAGCCTGAATACGCTGGACGCGGGGCGAACCCGCGTCTACTGCGAAGCCGCGGGCCTGATTGGAGACGGCGCCTTCATGGCACCTCTGGCGCGGATCGCGCCGGTGCGGGAAGAGGCGGCGAAGGCTCTGGCCGAGATCGCCATCCGCGAGAAGATCACCGCCCGTTCGAAGATTCTTCGCGACCTCGACGAGCCTCTGCGCCTGATCGTGGCCAAGGCGCTCGTGGGGATCTGACGCTCGTGGGGATCTAGCGCTGGCGCGGTAGCCGCGGTTGAAAAACGGACCTGTCGCGCCAGGCCCGGCTTTCGCCGGGGTGACGGAGCCAGCTAGTACGCTTGAGCGAAGTAGGCGAGTTTTCCGGCCGAGCCGCAGCGAATGCAGGCGCGCGCTTCGTCGCGCTTGAGCGGAAAACAACGCACCGTGGCCTTGGTTTCTTCCTTGATCTTGGCTTCGCACTGGGCGTCCGGGCACATTCCGGCGAGCAGGAAGCCGCGTTTCGCCAGCATGATTTCCTTGAAGGTGTCGTAGGTCGCGGGCTCCGAGGTGTTGTCGTCGCGGAACCTGCGGGCCTTCTCGAGCAGGTTCTTCTGAACCGCATCGAGCCGGTTCAGGACCGTGGAAGAGAGCCCGGCCAACGGGACGAACTCCTTCTCTCGGGTATCCCGGCGAACGAGAACGCAGGAGTCCTTCTCGATGTCCTTCGGGCCGAGCTCCATGCGGATGGGGACTCCGCGCATCTCCCAGTCGGCGTACTTGAAACCGGTCTGATGATTGTCGCGATCATCGAGGTGAACGCGAACGCCCGCGGCCGTGAGCTCAGCAGCCAGAGCCTTCGCCTTGGGCAGAACCGCCTCGTTCCAATCGCCCTTGCGAGGAGGAATGGGCACGATCACCACCTGATAGGGCGCCACCTTGGGCGGAATGACCAGACCCCGGTCATCGCCGTGGGTCATGATCAGGCCGCCGATCAACCGCGTGGAAACTCCCCATGATGTCGACCAGGGCAGAGCCCGCTGCTGATTCTGATCCACGAACTCGATCTCGTAGGCCTTGGCGAAGTGCTGCCCCAGGTTGTGCGAC
>JANLSZ010000129.1:0-108210 GCA_031362685.1 Vicinamibacteria bacterium | reverse complement strand
TACCGGGGCCGCTGTCGTCGATGCGGCCCTCGCGTGCTGCGCCTTGCTGTGACGGCGGCTGTAGGCGAAATAGACGACGAGTCCCGCCCCCATCCAGAGCAGCAGGCGCCACCACGTGTCGCCGGGCAGGCCGGACATCAGATACGCGCACGTCGCCACCCCGAGCAGCGGCACCACCGGCGACCACGGCGTGCGGAACGGACGCGCCAGGTCCGGTTGCGTCTTCCGCAGAATGATCACACCAGCGCACACGATGACGAACGTGAGCAGGGTGCCCATGCTCACGAGCTCGCCCAGCACCGCGATGGGTGTCGTCCCCGCGATCACCGCCATGACCAGGCCCGTCGCCATCGTGGTGAGGTGCGGCGTGCGGAAGCGGGGATGGATGCGCGCCACCCACGGGGGCAGGAGGCCATCGTTCGCCATGGTGTAGAAGATCCGCGATTGCGCCAGCATGCCCACCAGCACCACCGAGCTCAGGCCGCAGATCGCACCCAGTTTGATGAGGGGGGACAGCCACGCGATCCCGGTGGCGTCCACCCCGACGGCGATGGGGTCGGGCACGTTCAACTCGGTGTAGGGCACGAGGCCGGTCAGAACGATCGCGACGAGGATGTACAGGACGGTGCAGCCGATAAGCGAGCCGAGAATTCCGATGGGCAGGTCCCGTTGCGGATTCTTCGCTTCCTGGGCGGCTGCGGTCACCGAGTCGAAGCCCATGTAGGCGAAGAAGACGACCGCCGCGCCCCGCACAATGCCGGAGTAGCCGAAGTGGCCGAACTCGCCGGTGTTCGCGGGGATGAACGGCGTCCAGTTCTCCGGCCGAACGAACGCGAAGCCGACGCCGATGAAGACGACGATCACCGACACCTTGATGACTACGATGGCCGCGTTGACGTGGGCCGACTCCTGAATGCCGACCACCAGGACCGCCGCCATGACCACAACGATGAGGACGGCCAGGAGGTTGGCGATCCCGGTCGCGTGGGCGAGGCTCGAGGGATCGATGCCTTGCGCGGCCAGCCGGTCGGCGACATTGGACAGGACTTCCCAATGGCGTGGCGAGGTCTCGACCAGCACAGTGCCGGGCGGCGCGGTCCACGCCGGGGGCACGGTCACGCCGAAGTCGCGGAGGAGACTCGCGACGTACCCGGACCAGCCCACCGCCACTGCGGCGGGGCCGACCGTGAATTCGAGGGTGAGGGCGCAGCCGATGATCCATGCGGCCAGTTCGCCGAGGGTCGCATAGGCGTAGGTGTAGGCCGAGCCCGACACCGGCAGCATGGCCGCGAATTCGGCGTAGCACAGCGCCGCGAAACTGCAGGCCACCGCGGCGAGGACGAAAGACAGCACGATCGCCGGCCCGGCATACTGCGCGGCGGCCAGGCCGGCCAGCACGAAGATGCCGGCGCCGATGATGTCGCCGATCCCCAGCATGACGAGCTGTGAGGGGCCGAGCACGCGCTTCAGCGAGTGACCGCCGGACGACGAGGCTTCGGCGGTCAACTGTTCGATCGATTTGGTCGTGGTCAGAGACCTCAGCCAGCCCATTGATGCCCTCTCCTGAACCGCGCGACGGACGGTTGTTGCTCCCTACGCTAACACTGGTTCCACGGCCGGACTGATAGTCTGTTCTTCCATGAGCGCACTCCCGACCCCGCCCCTCGATCTCGCCTTCGTTCGCTCCCAGTTTCCCGCCCTCTCCGGCGACTGGGTGTTCCTCGACAACGCCGGCGGGTCGCAGATCCTCGGACGCGTGGTCGATCGCATCAGTGACTACCTCAAGACGAGCAACGTTCAGCTCGGCGCGAGCTACGCCATTTCACAGCTCGCGGGCGAGCGTCTGCAGGAGGCCCAGCGCCGCACCGCCGAGTTCGTCAATGCCGAACGGCCCGAAGAAGTGGTGATGGGCCCGACCTCGACCCTGCTCGTGCAATTACTCGCCCGGGCCATGGCCCACCAGTTCACACCCGGGGACGAAGTGGTGGTCACCCGCGCGGATCACGAATCGAACATCGGGGCCTGGGTGCGCCTCGAATCGATCGGGGTGATTCCGCGCTTCTGGGAATTCAACCCCCAAACCCAGACCCTCGACCTCGACGACCTCGGCCGGGTCATGTCCAAGCGGACAAAGCTCGTGGCCTTCACTCATGCGTCGAACATCTTCGGCACCATCCATCCAGTGGCGGAGATCACGCGGTTCGTTCACGACCGGGGCGCGAAGGTGTGCGTCGACGGGGTGGCCTACGCCCCGCACCGCGCGGTAGATGTACGCGCCTGGGATGTCGACTACTACGTGCTCAGCCTCTACAAGGTCTACGGTCCGCATCACGCGCTGCTGTACGGCAAGTATGCGCACCTTCTCGAACTCGAGAATCTGTACCACTACTTCATCGCGAACGATCGCATTCCCTACAAGCTGCAGCCCGGCAATCCCAACTACGAACTGTCGTACGGGGCGATCGGCATCGCGGACTATCTGGCCGAACTGGGAGCGAGAGCGGGGGCTTCAGCCGGCGTCTCGCCGCGCGCGCAGATGGAACGGGCGTTCGGCGCGATCGCTGACCACGAGGAAGTCCTGGCGGATCGGCTCTTGAGCTATCTCTCCACCAAGCCCAGGGTTCGCGTGATCGGAGCCGCCACCGCGGACCAGGCGGTTCGCGTGCCGACCATCAGCTTCGTGGTCGACGGTCTCGACTCGGAGACGATCGTCCGCCACATCGACACCCTGCAGATCGGCATCCGCTTCGGTGATTTCCACTCGAGGCGGCTGGTCGAGCACCTCGATCTGTCCCGCCACCACGGTGCGGTGCGGGTGTCGATGGTGCATTACAACACCGTCGAGGAAATCGATCGATTGATCGCAGGCTTGGATGAGGTGATGTGATCCGCTCGCAGCTTTCCCGCGAACCCGCCCGCCCGGACGGGTAAGATCCGCGGCTCACCCGCCCCGATTGCCCGCAAAGGAACCCGCATGAAAACCGCCCCGGTTCGACGTTACCTGCTCCTCGCTACACTCGCACTCGGGTGGGCCGCGCTCGCCCCACTCCCGGCCGCCGCGCAGGAGACGGCCAAACCTCTCTGGTCGGGGCGCTTCGACGTGGAGCCCAACAAAGCGCTACTCGCCTGGGGCGCGTCGTTCGGGTTCGACCGGCGGCTCTTCGAAGACGACGTCGCGGGCAGCATGGCCTGGGCCGAGGCACTCGCCAGAGCCAACGTGTTGACCCCTCCCGAAGCGCTGGCCATTCAACGCGGGCTCACTGCCATCCTCGAACAGGGCCGCGCCGATCCGTCGTTTCTCAAAGGCGCCGACGAAGACGTCCATTCGTTTGTCGAGCGCGTTCTGATCGAGCGGGTCGGCGAGCCGGGCCGCCGGCTTCACACCGGCCGCTCGCGCAACGACCAGGTGGGCGTCGACATGCGGCTCTACGTGCGCCGGCGCATTCCCGATATCCAAGCGTCGCTGATCGCCGTGATCGACGCCCTCGTGGCCCAGGCCGTCTCGGCCGGCGACGCCGTGATGCCCTCCTACACCCACGTGCGACGGGCGCAGCCCGTGCTGGTGGCGCACTATCTGCTGGCCCATGGAGCCGCCCTGCGCCGTGACGTCGACCGCTTCGCCGCAGTAAGCGCCGAGGCCGACGCCATGCCCCTGGGCTCGGGCGCCATTGCTGGCACCAACTATGCGGTGGATACCGCGTTCCTGGCCACCAGGCTCGGCTTCTCGAAGGTGGTGGCCAACAGTATCGACGCCACCTCCGACCGCGACTACGTGAGCAGCTTCCTCCATGCTTCGTCGCTGGCCATGGTTCACTTGAGCCGCCTGGCCGAAGACGTGGTGTTCTTCACCGGCGAAGAATTCGGCTTCTTCGTACTCTCCGATGCGGTGGCCACGGGCAGCAGCCTGATGCCGCAGAAGAAGAACCCCGACCCGATGGAGCTGGTGCGCGGCAAGACGGGGCGCGCCATCGGCAACCTGGCGGGCTGGCTCTCCACGATGAAGGGCTTGCCGAGCGGGTACAACAAGGACCTGCAGGAAGACAAGGAGGTGCTGTTCGACAGCGAAGACACGCTCATGGGCTCGGCGGGTGCTGCCTCCGCGGTGGTGAGAACACTCACCCTCGATCGCACGCGTACCACCAGGGGCGCGTCCGGGTTTCTTCTTTCCACCGACGTGGCCGACTACCTGGTGGGCAAGGGCGTGGCCTTCCGCACCGCTCACGAGGTGGTGGGCGGCATGGTCCGCAAGATGCTGGCCGACGGCAAGGAGTTCGAAGCCCTCACCCCCGCGGAGTGGAAGGCCTATCACCCGGCGTTTGGAGATGACGTGATGAAAGCGGTCACGGCGCAGGCCTCCGTGCGCGCCAAGAAGACGCCGCAGTCGACCAACCCCGATGCGGTCAAGGCGCAACTCGCCGAGATTCGGCAGTGGCTGGTCAGCCAGAAGGCGAAATAAGGGTTTACATCGGCTGGCCAGGCCGGGGTGAGCGGATCCGGCGCAGCAGGTCGCGGAAGCGGAGATCGTCCCGAAGGCTGTCTACCTCGGGAGCAACGTTGAGAAACAGCAAATCGTACGCCCGGCCCGCATAGGCCTTCTCCAGCCAGCCGAACGCCTCATCTTTCTCATCCAGACGAGCGTAGAGCAGTGCCACCTCGTGCGCCCACTTGGTTTCGCGTACGGTCTCCTGCAGCTTGAGGTCCAGCCGTTTCCGCCAGAAACCGCGTGCTCCGGAACGCTCGAAGGCTTGCCTCAGGCCCCGGCTCCTCTGCTCGACCAGGGTAGGGTCGTCTCCCGCGAAGAGCCACCCCTTCCGATGCTCCTCTGCCGCTTCCCGATACCGACCCACCTGCGCGTAGACCCGGGCGAGGTGGTGGTAGGCGTGCCCAAACTTCGGATCCGCCTCGACCGTCTTCTTGAGCTCGGCGATGGCGCGCTCGTAGTCGCGGGCGTAGAACCACGTGAGGGCGAGGTCCGAGCGGATGGCCGAGGAAAGAGGGTCGACCTCCAGGGCCTGCCGGTAGTGGTCCAATGCCTCACCTGACCGTCCGGTCTGCACCAGCAGCTCACCGTACCAATGATGCGCGGTGGCGTAGTTCGGGGCCAGGTCGAGGGCCTTTCGGAACTCGCGCTCGGCGCCGGCCAGGTCCCAGTCGCGATCCTGAATCAGCATTCCCATCGACGCGTGCGCCTCTCCCAGGGTGTTGTCGATCTCGAGCGCCTTTTTGACTATGCCCGTCGCCGTCTCGAAGTTCCGCCCCTCGAGCCCTCCGCCCTCCAGGAAGGCAATGGAGTCGGCCAGCCCAACGTAGGCGCGAGCGTAGGTCGGGTCGAGCTCAATGGCCTCGCGGAAAAACCCGATGGCTTTCCGGTAGCCTTCGTTGGTGCGCTCGTTCCAGTAGAAACGGCCCTTGAGGTAGCGCTGGTACGCACCCTGGTCCGTGGTGTCGCGTCGCGCGATCTGCTTGCGTTCCTCCCCGGAAAGCTGAAGCTTCAGCCGGCCGGAGATCTGGTTCGCGATATCGTCCTGAAGCTCCAGCACCTCGGCCTGGCGACGGGTCAGTTGTTGCCCCCAGAGCTGGGCGCCAGTGCGGACGTCGACCAGTTCGACCTGGATGCGGACCATCTCGCCGCGTGAGGTGATTGTCCCCGTCAGCACCGCGCGTACGCCCAGTTCGTTTCCAACCGTGCGGGCTTCGACCGACCGTCCCTTGTACCGGCGGACGCTGTTCTGCGCCATCACCCGGAGCGAGAGGATCTGGGACAGGTGGTTGCTGATGCCTTCGCTGATCCCGTCCGCGAGATACTCGGTGTCGGGGTTGGCGTCGCCGTTGGCGAAGGGCAGGATGGCGATGGAGTCGACGGTCCGGGAATCGCCTTCCCTAAAACGCACGACCGCCACAGCGGCCACGATGACGAGGGCAGCGGCCACCGCCGCTTTCTTCCAGTGCGCCCGCGCGGCGACCAACGCGGGGATCGCCGGTCCGGTCGTCGGGGCCGCTCCGGACGGGCCACTCGCCGCGCGTAGAGCCGCGGACGACCGTCTCTCCGCTGTGATCTCCTCGCCAACGGAGGCGAGCGCATCGTGCAGGTCACGGGCGTTGCGGAAGCGGCGTTCCGGGTCTTTCTCGAGGCATTGCTGGATGATTCGAGCCAGCTCCTCGGGCAAATCCCCCTTGATTTCAATGAGGCTCGCGGGGGTGTCCCGCAGGATCGAAGAGACGAGTTCGGCCGATGACTTGCCCACGAAGGGCCGGCGGCCACTGGCCATCTCGTAGAGCATGACCCCGAGCGAGAAGAGGTCGGTTCGGTGGTCCAGGGGCTTCGCCGAAATCTGCTCCGGAGACATGTAGGGTTCGGTGCCCATCACCACGCCTTCGCGGGTGCGGGCCTGGGTGGAGACCTCGGAGTCGAGGTGGTCCGGCGCCTGGGTCTGGCTGAACTTGGCCAGGCCGAAGTCGAGGATCTTCGCCCTTCCGTTCTCGCCGATGATGACGTTGGCGGGCTTGAGGTCGCGGTGGACAATGCCCTTCTCGTGGGCGGCGGCGAGGGCGTCCGCGAGTGCCATGGCGATCTGGAGAAGCCTCTCGAGAGGAAAGCCGCCCGCCGGGATGACGCGGCTGAGGGTCTGGCCCTCCACCAGCTGCATGGTCAGGAAGTTGATCCCGTCGGCCTCCTCGACGGAATAGACGCCCACAATGCCGGGATGGTCGAGGGCAGCGAGGGCCCTGGCCTCGCGCCGGAAGCGCTCCAACCACCCCGGGCGCGAGGCCATGGCCGGGAGCAGCACCTTGAGGGCCACCTCCCGTCCGAGCTTCGTGTCGGTGGCGCGGTAGACCGCGCCCATTCCGCCGGCGCCGATCGCCGCGGTTATCCGATAGTGTGCGACCGTGCGGCCGATCATGTCTATTGGGCTGATAGCGGGAGCTCGGGCACTTGGGACGGGACCATCGGCGAAGGTGTCTCACCTCTGCGCTTGATCGCGAACTCCGGCGCGCCCCTTGGTGCGGTTGGGGCGCCATGATAGCCCGCGTCGCTTGTCGATGTCCTGAGCGTTGGGGCGCATCCCCTGGAACACTCGGCGCAACCCTCATCCGTTTTCCGAGTTGCCGGGTGAAGAGGGCCGGATCTCCTTATGATAGGGGCCATGTCCAATCGCTTCTATTTTCTTTCCGCCCTCGTCCTCGCGGGCTTCTCCACCCCGTTTGCGCTGCCCGGCGAAGCCCAGGGGACCAAGCCCCCGGGATCCGACTTCAGCGGTCCCGCCTTCACCATCAACAGGATCCAGGATGGCGTCTATCACGCGGTTGGCACCGGCGCGATGTCGGTCGGATGTAACGCCTCGATCATCGTGAACGAGACCGACGTCCTGATCGTGGACTCGAACAGCAATCCCGCGGCGGCCTTCGCCCTCACCGAAGAACTGAAGGCCATCACGACCAAGCCCGTGCGCTATGTGGTGAACACCCACTGGCACTGGGATCACGCCCACGGCAACCAGGTCTACGCAACCGGGGCGCAGGTGATCGGCCACGAGTTCACGCGGCAGATGCTATTGGCGGGTGAGTCGAAGCGAGGGCGATCGTGGGACATGTTCGTGGCTACGCTGCCCAAGCAGATCGAGACCCTGCGGCAACAGGTGGCCACCACGGCCGATGGCCCGGACCGCGACAAACTGAAGGCGCAGCTCAGGGCTCAGGAGAATTACCTGAAGGCTACCAACGCCATCGTGGTGACCCCGCCGACCGTGAGCTTCTCGGAATCGATGACGCTGTTCCTCGGCGGCCGCGAGATTCGCCTGCTGTTTCTTGGCCGCGGCCACACCGGCGGCGACGTCGTCGTCTTTCTGCCGAAAGAACGCGTGCTCGTGAGCGGGGACCTGCTGACCGCGGGACCCGCCTACATAGGCGATGGCTATCCCACCGAGTGGATCGCCACCCTCGATCGATTGAAGCTCATCGAATTCGACACCGTCCTGCCCGGCCACGGCGCGGCGTTTCAGGGCAAGGCGAAGATCGACCACTTTCAGTCGTACCTCCGCGACTTCTGGAGCCAGGCCCAGAAGCTCCACGCGGCGGGGGTGAAGCCCGAGGAGGCGGCCAAGCTGGTCGACATGCGGTCGCACGCAGCGGACTATCCGACCCTGACCACCGTGGGCGTCCTCGACCACGGTCTGTATCGTGCCTACGATCTGATCGACGGGAAAGTGCGATAGACCGCCCCTAAAACGTCTGGGCCTTGAGCCGGAAGACCGACTCCAGTTCCTTGTTGTGGTCCTGGCCGAGCACGCGGTCCGCGACGTACTCCCCGACCACCGGCCCGTGCTTATAGCCGTGGCCGGAACCGCCGCCCACCAGCCAGACGTTCTCGAGCGCCGGGTGCCGGTCGATGATGAAGTGTTCGTCGACACTCATCTCGAGTTGACAGACCCGGCTCTCCACCAGCGGTTGGTTCGAAAGTGCGGGGAAGCGAAGGGCCAGGTAGTCGCGTGCGCGCTTGAGTTCGAAGGTCGAGGCGATCCGCTCGTCGGTGTCGGGATCGAAGGCGGTCAGCTCACCCACCGGGCAGACCTTGAAGCCGCGATGGTCGATGCTGGGGAAGCCGTAGTAGCCGGAATTGGCGCCCTCCTCGGAGTAGGTCGGGAAATTCGGGTAGGCGAAGCGATCGTCACCTGCGGGGGTGCCGAAGAAGAAGACGTCGCGCCGAGGCGTGAACAGCTTTTTCTGCATGAGATCGGGGAACAGCTTGCGCAGCCAGGGCCCGCACGCGAAGACATAGGTCGCCGCGGCGAGCGAAGAGCCGCCGGAGAGGGCCACGTCGAGCAGGCGCGAACCGGACTGACGGCCGAGCTGAGCACGGGCGATGCGGAACCGGCCCCCCTTCTTCTGGAACGCATCGGAAACGGCCATACAGCCTTCGCGCGCCTTGAGAACGCCGGTGGTGGGCTCGAAGAGCGCCACCCCGACTCCCTCGGTGTTCATCTGCGGGTAGCGCCTTCTCACCTCTTCCGCAGAGAGCCTCTCGTTCGGGACCTTGAACTTGTCGAGCACCGCCTTGGTTACGTTCAGGCCCTCGTTCCATTCGGGTGCTAACAGAATGCGACCGGTCTCGAAGAGAAGCCGCTTGCCCCACTCCTGCTCCCGGGCCCGCCAGCGGCCGAAGGCCTCCAGCACCCAACGCGTGTACAACTCGCGGTCCGCGTAGCCGGCGCGAATCTGACGCGTCTCTCCCCCCGAACTGCTCCTCGAGTTCCCGGGCCCGTAGGCATCGACCAGGGTTACCGAAGCGCCGCGCTCGCGCAGGGCGAGAGCCGTCCACCCCCCGAAAGCGCCCGCCCCGATGACCACCACTTCCGGGCTCGTTTGCGCGAGTGCTTTCGAAGAGAGGGCGAGCGCCCCGGCCTGCAGGCCGGCGGCCTCGAGAAAGGTGCGTCGGTCGAGATCTTGCATGGATCAGGCCCCCTTGGCCACGGGCACACCCGAGTCGAGGGCGCCGTTCATCAGAGTTGTTCGATTCATCTTGTGCCCGCCTTGGCCTGCGGCGCTTCGTAGACCAGCTTGCCCGCTACTATGGTCGCAACGATTCGGCCTTGCAGCAGCTTCCCCGGATCGGTCGCTCCAACCACCAGTGGGTCGATGTCCATCACGGTTACGTCCGCCCAGCGGCCGGGAGCGAGGATGCCCGACTCCTTCTCCCAGGAAGCCGCGTAGGCGTTCCAGGTCGTGTACCCGCGTACCGCTTCTTCCGGCGTGAGGCACTGCTCCTTGTGCCAGCCGAGAGCGGGCTCCTGCTTCTTGTCCCGCCGCGTGATCGCCGCGTGCAGCCCGTAGAAGATGTTGTGATCCGAGCCGGACAGGTCGGAGTTGAAGGCGAGGTGCGCCCCGGCCTGGCGCAGTGTCCGCCACGCGTAGGCTCCCTTGATCCGCTCCGGACCCAGCCGATCCTCGGCCCAGGTCTTGTCCTCGACGGCGTGGGGAGGCTCCATCGAGGCGATGACGCCCAGACGCGCAAAGCGGGGAATGTCGCCCTGATGCACCACCTGGGCGTGCTCGATACGATGGCGGAGCGCTCGCCCTTCGGGTTTTTGGGCCAGCACCGATTCTATGAAGTCCAGGGTCTCACGGTTGCCGGCATCGCCGATGGCATGGATGCCCACCTGGAAGCCGGCCTTCATCATCTCGGCCACGAGTTTCTGGTCGAAACCGTACTGACCACCGCTCACCCCACGATGGCCGGGCCGGTCCGAATAGTCCTCGAGCATCCGCGCGCCCCTCGAACCGAGCGCCCCGTCGTAGTAGGCCTTCACCGCCCGGGTGACCAGCATTCGGTCGTTAGTCTTGTCGGGGCCGCGGGCCAGCCACTTCCGGCACAACTCCTCTTCGCGGGCCGAGAGCATCGCGTACACGCGCACCGGAAGTTGCTTCTCGGCTTCCAGCGTTTCGAACGCCCGCATGTGCATGGCTCCCGCACCTGCTTCGTGGATCGCGACGTAGCCGTCCCTGGCCATGATCTTCAGCCCGGCCAGGACGTAGGACTTGAACTGCTCTTCGGTGGGCGCAGGAAGCGCCGAAGAGATCAGGGGCACCGCGCGGTTGAGGAAAAGACCCGTGGGGTTGCCGCTCGCGTCTTTCCGGATCTCGCCTCCTTCGGGGGCCTTTGTTTGGGCAGTGATGGAGGCTCGCTCCAGAGCCAGGCGGTTGACCCAACCCGCGAAGCCATGAAGGCTCCCCAGATAGACGGGGTGATCGGGGACCTTCTCGCTCAACAGACGGAGGTCGGGATAGCGGTTGGCCCAGGCACCTTCGTCCCAGCCGCCTCCTATGATCCACTGTCCTTTCGGCACGCTGCGCGCACGCGCCACGACCCGCGCCACCGCTTCCTCTTCGGTCTTGACGTCCACCAGGTCCACCCGGCTTGCCGCCTCCCCCAGCTCGGCGACGTGGGTGTGAGAGTCGACGAGACCCGGAAGCACGGTGCCGCCGTGCAGGTCGAGGACCCTTGTAGCCGCGCCGCGGTGAGCCTCGGCATCGCGCGTGGTTCCCAGGAAGACGATCTTCCCGTCGCGGATCGCGACCGCTTCGGCGTCGGGCCGGAACCCCTCCTTGGTGCGGGGCGCGTTCTTCGCAGGCGTCCCGTCGTTGCCGGGCTCGTCCCAGGAGAAGGTGTACACGCGCCCGTTCAGCAGAAGCAGGTCGGCCGGAGGGGACGCCGGCGCCACGCCCGAGAACGCAGAGACAGCAGCCACGGCCAGGCCACCGGCCAACATCGCTCTTCGCCCTCGGAACGGATTTCTCACTGCGCCTCCTTTGAAGTCTTGAGGAGGGATTCTATGCCCGGTGAGTCCGGGGCAGGCTTCCTCGGGGGTTGGCCCTTGGCCCTTCTGGCACGCTTGGCCACTATGATCCGTGTCGGAGGCCTCTCACCATGATTCGTCGCGCGTTTCTACTCGTCTTTGCCGCACTCGCTCTATTACCGCTCTCGGCTCAAGCGCAGTCCGCGCCCGCCCGCGCCAGGCTGGGCATGGTCATCACCGAGAGCGATATCGCGTCCGAAGTCGGTTTTCAGGTCATCAAGGGCGGAGGGAATGCGATCGACGCCGCGGTGGCGACGGCTTTTGCCATGGCCGTCACCCATCCCGCCGCGGGCAATATCGGCGGGGGCGGATTCCTCGTCTACCGACCCGAGAGCGGTGAACCCACGTCCTACGATTTCCGAGAGCGGGCGCCCGCAGGATCCTCGGCCGAGATGTGGCTCAAGGACGGCAAGTACGACTCCGACCTGCATCACTACAGCCACCGGGCGGTGGGCGTGCCGGGGACGGTTTCCGGTCTCCACCTGGCCTGGAAGGAACACGGCTCGAAGCCGTGGAAGGATCTGGTGATGCCCGCGGTCGCGCTGGCCAGGGATGGCTTTGAGATCTCGCATGGTCTCGCCCTCTCGTTCGAGGAGATGATCCTTGAGTTCAAGAAGTATCCGGCGTCGCTGGCTCAGTTCTCCAAAAACGGCCAGCCCTACCAGGCGGGCGAGATTCTCAAGCAGGCCGACCTGGCGCGCACCCTGACCCGGATCGCCGAACAGGGACCGAAAGGCTTCTACGAGGGCGAGACGGCCCTGCTCATCGAGAAGGAGATGAAGGCCCACGGCGGCCTCATCACGCGCGAGGACCTGAAGGCGTACCAGGCGAAGAAGCGCGACGTCATCAAGGGCACGTACCGCGGCTACGACATCATCGGCATGGCCCCGCCCAGCTCGGGCGGCATCGCGGTCGTGGAGATGCTGAACCTGCTCGAGCCCTACGATCTCAAGGCGAACGGCTACGGCTCGGCCCAGAACCTGCACCTGATTACCGAGTCGATGCGGCGCGCGTTCGCCGACCGCGCCCAGTTCATTGGCGATCCCGACTTCGTGACCGGCATCCCGATTGCGCGATTGATCTCGAAGGAGTATGCGGGCGTCCTGCGCACGACCATCAATCCCACCAAGGCGTCCAAGTCGTCGCCCACCTCGTTTACCTGGCCGACCGAATCCCGGGAAACAACTCACCTGTCGATCGTCGACGCCAGGCGCAACGCGGTGTCCCTGACCTACACCATCGAGGACTACTTCGGCTCGCGCATCGTGGTGCCCGGCGGGGGCTTCCTGCTGAACAACGAGATGGGCGACTTCAACGCCGGCCCGGGGCGGACGGACGAGCGCGGTCTCATCGGCACCTCGCCGAACCTGGCCCAGGTGGGGAAGCGGATGCTGTCGAGCATGTCGCCCACGATTCTGGCCAAGGACGGGAAACTCTTCATGATCACCGGGTCCCCGGGCGGCCGCACCATCATCAACACCGTCCTCATGACCATTCTCAATGTTGTGGATTTCGGGATGAACGCCCAGGAAGCGGTCGACGCAGGCCGCATGCACCACCAGTGGCTGCCCGATGAGATCACCGTCGAGCGATATGGATTTTCGGCCGACACCATCAAAGCGTTGCGGGCAATGGGCCACACGGTCACCGAAGGCGAGGGCCAGGGCGCCGCCCAGGTGATCGTCCTCAACCAGAAGAAGAACATGCTGGAGGGTGGCGTCGATCGGCGACCGCCCGACGGCGGAGCGGCGGGGAAATAGCGCCACCCTTGCCGGCGCGGCGGCCGGGGAGGAAACGTGTAGTGCTGGAACGAGACCAATGAGTGTCTGCCGGATAGACGGAGTTCGAACCGATCGGCCCGACGCACGATGAGCGAGTCCAAGGCCCAGACCACACTTTTCGGCGTGCTCTTCCTCGGCGGAATCCCCCTCCTGATGGGCTCCGCCGCCTTCTACTTCACGAGCGGGGTGACTTTCCGTTGCGAACGGAACGCGGGAGGCCCGGTGATGTGCACCGAGGCCCGGCGTATCTTCAAACTCGTCGACATCCCGATCCGCCGCTACCAGGACGTGCGTGGGGCGGTGGCGGAGCCCCGCCAGGCCCATGACGAGGACGGCAACTCCTACACCAGGGCCGTGCCCATCCTGTTGACGAAGAGCGGCAGGTTTGAGCTGGCGCCCTCAGGCGCCGGCGCGAGTCTCGAGGCCCTGGTCGAGCAGGTGGACGCCTATGCCAAGAACCCCACTCCCCAGGGTCTGTCCTTCGGAAGCCAGGCCGGGGGGTTCCTCTTCTTCTTCCACTTGTTCTCCACCATCTTCATTTATTCGGGGATCTGGACGTTCGGTGGGTATCTGGCCCACCTCTTCGGCCGGCTCCGACAGGGCTGAGGCGGCCCAGGATTCCTTCGCCGCCTTCGGGCGCGATGAGGTGGGGCCGATTGGCACGGACACCACGGAGATCGCCACCCTGAAGCAACAGGTCGCGAACGTGACCGAGCTGCTGAAGACTCTCACGCCGGCAATCACCCGGGCCTCGCTGACCGGAGGCCAGGCCCTTCGGGAACGAGATCGCCACGATGACCCTCACCGGGGCGCAACTTTGGCAGGCTCTCAATATCTCGGTTGGGAACATGCCCGCGCTAAGCGGAGGGTTTATGCAGATCTCCGGCTTCAGCTTCGTCTACTCCCTCTCGGCTCCGGTCGGTTCACGAGTCACGAGCGTCACCCTCGCCGGGGGTCTGCCGATCTTGAGCGACGCAACCACCTACACCGTGGGTCTCAGCGACTTCAGCGCCGGCGGCGGCGATGGGTATGCCTTGTTCGCGGCCATTACCGCAACCCGAACCCGTCTGATCGAGGCGGATGTGCTTGCCGCCTACATGACCTCGCTGGCGATGCTGACGCCGTCCACGTTCGCACGCATCACGCAGGTGCCGTAGTCCGATCCGAGCCGCGACGGCGCACCGCCGGCCGGTGAGGGCCTGGCGCTGTCAATGCCTCGGGGCGTCCCGAGTGAGGAACAGTCCCGCATGGCTGTTGGGGCCACCCCGGGGCGGTACCTGATTCGGCACGTCCAGCTTCGTCATGGGCTCGATCGGGCCGCCGCAGCGCGGGCGCGCGCCGCCACGATGAAGACCGGCCAGCCGGCCAGCAGCAGGACCATCCCCCAGAGCAGAGCCTGGCGCCCGGCTCCGTAGAGCGCCCAGACCGAGAACACCGTAGCGCCGACCGCGGCCCCGAGGAGCATCCGTGAGTGAGGGACCGCGCCGCTGCGCATCAGCCGGACGGCGCCGACGGCGCAGAACAGATAGAGCACGAGGTTGGTCGCGGTCGCGAGCAGTATCGCGAAGGTGAACACGGCGGCCATCGAACTGGTGAAGGTGAGCAGCACCAGGACGGAGGTGAGCACGCTGCTGAGGAGAACCGCGCGCGCCGGTGCGCCGCGCGCGTTCCGCACGCCGAACCAGGCGGGAAGCCGGCCCGCATCGGCCATGGCCGCGGGGAGTTCGCCGGCGAGGAGTACCCAGCCGTTCAGTGCGCCGTAGCAACTGACCATTGCGCACAAGGCGACGAAGGCGGCCGCCCCGTCGCCCCACGCCCGGCCGATGAACAGCGCGAACGGTGCCGTCGAACCGGCGACCTCGGCCGACGGGAGCATCAGCACCACCGCCGAACAGCAGACGAGAGAGACGATGCCGGTCAGCCACGTGCCGAACATCGTCGCGGCCGGCACGGTGCGCGCCGGGTCCTCAACCCGGTCGGCGGGGATCGCCGCCGACTCCATCCCGGTCAGCGAGTAGAGGGTGAGCGTCGCCGCGGCGGTCGCACCATCGAGGGTGAGCGCGCCCGCGTCGAAGGGCGCGACCGCCGACATGCCTTTGGAGGCCAGGCGCACGATGATCAGCGCGAACACCGCGACGAAGGGCAGGAGTTTCACGATGGTAGTGCCCATCTGCACCCAGCCCACGGTGCGCACGCCGCGGAGGTTGACCCAGGTGAGGAGCCAGATGACGCCGCAAGTGAGGATCGGGGCCACCCCCACGGTGCTCTCGACCGAAGGAACGAGTTGGCTGAGGTAGCTGATCGCACCGGTTGCGATCGCCGCGTTCGCCACCCAGATCGAGACCCAGTACCCCCACGCACCCACGAACGCCGGACCATCCCCGTGCGCGAGGCGCATGAAGCCGAACGCACCGCCTGCGTGCGGCAGGTACCGGCTCAGTTGGGCGAAGACCCACGCCAGGCAGAGAGCACCGACGAGGGTGATGAGCCATCCCGCGACGCTGTCCCAGCCGTAAGGCGCCAGCGTCGCGGGCAGGAGGAAGAGCCCGGCGCCGATGACGTTGCCGACCACCAGCGCCGACGCCGTCCAGAAGCCGAACTTTCGGGGGTCCTTGCCGGAAACGCCGCTTTCGCCCTGCGCGCCCGCGCTCACGCGCTCACGCGAGCAACTCGGCCCTGCTCTTGTTTCACCAACAATCCTACCGGCTGGCCAGGCCGCCGGCGATTTCGCCGCCATCGATGATCACGGGATGCCCCGTGATGTAGGGAGCCTCGTCGGAGGCCAGAAAGGCGAACAGAGCGGCGATTTCGCTGGGCTTGGCGTGGCGGCGAAGCGGAATCTTTGCGTCCACCGCCGCCCTCATCTCCTCGGTGTACTCGGCTTCCTGCATGGCTGTCCAGACGTACCCGGGACACACCGCGATCACGCGGATGGTCGGCGCCAACTCCAGCGCCATCGTGCGGGTGAGCTCGATCACGCCGGCCTTGGCGGCGTTGTAGTCGGCGTACCGTGGGTAGCCGTTCATTCCCGATGTCGAGCCCATGTTGATGATGACGCCGCCGCTGCCGGCGAGCATGCGTCGGGCAGATTCCTGGGCCACGTAGAAGACGCCATCGAGATCGACACTCATCACTTTGCGCCATTCCGCGGGCGTAATGTCCATGAAGTCGTGGCGCACGCTGATACCGGCGTTGTTGATCGCGACGTCCACCCCGCCCAGCAGTTCGTCGAGCTTCCGGAAGGCGCCGCTCACCGCCGCGGCGTCGGCCACGTCGGCATTGATGACGCCGGCGAGGGTTGGATGTTTTTGCCGAAGCGCTCGACCACCGGCCTCGTCGCGGTCGATCACCGCGACGCGCGCTCCTTCCTCCAGGAACCGCTCCACCGTCGAAGCACCGATTCCGCTCGCGCCGCCGGTGATCACCACACGCTTGCCGATCAAACCCTTCATCGGGACCCCCTTGACATCTGTTTGACCCTCGTCGATCAGCCGGCGATGCCGCCGCCGTCCACCACCAATGCCGCACCGGTCATGAACGACGAATCGTCAGAGGCGAGAAAGAGCGCCGCTCGCGCCAGTTCGAGTGGGGTGCCGACCCGGCCGAGCGGACGGTTGGCGGCGCCCTTCATGTAGTCCGAGTAAGTCATTCGCCGAGCCTCGGCGTCGGTGGCGAGCATCGGGGTCTCGACATCGCCAGGGCAAAGACAGTTCACGCGAATGCCCTGCTTCCCGTGATCGATCGCCATGGCCTTGGTCATCACGACGAGCCCGCCCTTGGCTGCGCAATAGGCGACGGCCTCGTCGCCGCCCTGAAGGCCCCAGCCCGACGCCTGATTGATGATCACGCCGCGCCCCTGCTCGATCATGGTCGGCAAAGAGTACCTGGCCATCAGCCATGATCCCTTCAGGCTCGAGTCCACCGTCGCATCCCACTCCTCTTCGGTGCAGTCGATTGCGTTGTGCGGATGGAACACGCCCGCGTTGTTGAAGAGAATGTCGAGACGGCCGCCGAAGGCGCGCAAGGTTTCCGCCACCACGCGTTCGCAATCACCAGGAAGCCGGACGTCGGCCCTGAGGAAGACCGCCGTGCCGCCCTTCGCCGCGATCGCGGCGACCACGTTTCGGCCACGCGTTTCGTCGCGGCCGGTCACCATCACCTTGGCGCCTTCTTCCGCGAAGAGGAGAGCCGATGCCTCGCCAATGCCTGACGTGGCCCCGGTGATTATTGCGATGCGGCCTTTGAGTTTCATGCGGGGAATCTCGATCACATTCGCTGGTAGCTTACCGTCTTCGCCCCGGGCAACCGGCCGGCTCGCAAGGGCATCCCCCCGGGGAGGCTGCGCGCTGCCCCAGGGGAGGCTGCGCGCTCCCGGCGAACCGGGCCGGGCTGGACTTGACGGGCAAACCCCGCTTGTTTCACCTACAATCCCTCGATCATTCGGGGCGGCCATGGGTCCAAAGGAGCGATGACCAGAGAGAACCTCGTTCGCGGCGCCCGCCCTCTCCGCCCCTGGGTGATCGCAGGTCTGCTCGCCGCAGTCATCGGCTGCGGTGGACCTAAAAGCCCCAGCGTGACCGCGAGCCCGGCCCTCGTGGCGCCGGCCCCGAACATCCTCCTCGTCATCGGGGATGACATGGGTCTCGACGCAAGCGTCTGCCACTCGGTCGCGTTCGATCCGGGGCGTGCTCCCCGCATCGCCTCTATCTGCGCGCGTGGTGTCGTCTTCGACAACGTGTGGGCGGCGCCCTTGTGCTCCCCGACGCGCGCGGCCGTCCTGACCGGGCGCCACGGGTTCAGGAACACGGTGGGAACGGTGAATCAGCCCCTGCCCCTTACCGAGCGTGCGCTCCCCCTGGCTCTCGTCGAAGGGAACCCTTCCTACGTCACGGCCGCCGTCGGCAAGTGGCACCTCTCCACGGCGGCGAACGGGGGAAACAACCACCCCAACCTGGTGGGCTTCTCCCGCTACGCGGGGAACACATCCGGTGCGCTCCCGAACTATTTCAGCTGGCCTCGCACCGTCGATGGCGTCACCGTGACTTCGACCGAGTATGCGACCACGGTCGCCGCGAACGACGCGCGCGACTGGATCGCGCTCCAAAGCAAGCCCTGGCTGATGTGGCTCGCCTTCAACGCGGGCCACGCGCCCTATCACGTGGCCCCGGCGGCGCTTCACACCTACGGCGTACTCGCCGGACCGCCATTTCCGGCGCGCCCGATCGAGCACTACCACGCGATGATCGAAGCGATGGACACCGAGTTGGGCCGCCTCATCGACGGATTGTCGCCAGCCGTGCTCGCGCGGACATGGATCATCTTCCTCGGCGACAACGGCACGCCAGACGAAGTCACCCAGAGCCCGATACCCCGCACGCGCGGCAAGGGTGACCTCTACCAGGGTGGCGTTCAGGTGGCCCTGACCATTGCCGGGCCCGGCGTGGTTGCGGGCGGCCGGCGTGTGGGTGCATTGGCCCACGTGCTCGATGTCTTCAAGACCATCCTCGAGCTCGCTCAGGTCGACATGGCCAGAGCACTCCCCCCGGGCGGCAACACCGTGGACTCGGTGAGCCTGGTGCCCTACCTCGTGAACCCCGGCCAGGCTCCGCTTCGGCCGTGGGTGATGACCGAGCTCTTCGGCCCCCCCGAGCGTGGGGGGGCGAGGAACGGGAAGGCCATTCGGGACACGGCGTTCAAACTCATTCGCTTCGATGACACTACGCTCGAGCTCTACGACCTGCGGACCGATCCTTACGAGGCCATCAACCTCATGGCGTCCCGGCTCTCCGCGGAAGCGGAGACCCACCGGGCCGCCCTGGTCGCCTCCCTCGACACACTCCTCGCCTCGCGATAGTGCCTGCGGACATTTCAGTCTCCATGGTGTGACTCAGGAGCGGCCCATCATCTGGAGATATTGCTGATCCCAGGCGGCGGGGATGCTCTCGCGCGGCGAATAGGGACCAGGCGCGTAGCGTCGCGAGAAGATTCCCTGCTGGCTGCGCTCGCAGATGTCCCAGTCCTGCCGGTTGGTCACGTCCCAGAAATCGATCGCGTCCTTCGGGTTGAACTTCGGATCGCGATCGCTGTCCGCGTGAAACATCCACTCGGTCTCGACGATGGTCTTGTCGACCCCGACGGGCGTGAGAATATAGAAGTTGGCGTAGTCCGGGTGGACGCTGAGGGCCATGTTGGGCATCAGCGTGTAGTAGTAGGCACGCTTGCGGTCGTCACCCTGCAGTCCATCGCTCACCAGCCGGCTGCAAGCACGCCCGGTGAGGGTGGCGCTTTCGTGCGGCGCCTTGATCTCCATGTAGCCGCCGAGGAACGGGCCGGCCGAGAGATCGTTGCCGCCGCTTGTATAGGGCAGTACGGTGGAGAGCTGCGGATGGATCGTGGGGCAGTGAAAGCACTCCGAGTAGTTCTGGAACACGAGTTTCCAGTTGGCGTTCACCTCGTAGCGCGCGCGATGGCCCACCTTGAGCGACCCCAAGTTGAAGCGCGACAATCGCCCGACCATCGGTGCGAACCACTCATCGAACGGCTGCGGTTTCTCCGCGATGTTCACGAAGGCGAACCCCTCCCACTCGGCGACTGCGGCCTGGTGGAGCGGGTAGTGCGTCTTGTCGAAGCCAAGGACCCCGTTCATATGCGGTGCGCCCACGAGCCGGCCGTCGAGTCCGTACGTCCAGGCGTGGTACGGGCACTGGATCGTCTCGGAGAACTTGCCGGCGGTCTCGCGGCAGATCCGCGTGCCGCGATGGCGGCATACGTTGAAAAACGCATGCAACTCGCCGCCGCGGTCGCGCACGATGATGAGCGATTCACCGGCGATTGTTCGCGTCTGGTAGTCACCGGCGGTGGCGAACGCGCTCGCGCGCCCCACGCAGCTCCAGTGGCGCGCGTGAATGCGCTCAACGTCCTCAGCGAAAATCGCGGGGGACGTGTAGTACTCGCGCGGCATCGTTTGCGCGCCTTGGCGGTAGGACTCGACGGTTCGCTGGAATGTTGTCATTGGTCTTGCTGTTTCTTCTTGATTTGGAAGGGGAGTCTGTGATTGTTCGCGTGGCGCCTGGAAAGGCGGCAGGAGTGGTTAGCCTCGGCCGGGCAATTCACGGGTCTGTCTCCGGCTAGTGGGTCAGTCGTGGTCGAAGCACTCCGTAGGTCCACGTGCCTAGAAGCGCGCTCAGAATCACGACCAGCATGACCGGTAGCCCGGCTCCTACCAGTGCGACCAGAGGTCCCGGACAGGCGCCGGTCATCGCCCAGCCGACCCCGAAAATCAGTCCGCCCGCCAGGTAGCGCACCCCGTTCCCGAGCTTCTTCGCGGCAAGCCCGAGCGGTTTCCCGGCGGCATCCTTGATGCCCAGGCGCTTGATCAACCGGAGCGACACCAAGGCGGTGAAGATCGCCGATCCGATGATGCCGTACATATGGAAGGCATCGAATCGAAACATTTCCTGGATACGAAACCACGACACCGCTTCCGCCTCATAAAGCACCGCACCGAACGCGCCACCGACAAGAAAGTAGGGGAAGAGCTTCATGGCGCTTGACCCAACAGCAGGGGCAACAGCAGGTGCGTGGCTAAAAGACCGCCCCCGAAGAAGCCGCACACCGCGATCAGTGAGGGGAGCTGAAGATCGGCCAGACCGGCAATGGCGTGGCCCGAGGTGCAGCCACCGGCATAGGCCGTGCCGAACCCGACCAGGAACCCTCCGCCTAGCATCAACACGAAACCCTTCACGGTGAAAAGCGAGGCCCACGCGAACAATTCACGCGGGGCCAGTCCACTCAGATCATGCAGGCCCAGCTCACCGAGGGCAATGACGGTGTGGGGCGCAAGCGTCACGCCAAGCGGTGGCGCCAGTTGCGACGCGGTGAAGGCTCCGGCGAAGATTCCCGATAGAAACGCCAGGTTCCACGAACCCAGGGTCTTCCAATCATGGCTGAAGAACTCGATGCGACCCGCGCCGAGAGCGGCGCACAGATGCCTGAAATTGCTGGAGACCCCAAAGGACTTGTTGCCGATGAGAAGCAACGCCGGCACCACCAGACCGATGAGCGGCCCGGCGAGGTACCAGGGAAGCGGGTGGGGGAGCGATTGAAGCATGTGCGTCCTCTTTCCCTTGACCAACGACCAGCGTCCGCGAACTCCAGTCCGGGCCGGTTGCGGTGCGCACGATAGCGTCAGCCTCGCGGCGGAGCAAGGTCTCGCCACCCCCCCCGCCTTGCCGCGCACTGGCGGACGCGATTGAGCTCTCCTCTGCTTGGGGATGCGCGGAACTCAAGCAACAGCCACAATCGGTGCTCAGATCTACCTGCAACCCCGGTGAAACCCCGGAGGAAGTGAAGCATCGAGGCCAAAACGAGGTGTGCTCGAGGATCCGCGTCAATACTGCTCGAGAATGGTCGGGGCGGTAGGCTTCGAACCTACGACCTCCTGGTCCCGAACCAGGCGCTCTAGCCAGGCTGAGCCACGCCCCGATCGATCCTCGAAATGCAGGCGGAGTCTACATCAGCGAAAGGCGTTGCTCTTAGAATTCACCGTTCCAGATGACTGAGATTGTTTCGTTTCACGCGGTGGTGCGCGGGCGCGTGCAAGGCGTGGGCTTTCGCTACTTTGCGCGACAACGGGCGGAGGCACACGGCGTCTCGGGCTTCGTTCGAAACCTGCCCGATGGGTCGGTCGAGCTGCATGCGGAAGGTGCGGCGGAGGCCATGAGGACCTTTGAAGCAGACCTGCGCCGCGGCCCGTCGTTCGGCCGGGTGGATGAAGCGGTGGTGACCACGATCAAGGCGCGGGGGTTTCAGGGCTTCGATATTCGGTAGGGCGGCCCCGGTGGCTCTCCTACTTGACCAGCGCCTCGATCCGTCTTCGCAGCGAGGCCAGGGTCGCTGCCTGTCCTGGCTGAAGGGACAAGTCTCTCCGGCCGGCCGGGTCGACGATGAGGTCATACAACTCTTCCGATCCATCCGGCCACAGGGTGTACCGATGCCGGGTTGTTCGAAGGGAGTAGCCCGTCTTCGAAGGCTCGGTCGGTCGGTACTGAATCACCGCATCCTGCACCGATGCCTTCGGGTCATTCAACGTAGGCACGAGCGAGATGCCGTCGAGCGTGCCGGGCCGGGAGATTCCCGTTAGATCCACCAGCGTCGGATAGACGTCGATCAAGTCGGCGAGAGACGAAGTCGAAGTCCCGGGCTGGGCCATTCCGGGGCTTGCGATGATCATGGGGACTCGCAGGGACTCCTCGAACAGAGTGTTCTTCCTCCACAGACCCCCGTGGTCCCCGAAGTGGTGACCGTTATCTCCGAAGAGGACGACGATGGTGTCCTTCCACCGGTCCTCGCGGTCCAGCGCGTCGAAGATGAGACCGAGTTGCGCGTCCATGAAACTCACACACGCGAGATAGGCGGCGATGCCTCGTCGAGCCTCCGCGGGGTCCGTGGAGGATCCCGCCGGTTCGCGCCCCGCGAGCATCAGGCCGGGCAGGGCCTGGGGGCGGTTCTTGACCGCGATGGCCGGGATGTCGGCGGTGTCACCCGCGGGCGCCTTGGTGAACTTGATCTGGTCGACGGGGTACAAGTCGAAGTACTTCTGGGGTGCGATCCAGGCCACGTGCGGCCTCACCAGGCCCAGGGCCAGGAAGAGAGGCTGGTCGCGTTTCTCCTCCAGTACCTTCACCGCGAATCGGGCGCGGCGACCGTCACCTTCGACCTCATCCGCGTTGGTGGTGGGTCCGCCTTCGAGCGGCATGTTGGGTATGAGGCGGGCGGGGACTTCGATCGCGCCCGCGGGCAACGGGGGCAGCCATTCGTTTACATCCCAGCCCCGTTTCTCGCCGGGCTGGCTGTCCCACACCTTTCCGACCGAAGCGGTGAAGTACCCGTTGGCCCGGAACTGCTCCTGAACGAGGGCGATCTGGGGTGTGAAGATTTCGCCGAACGCGTTCTCCCGCTGAAGTTCCAGCCGAGCGGGGGACATTCCGGAAAGGAAAGCCGCGCGCGAGGGCGTGCAGAAGGGGGCGGGGGCGTAGGCCTTCAGGTAGACGCGTCCGCGAGCGCGAAGGCGATCGAGGTTGGGCGTCTTGACCTCGCCAAACTGCGCATACTGGGCGGTGAGATCGTCGCCGATGATCATGAGGACGTTCGGTCTGTGTCCGGAGGCCGGACGCGCCGGCATCGCCGGAGCGGGCGCGCGCGGGACGACCAGACGCCTGGCCATTTCGGCTCTTTGCGCCTGCATCGCCGGGGCCCTCGCGAGGTTGGTCCACTCGTGGGGATCGGCGTCCTCGTCGAAGAGTTCCTCGCTTCCATCCGGCCACTGGGTAAACCGAAAGCGCTGCGACCGGACGCTGCGGCCCACCCTCGGCGCCTCACGCGAAGCACTCGAGAGAAGGGTGGTGCGGATCAATTGCTTCGGGTCCTTTATGGCGGGAGCGAGGTTCAGGCCCTCGGTTTTCGCCAGCGTCGCCCCCGAGAGCGAGGCCAGCGTCGGCGCCAGATCCGCCATCAGGGCCAGGGTGGATGCGGGGGTTCCCGGCTGGAGGAGGCCGGGGGTCTGAATCAGAACGAGGCCGCGCAGCCAGTCTTCGAAAAGCAGATCCTCCCGCGACGGCGCCGCGCGCTCGGGCCGGGGTGCGGGACCTGTCGAGACCAGGACCAGGATGGTTTTCGGCAACAGACCGCGCTTCGCGAGTCCGGACAGAATCGCGCCGACCTCGCGGTCGAGGATTCCAAACGCGGCGTCCCGCCGGGCGGCCAGCGCGCTGCGGTCGGCGGCCTCGCGGGGCGGCGGAGTCACCGGAAAGCGCACGGGGTCGAGCGGGCCACGGTCGGAGAGCGCAATCGCGGGAACCTGAAGGGGCGGAGCCTCGACCGGGGGCGGGGCCGAGCCGGCCGGAACATTCCGGAGGTCGAGGGAGGCGAAAACGAACGCAGGGTGAGCACCGGCGGCGTCAATCGCCTCGAGGGAACGTGCCGCGACCTCCGAAGGACCGGCGTTCAGCGAGCGATCGAAACCGAAGGCCGCTTTTCCGGATGGGGTCAAGGAGGACGACACGTAACGTTGCGCCTTCAGCCCACCGACCAGATTGGCGAGGCTTCGACCCCGCATCCCGCCGAGCAGAGTCTCGCTCGTCTTCGACCAGGCCGCGTCGTTCGCGAAAGTGGAATCAAATGGGCGTGAGTTCATCCGTAGCCGCTTCAGCGCTGGATATCTCGTGAACAGCGGATCCTCAAACGGGAAACCCGTTCCCTCGGCCACCACCATCACGATATGAGGGGCGGTTTGCGCCGAGGCTCGGGGTGAGATGCCGAAGCCCAGGGCAAGAGCCAGCGCCAGACCCGGACGGACTCTCCTGAGCTCGATCAGCACCGTTGCAGGTTAGTTGTCGTCTGGAGAAAGGGTCAAGGTCGGGCTGGCCGTAAGATCCTCGTCAATATGACGCTCAACCTCAAAGACTTCATCCACGACGTCCCCGATTTTCCCAAACCCGGGATTCTCTTTCGGGACATCACCCCCATGCTGGCGGATGGCCCCGCGTTCGCGGCCGCCATTGAACAGCTCGATCACCTCACCCGGGGGGTCACCTTCAACCGCATCATTGGGATCGAGAGCCGTGGCTTCATCTTCGGGGCCGCCCTGGCGCAGCGGCGACAGTGCGGTTTCGTGCCCATCCGCAAGCCGAAAAAGCTCCCGCGCGCCACCGTCCGCGAGACCTATGCGCTGGAGTACGGCGAAGACACCCTGGAGATGCACGAAGACGCTTTGATCAAGGGCGAAAAAGCCCTCATCGTCGACGACGTATTGGCGACCGGCGGCACCGCCGAGGCGGCGGGTCGACTGGTCAGCCGGTCGGAGGGAGCGGTGGCGGGTTTCGCATTCCTTATCGAGCTCGATTTCCTCAAAGGCCGGTCGCGGCTTGCCCCGCACTCCGTGGCCAGCCTGCTCCACTACTAAATGATGCCGGCCGACGCTGGTCGGGACGCACTCCGCGGGTAAACTCCAACGTCGCACTCTCGCGCGCCCGTAGCTCAACTGGATAGAGCAGGAGCATCCTAAGCTCAAGGTTGGGGGTTCAAGTCCCTCCGGGCACACCATATTCTTCGAACTCATCAGGTGATTGGTTTTGGACAAGGAACTCAAGAACGAACTCCGGCGCGATGAAGTGGGCGACGCCCTTCAGGCCGCCCGCGCTTTTCTCTCCCAGTCCGAGGTAGTGAAGCCGGCTCTGGCCGTGATCGCCCTCTTTCTGGTTCTTACCGGTCTCTACTACGGACAGAAATTCCGCGCCTCCATGGCGGAATCCAGCTTCGCCCGAGCCACTGAGGTCTTTCACGCCGAGGTTGGAACCGCGACTCCCCAGACGCCCGGCGGCTCGGAAGTATTCCTGACCGCCAACGACAAGTTTCAGAAGGCCAAGACCATGTTTGATGAGGTGGCTCAGAGCTACGGATCGATGCCGGCCGGTCGGCGCGCCCGCTTCTACTCGGCCCTTTGTCTGGCCGAACTCGGGCAGGTAAAACAAGCGGAGGACGCGCTCACTCCCATCGCTGCGTTGCGGGATCCGGGCGCCCTCGAGCCCGCCATGGCCCGGCTTCGCCTCGCCGAGATTGCTCTCCAATCCGGTCGAGCCATGGATTCGGCGAAATCGTACCAGGCCCTGATTGCGGATGAAGCCTCAGGTCTCCCGAAAGATCGCCTGATCTTCGGCCTGGCCGAGGCGCTCGCCGCCGCCGGCGACAAGTTGGCGGCCCGGCGGGCCTATTCGGATCTCGTGAATCGCCACCCGCAGAGCCCCTACGCGCCGGACGCGCGAGTGAAGATGGACGCACTGGCGAGTCTCTAGTTCGCCCGCCGCCGACTCAGCGCTCGATAGATGAATCAAACAGACAAGACGGGAACGGACTAATTCATGGCCATGTCGCGCGGAAGACGATATTTTTGGATTGGGGTCGGCCTGGTGCTGGTGGCCGCGTTCACCGCCGCCGTGGTGGGCGGCCTCGCCTACTTCGTCCAGCACCAGGGCCTGTCTTCGTCGGCCCGAAAATCAGACGCGGGCGCGCACGTCCTGTCGATTTCCCTCGACGGCTCCTTCGATGAGAATCCCTCGCCCACGTTCAAACTGGCGTTTTCCGGAGGCTCGGCTCCCTCGTTTCCGGGCATCATCCGCGCCATCGACCGGGCCGCCAACGAACCCAACCTGAAGACGGTATTTGTCCGGATCGGCGAGACCGATCTCGGCTGGGCCCGGGCCGGCGAGCTTCGCGCTGCGCTGCTGCGCCTGCGCGCGAAAGGCAAGAAACTCACCGCGTTCCTCGAAGACAGCGGGAACATGGAGTACTACATCGCGTCCTGCGCGGACGAGATTGTGGCGCTTCCCGAGGCCATTCTGGAGGTTCACGGCTTCTCCGCCGAGGTGATGTTCCTCAAAGGCGCCTTCGACAAGCTTGGAGTCGAGGCGCAGTTCGTGGCCATGGGTAAATACAAGAATGCGCCCAACCAGTACACTGAGAAGAAGTTCACCGCCGCCCATCGCGAGCAGATGCAGTCTCTGGTGGGCGGGCTCTATCGCGAGTACATCACCGCGGTGGCCAAATCGCGGAAGAAGACCGAGGCCGAAATCGAAGCGATGATTTCGGCGGGCCCGTACGACGGTGCTTCGGCTTTGGAAGCGGGGCTGGTGGACAAGCTGGACTATCCCGAAGAAGCCCTGGACGAGGCCGGGGAGACCCATCGCTATCTCGGAGACTTCCGTGACAAGGGCGGGGCCTTCGACACCCGGCAGAAGGTAGCGCTGATCTTCATCGACGGCGAGATTCTTTCCGGGGAAAGCGAGGACGGAGGTCTGGGCTCGAGCACGGTGGCCGGCTCCGACACCATCGCGAAAGCGCTGAGGGACGCGGCCGAAGATGAATCGATCAAGGCCGTCGTCCTTCGGGTCAACTCTCCCGGCGGTTCCGGTTCGGCGTCCGATGTGATCGCGCGGGAAGTGGCGAACACGGTGGCCAAGAAGCCGGTCATCGTGAGCATGGGCGACTACGCGGCGTCGGGTGGGTATTACGTGTCGGCGCCCGCGACCGCCATCGTCGCCGATCCCACCACCATCACCGGATCGATCGGCGTCTTCTTCGGAAAGTTCGTCCTGAAAGGGCTGTTCGAGAAGCTTGGCATCAGCAACGACTACGTGGATTTCGGGCGGGGTGGATCGTTCGCGAGCCCCTCACGTCGGTGGAACCTCGAGGATCAGGCGAAGGTAGAGGGCCTGGCCTCGCGCTTCTACGATCGGTTCCTGAGCCTGGTCGCCGAGAATCGCCACATGAACGTGGACGCCGTGCATGAGATCGCACAGGGTCGGGTGTGGACGGGGATCGAAGCGAAGAAGGCAGGGCTGGTGGATGAACTGGGCGGTTTCGACAAGGCCCTCTCCATGGCCAAGGACAAGGCGAAGATCGCGGCCACTGAGGATGTCGCGGTGGTGATCTTTCCGGCCGCGAAGAGCCCGTTCGAACGACTCTTCGATGAGGCCGATGGCTGGGACGGAATGACCGCTCGCGCGAACCTCTCGCCCGAGGCCCTGGCCGTCCGTTTTCGCGATCGGATGGTCAAGCAGTCCAAGACTATCTGGGCGCGTCTTCCCTACGGGCTCGAAGTCCGTTAGGAGCAGCTCAACTCGAGGCCGACTACTTGGAGGCGGCGGGCGAGTTCCAGACCAGGCTGTGGATTTCCCAGGAGTCGCCGTGGCGCTTCAGGGTCATCACGTCGCGGTTATTGACCGGTCCTTTTCCCCCGCGCCGCGGCGCGGGTCCCCGGGTGGCCCCTCGACTCACCGCCAGATCGTCGAGTATCCACAACTCCTCGATCTCCAGGGGAAGCCGTGGCGTGGTTCCCGCGAAGATCGCATGGTAGCGCTTGGCGATGTCTTCCCGACCTCGCACCGGCTCTCCCGAGGAGGGGAGGAGCATTCCGTCGCCCTCGTAGCACAGCGCGACGGCGGGGGCGTCGCCCGTCTTTTCCGCGGCGGTCATACGACCAAGAACTCCTTGAATCTCCAGGCGGGCCTTGTTCTGGGCGGCCGAGTTGTCGCTCGCCCCGAGCAGGGGCGAGCCGGCCAGGAGAAGCAGGAGCGAAAGAGCGCGTCGCATGTCTTGTACCTCCGTCGGAAATCGACAAGGGACACTGTAGCGGCTATCCAACCCGCGCAGGGTGAGCGCGCTCACCTGACCCCTTGGGGTCGCGACCTCGACTATCGGTTGTCGAGAGCGAGGACTTTGGCGAGCCTCTTGGCGTGTCGCTCTTCCGCGGTGTAACGAGCGCCCACATACGCGCGCACCAGTTCGCCCGCGAGGGCCGGACCGATGATGCGGCCGCCCAGGACAAGCACGTTCATGTCGTCATGCTCCACCCCCTGATGGGCGGAGTACACGTCGTGACAAATCGCCGCGCGCACGCCTTTGATCTTGTTGGCGGCCACCGACGCGCCGACCCCGCTGCCGCAGATCAACACCCCTCGCTCGGCCCGGCCCTCGGTCACCGCCCGCCCGACCGCGGCGGCGGAATCGGGATAGTCGACGGGGGCGGTTGAGTGGGTCCCCACATCGACGATCTCGTGCCCCTCCTTGCGGAGCATCTCCGCCATCTCCTCCTTGAGGGGGAAACCCGCGTGATCGGATCCAACCACGATCTTCATGAAGTCTTCGCTCCGGCGGCCTGCTCCTTGGCCGCCGCGACCACGTCTTCGACCAGGAACCCGAACTTCTTCTGCAACTCCTGAAGGGGCGCGGAGGCGCCGAAGGATTTCATTCCGATGGCCCGGCCTTTGGTGCCGACATACTGACGCCACCCCAGGGTCGTCCCGAACTCCACGGAAATTCGCGCGGTGATCGACGGCGGCAGCACCTGATCGCGGTACTCCTGCGACTGGTGCTCAAACAGCTCCCACGATGGCATGCTCACCACCCGGCTCTTGATCCCATCTTTTCCGAGTTGTTCGTGGGCCTGCAGGCAAAGCGAAACCTCGCTGCCCGTGCCGATGAGGATGACGTCGGGCTTTCCGCCCGGGGCATCGGCGAGAACGTAGGCGCCCTTGGCCAATCCGCTGGCCGCCGCATACTTCGTGCGATCCACGGTGGGAAGGGCCTGCCGGGTGAGGATGAGAGCCACCGGCTCATGCCGTTGGGGCATCAGGAATCGCCAGGCTTCTGCCACCTCGTTCGAGTCGGCCGGACGTATGACGACAAGGCCGGGGATGGCGCGCAGGGAGAGCACCTGTTCGACCGGCTGGTGGGTCGGACCGTCCTCGCCCACGCCGATGGAATCATGCGTGAATACATAGATGACGGGGATTTCCATGATCGCGGCGAGACGAATGGGAGCGCGGCCGTAGTCGCTGAAGATCAGGAAGCCCGATCCATAGGGCCGCACCTTGGAAAGCGACATTCCATTCATGACCGCGCCCATGGCGTGTTCGCGGATGCCGAAGTGGAAGTTGCGCCCGCCGTAGGTCGCGGCCGAGAAGTCGCCCGCGCCGTCGAAAGTGAGACGCGTTTTGGTCGAGGGCGCGAGATCGGCCGAGCCGCCCATCAGCCAGGGAACGCTCTGGGCCAGGGCATTCAACACCTTCTGCGAGGCGTCGCGCCCGGCCAGGCCCTTGGCGTCGGCGGGAAACACCGGGACGTTCTTGTCCCAGCCCTCCGGCAGCTGCCGCTTCTGCATCCGGTCGAGCTCGTCGGCGAGGCCGGGGTTGGCTTTGCGGTACTCCGCCAGTTTCGCCATCCAGTCCGTGCGAAGCGAGCCGCCACGGGCTCCCATGTTCTTGGTGAAGTGTTCCGGGACTTCGGGTGGAACCAGGAATTGAGCGTCTTCGGGCCAGCCGTAGAAGCGCTTGGTGCCCTTGATCTCCGCGGCCCCGAGCGGTTCGCCGTGAGCGGAGTGCGAATCCTGCTTGGTCGGAGCGCCGTAGCCGATGTGGCTGTCCACGATGATGAGGGTGGGCCGGCCCTTGGTGGTCTTCGCGTTCTGATAGGCGCGATCGAGCATGTCGAGATCGTTTGCGTCGCCCACCCGGGTTACGTTCCAGCCGTAGGCGATGAAGCGAGTCGCCACATCCTCGCTGAAGGCGAGGTGGGTGTGGCCTTCGATGGTGATCTTGTTGTTGTCGTAGATCCAGCACAAGTTGTCGAGCTGGAGATGGCCGGCGAGCGACGCCGCCTCGTGGGAGATGCCTTCCATCATGCAGCCGTCGCCGGCGAGGGCATAGACGCGGTGGGTGAACATCTCGAAGCCCGGCTTGTTGTAGCGCGAAGCCAGCCACTTGGAGGCGATGGCCATGCCGACGCTGGTGGCCACGCCCTGACCGAGGGGGCCGGTCGTTGTTTCGATACCCGAGGTCCAGCGGTACTCCGGGTGGCCGGGGCAGCGGCTGTCGAGCTGGCGGAACCGCTTGATGTCGTCGAGCGGCACCGACAAGTCGCCCAGCGTTTCGTACTTGGGATTGACCGCCTTCACGCCGGCGAGGTGGAGGAGGGAATAGAGCAACATCGAGGCGTGGCCCATGGACAGGACAAAACGATCACGGTCCGGCCAGATGGGATCGTTGGGGTCGAAGCGCAGATGCCTCTGCCACAGCGCGTAGGCCACCGGGGCCATGGCCATGGGCGTGCCGGGGTGGCCCGAGTTGGCCTGTTGCACCGCATCCATGGACAAGGTGCGAATGGTATTGACGGAAAGTTCGTCGAGATTGGTCGCAGGCATTGATGTCTCCAGGGCGAAGGCGGAACTGTTCCGCTGCTGCGCCCGGAGGCAACACTATTCTGGCCCGTGCCCTTTGGCAACCGGAGGAGACTTACACCGGAGGAGACTTGCACCGGAGGAGACTTGCGGCGGCCGGCCCGGGGCTTAAGGATTAGGAGTGGGGAACCCGAACGGATCATTCGCGGTGTGTACTTCGGGCATGAGGTTTGAGGTCTCTCGCCGCTCTCGTACGTCGAGTCCGACCAGCAGCATGGAGCCGAGGAAGAAGATCGTCCAGAACATTCGCATAGCTAGATTTCCTTTGGTGTTTGTTTCGGGGTGGGGCCTATTCGGCGCGAGTGCGCCGAGATATACAAAGAGTATACAGTTCAATTTCCCCTTCTGTCCGTCATTGTGGCAGAATCCACCATCATGAACTCATTGGGATCCATGCTTGAAACCCTCGTGGCCGATGATCCTCGCCGGTCGGCTGATCGATTGTTGTCGAAGATGTGTGACGTCGCCGGGGCGGATGGCGGAGCCGTGCTGGTTCCGCAAGGAGGCAACGCCACTGTGTTTCTGTCGTATCGGCTGTCTCTGGCCGGACTCGGGAGCCTCCCTATTCGTTTTCAGGATCATCGTGCGCGCCTGGCTAAAGGAGAGATCGTCTCGGCATCCGGATTTGCTCTTGCCCCCTTGGCCGGCGGCGGGGATTCGCCGTCGGGCTGGGTGTATCTCGAGAACCCGCGGGCCGCGGAGCCGAAGGAAATGCGTCCGTTTCTGCAGGCCATGGCCAAGGCGGTGGGCGCGCTGGGGGAGGAGACTGGAGCTCGGGTTCTGAACGTGAATCGGGCCGACGCCAACCGGGTCAACATCCTGCGGATACTAGAAGAGAACGACTGGAACATCGCCCGCGTTTCTCGGGAGTTGGGGGTGACGCGCCGGACGCTCTACATGCGTTTGACGGCGTTTGGCATTGCCCGCAAGAAAGTTCCTCGTCTGGCCAAGCCGCTGACCGCATGACCGTTGGGGATTGAGCCCAGGTGCAGGCATTTCATCGCTCGCTGGCGGTCGTTGGTCTGCTTCTTCTGGTGGCCCTGTTCGGAGGGTTGCTCGGGCGACGGAAGGCGAGTCAGTGTCTGACCTTCTCCGCGTACATCACGGTGGCGATGGTTTCCGGCTTCTTGATCCTGGGGTTCCCTCGCGCATACACGCCCCAGGCGTTCATGGTCAAGCAAGGGATCTATGACGCGCTCCTTTTCGGGATGGCCATCGAGCTTTCGGTGAAGGTATTCGGCGCCTTCAAGGGGGTTGCCGACCGGGTCCGGGTGATTCTTTCGGTAGCCGTGGTCGCCTCCACCACGATCGTTTTCTTTCTGACCCCTTCCGAAATTCCGTACTCGGATCTTGCAAGGTACCAACCCGGCATCACCACCGCGGGCATCTGGTGCCTGGCGTTCGTAGCCCTCCTGATCGTCTGGTATCAGATTCCCGTCCCGGCCTTCACCAGATCCATCCTCCTCGGCTACGTGCCCTACCTGGTGGTCTTCGTGGTGTGTACCGATTTCATTGGCCGGCTCGGTTGGGGAGCCATTCGGGAAATCAACGTCGCCAACGCCCTTGCCTACGACAGCGTGGCCGGATACTGGACCTACGCCGCCTGGCGGAAGGACTGATCCCCGAGTGATCCCGGTCGTTCTCGCTGCGGTGGCCGCGGGCCTGGTCGTTCTCTTCTTCGGCCGCTTCGACCGGAAGCGTGCGCTTCAACGGTGGGACTTCGTCCTTTCCGGTCGCGCGGAGAAGGCGACGGAAGCCCTGCGGAACCGGCTGGCCGAAGACACGGAGATCGCTTCTCACACCTACGACCTCGCTCTCGCGCGGAGAGCCTCCCTTTCCTACGACGAGGCGGTTCGGCTTCTGGCCATCGCCGCCGACACCATCGAAGAGGCGGCCGACGACCGTCATCGTCGCCTGCGCGCTCTTTCCATCTACGCGCGGATGGCGGAGGCCATCGTTCCGGTCGCGCCCCTCCGTCCGTCCCAGTTCAAACTGGCGGAAATGAAGTCCCTCACCAGCATTGCGCGCTGGCTCCACGAGCTGTTGAACAGCTACGAAGAGCGCTTCCGGTTTCGCCTCACCGTGATCGGCTTTGGCATCCGGCTGGTGGTCCGCAGCATTCGAGGCAGCCGCACCCGCGCCTCCTTCGAGCCCACCCAGGCCGAGCCCTATCAGACCTTCGGCGATTCGCTCCATGACTTCCGCGCCCTCGACGCCGAACAGGTCGAATCTTTCCGCCAGCTTATGCGCTCGGCCGCCGCCACCGACCGGGGAAGTCTCCCCGAAGGGCTCAAGAGCCTGGGCGGCGGGGATTCAAACGACGAAGTCGAGAAATAATTTGAAAAACAGTTGACTCGGAGCGAGTACTGTATGTATACAGTACGAACTCCTATGTCTCCCCTTGAATTCGCGGCCAGCGGCTCCACTGAGTTCCTCACTCGTCCGATATCGGCGCCCCGGCGCCCTTCCCCTGGGCCCTCTGAATCGTGGAAGTCACTCGCGATTCGGGACCGCCGGCTTCTTTTCGAGCGCGCGCTCGACTCTTTGTGGCTCGCCTTCCAGCCCATCGTCTCTTTGTCCTGCCCCGGCCAGCCCGCGTTTGCCTTCGAAGCGCTGGCTCGAAATGGCGAAGCGCAAGTGAGAGATCCGCAGGACCTCCTGGGTCTGGCGCTGTCGGTGGGGATGGTGGGCGAGCTGGGCCGCGTGGTCCACATCCGCGCGGCCGAGGCCCTGCGGCGGAACGAGGCTCTGACCCTCTTCGTGAATGTCGATGTCGAGGAACTGATGGGACCGATCGGCGAGGGCGAAGACGCCCTGACCGAGTTCGCGCACCGGGTGGTTCTCGAGGTTACGGAGCGGGCGCCCATCTCCGATCTGCCCGAAGTTCGGGAGCGGTCGGGCGAGCTCCGAAGGAAGGGGTACCGATTCGCCATCGACGACCTGGGCGGCGGCTATGCCGGACTGTCAAGCCTGGTCCTGATGAGTCCGCAGTTCGTGAAGATCGATCAGGCTTTGATTCGCGACGTGGACACCGCGCCGGTGAAGCGCAAGATCGTCGGTTCACTGGTGGCGCTCGCCCGCCAGCTCGGAATCGGCTGCATCGTCGAGGGCGTCGAGACCGAAAGCGAGCGGGACGCCCTGGCCGCGCTCGACTGCGACCTGATGCAGGGCTATCTGTTCGGCCGCCCTGGCCTCATCTGAAACCATAAACGGGCGGTCCCGAAGTCGCCCCGGCCGGCGGCCCGCGTGCTAATGTCCCCGCCGGTCATGACCAGCCCCGTCGTGTCGTTTTCTGAATCCGAGCTCGCCGCCCTGCGTGCGCTGTCGAGACAGTTCAAGGACGTCGACACCGCTACCGCGGAGATCGCCCGGCTCACCGCCGAACTCACCCTGCCCAAGGGCTCGATTCATATCCTGAGCGACGTTCATGGCGAAGACGTGAAGCTCCGGCACATCATCAATAACGCCTCGGGGACGCTGCGACCGCTGGTCGACCGGGTGTTCGCCGAACGTTCGAAGAGCGACCGCGAAGAACTGCTGGCCCTTCTCTTCTACCCCGTGGAGACCCTGGAGCAGCGGCTCCAGGGCGCCTCGAACGAGCGCCGCCGCAGCTTCACCCTGCGCGTGCTGGGCGATCTGCTGGCCGTGGTTCGGACCCTGGCCAGCCGCACCAGCATTCAACGGGTGGCCGAGGTTTTTCCGCGGGAGTACGCCGAGATCCTTCGCGAGATGCTCCACGAATCGTCTTCGGCGCGGGGTGCGGCCTACGTTGCCGCCATCGTCGACCCGCTGGTCGGCCAGGGTCGGGAAGTGAACTTCATCCGCCTGGTGGTGCGGGTGGTGCGCAATCTGGCGGTGAGCGAAGTGATCGTTGCGGGCGACTGCGTGGATCGCGGGCCCCGCGGCGATCGGGTGATCGAGTATCTGCGCCATCAGCCCCACGTCTCCCTCACCTGGGGCAATCACGACATTGCCTGGCTCGGGGCGGCTCTGGGCCACGACGCCCTGATCGCGCACGTCCTTCGGATCTCCACCCGCTATCGACGCCTGTCCCAGCTTGAAGAGGGGTACGGTCTGACCATGCAGCCCCTCGAACGACTGGCCCGCACGGTCTACGCCGACGACCCCGCCGAGCGCTTCATGCCCCGCGGGACCGGCCTGCGCGAAGCCATCACCATGGCCCGCATGCAGAAGGCGGCCGCGGTGATGCAGTTCAAGCTCGAAGGGCAGATGATCGCGCGCCATCCCGAGTGGACGCTCGATCACCGGCGCCTGCTTCGCAGCATCGACCTCGAGAAGGGCACCATTGTTGTTGACGGCGCCACTCATGTTCTCCGCGATCGGCACTTTCCGACCCTCGATCCCCAGGATCCGGAGGCCCTGTCCCAAGATGAGCAGCACTGCCTCGACCGCACACGCGCCTCGTTCCTGTCGAGCCCGCTGCTGTGGGACCACGCGCGTTTTCTGGTCGCGCGCGGTTCGACCTGGCTGCGTCGCGACAACCACCTCATCTTCCACGGCTGCGTACCGGTGGACGAGACGGGGAAGTTCCTCCCCCTGACCATCGATGGGGTGGCGCGCTCCGGCCGCGAACTGTTCGACGCTATCGACGATGTGGTCACCCGGGCCCTCAATCACCGCTCGCCGCCCGATCTCGATTTCCTCTGGTACCTGTGGAGCGGGCCTTTGTCGCCGATGTTCGGGAAGGATCGGATCACCACTCTGGAGCGCGATCTCATCGCCGACCCGACTACCCACCAGGAGACCAAGAATCCGTATTTCAACCTGATTCACGATCGAGGCTTTTGCGAGCGGGTATTGGAGGCGTTCGGCTGCGACCGCGGCGGCCTCATCGTCAACGGCCACGTTCCGGTGAAGATCGATGCGGGGGAGTCGCCGGTGAAACGCGGCGGCAATGCCATCACCATCGACGGGGCTTTCTCTCCGGCCTACGGTGACCATGGCTACACCCTGGTCCTCGAATCCGACCGCACTTTCCTGGCCCGGCATCATCACTTCGAGTCGGTCGAGGCGGCGGTGCGCGACGGTGTCGACATCATCCCCACCATCGCCAGCATCCGCGAGTTCGACCAGCCGCGCCGGGTGGGCGACACCGAAGAAGGCGCCCGCATCCGCGAAGACATCGCCCTGCTGAGTCGCCTGGTCGAGGCCTACCGGCATCATCGACTGTAGGGGCGGCCCCGGCGGGCCGGAAGGTGGATTCCAACCGTCGGATAGAATTGCCTTGCCATGCCCGCCCGCCTCCAACTGCCTCAGGGGGCATCGTGCTTCACCTTCGAAGAGGCGCGAGCCCGTCGCGCCCTGGAAGCCCGCGTGGTCTCCGTTTTCGAAGGCTGGGGCTACGACGAGATCGTGCCGCCGCTTTTCGACGATGCGGCGACTTTCGATCCTTCCCTCGCGTCCAGGCTCTACACCTTCACCGGCCGTGAGGGCACGACCCTCGCCCTTCGGCCCGACTTCACCAGCCTCGTGGCCAAGATCGCGGCCGGCCGATTGCGGCAGGTCGAGGCGCCGCTCCGCCTCTATTATTCGGGCGAGGTTGTGCGCTACGAGCCGCCGCGCGCGGGGCGGCAAAGCGAGTTCCATCAGATGGGCCTGGAGTTTCTCGGCGGCGGCGGTCCCGCGGCGGACATCGAGGTCATCGCCATCGCCATCGAGTGCCTCGAGGCGGTGGGCGTTACCGACTTCATCCTCGCTCTAGGTCACGCCGGCGTGGTGACATCCCTCCTCGATGAAGTCGGCTTCACTCCAGAGGATCCAAGGCGGGAGATGGCCCTCGAAAGTCTCAATCGGCGCGACCCGCTCACCCTGGCGAAGGCGCTCGAGGGCGGAGGCGGGTCCGACGCCGCGGGGCGCGCGCTGGTGGGCCTGGCCGAGGACAACGGAATCCGCCAGTCGCTTGATGCGGCGCGTACCGCGCTCCGCGGTATCGGCCGTGCGCGAGCGGCCCTCGACGACCTGGAGTCGGTGACTAAGACCCTCGAAGAAGCGGGACTGCGCGGCCGGGTGGCCATCGATCTGTCCGAGAGCCGCAGTCTCGACTACTACACCGGGCTCGTCTTTCGGATTTACGGCGGGGGTCTCGGTTTCGATGTCGGCGGGGGCGGACGCTACGACGCTCTTTTGGGCCGGCTCGGCCGCCCCATGCCCGCGATCGGTTTCATGCTGGGCCTTGATCGACTGGCCCTGTTGGTCGCGCGCCAGAGCACGGCCAGGACCGAGGATGTGGCTCGTCCGGCTCGGGTCAAGGGCAAGACGTTGGGCGAGTCGGTGAGGGAGGCGCGAGCGCGTCGATCCCGCGCCGAGAAGATCCGCTTCGAAGGTCCGGCGTGACTCTTACCATCGCTCTGTCCAAGGGCCGCCTTCTGGCCGGGGCGGAGACCCTTTTCACGAAGGCCGGGCTGGGGTTCCCCCCCCAGGACACTCGGCGGCTCATCGTCGAGGCCGGAGATCTGCGCTTTCTTTTCGTCAAGGACATGGATGTGCCGGTGTACGTCGAGTACGGTGTGGCCGACGCCGGCATCTGCGGGAGTGACGTCCTCCTTGAAGCCGGTTGCGACGTGCTGGTTCCGCTCGATCTGGGTTACGGCCGTTGCCGGATGGTGCTGGCCGCCCCACCGTCGAGCGGTTTTGCCGACGCCTGGCCCACCACGCTCCGGGTGGCCACCAAGTACGCGAATGTCGCCCGGGGTTTCTTCGAAGCCCGCGGCCTCGCGATCGAGATCGTGAAGTTGCAGGGTTCGGTGGAGATTGCCCCCGGCCTTGGCCTCGCCGACTGCATTGTGGACATGGTCGAAACCGGGCGAACCCTGCGTGAGAATGGGCTGGAGGTGGTGGAGGAGATTGCCGGAACCTCCGCGCGCCTCGTGGTGAATCGCGCCAGCGACCACATCAAGCGCGCCGAGGTCGCGTCCCTCATCGAGAAGCTGGCACGGGTGCGCGGACCGGCAGGCCAGTAGGCCGCCGCTCCCCTCCCGACCACCGCTAGGGAACGACCTTCACGATCAGGCGGCGCGCGATCGAGTCGTAGAACCAGGCGCTCACTTCGGCTTCGTTCACCTCGCCCTCGGATTCCATTTCGGGCAGGCTTCCGGTCTGATTGATCAGTACGGTCAGACCGTTGACGGTTATGGAGGATGGTTTGACCGACATCCGGCCGATCCGGTAGAGAACCGGCATCCCGGGGAAGGAATCGGCGTTGAGGGTCAGCTTGTCGCCCTCCAGGACCGACTTGAAGGTGGTCCAGCGGCCGGTGTCGTCGTTGTTATAGCGGAACGTGGAGGTGCCGCTTGGGTAGACCAGGACGGTCAACGACCCCGCAGATTCGCGGGTCCCGTGCCCGGTGTAGTCGCGTTCGACTTCCATGGGAATGATGCCGCCAAGCTTCAGGAACACCGGCTCCCGGCTCGGCGGGGCCGGGTATCCGGCGAGCGTCCCGGAGACGACCCGATCCTCCTCCCAGTAGTCCACCCACAGGCCGGCGGGAAGCTGGGCGTCGATCGTGGTCGTCCTCTCGGTGACAAAGGGAACGAAGATCTCCTCTCCCACCCGCATCGAATAAGGCCCCGGTCCCGGCTGAATGATCGGAAGGTCCGGTTGCTCGTACATCCGACGGGCGTAGCTCATGAAGTAGGGCGTCAACTCCTTGTGAAGCCAGGCCCAATACCGATAGGCGAGCAGGAGATCGCCGCTGTAGTCCGAACGCCAGGGGTCGGAGTTGGCGAAGGGAGTGTGAGCCATGATGGGCTGGAGGGCGCCCCAATGAATCCGGCGATAGAGCGTCTCCTCATCCGGCGGCCTCCGGCTCTCGTAGTCGTAGGCGGTGAGTTCGTTCACGGGCGCGGGCAGAAGGCGCGCCTTCTCGAGCAAACGGACGATCCCCTCGCGCAGCCCCGTGAAATCGTTCGCGAGGTCCGCCACGTACGCGACGTTGGCCATGTTCGAGAGCCCGGCGTCCGTGGTGGAGGGCTCGTGGCTCTGGTGCGTCTTCGCGATGTTGTCGAAATCTCCCGGCGAGACCGACTTCATGAAGTTGTTCGCGCCCTGAAGCTCCTGGTCCGAGGACCCATCGTCGAGATAGAAGCCCAGCAAAGAACCGCCGAGTTGGGAGTGAACCCGCGCGTACTGATCGGGAGTGTGGCATCCGCCCCAGAAGTGGACCAGTGCCTTCACGTGCTCGCTGGCCAGACGGTCGATGACGTCATCGCCCAGATTCCAGGAACAGCAGTCGTCCCCGGTGCAGGTGCCTTGCTCCTTGGAATTGCGCTCCGACCACCCGCTCCCGTCGAAGAGGTACACGCTCACCGGGATGTCGTTGGCGCGCAGCTCGTCCATCTGGCAGGTGAACTCCTCGGCCATGGTCTCGGCGGAGCCGCAACCGCAGTCGCCGGCCTTGGGGCACCCGCTGCCCCACCAGGGGCCAAGAGTGGCCCGATTCAAAAGGTGATCACGCGATCCTGAGGTTGTGGCAAGGAGCCGGGTGGCGCCGGTGTTGATGGCCGAAGAGGAGGGTTTGGCCGTGGCGGCCGGGGTCGCCGCGCCCGGAGTGCCGCCGCAGTCGGAAATCGAAAGAGCCGCGAAGAGAAAAGGGACCAGGGTCCCCGCTCTGGTTCGGCGCCACGGACTCCGCTCTGCGTTCTGCGGTATCTCAATCCCCACGGTAGGAGGCGACGCTACTATGCCGGGGTCGGTGGTGGTGTGTGTCGCCTCGCACAGGAGGGAATCTCGATGATGCGCGCTGGTGTTCTTCTCCGGGCTCATTGGCGGGACACGGGCTCGTCGCCGTGTGAGAATCCACCTGAGGTAAAAGACAATGAGGATCACAAGCATTGCCCTGGCCGTTTCGGTGTCGCTGCTCAGCGGCCCCATCGAAGCCCAGACCCCGGCCCCCGACTCGACCGTCAGGCTCCTCGCGGAGCTGACCGACGCGAACGGAGCGCCGGGCTTCGAAGGCCCGGTGCGCGACATTCTGCGCCGGGAGTGGCGCTCTCTGCTCGCGGATCTGCGTACCGACGGCGTCGGCAACCTGCTGGGCCGGCTGCCAGGTCCCCCGGACTCGCCGCGCGTTCTGCTGATGGCCCACATGGACGAGGTCGGTTTCCTGGTCCGATACATCGACGAGCGCGGCTTTGTGTACATGAACCCGCTCGGCGGCTACATCGACCAGAGCGTGCTCACCCAGCGCTACACCATCATGACCGCGCGCGGCCCGGTGACGGGCTACACCGGTTTCAAGTCGACCCACATCGTCTCGCCGGAAGAGCGCACCCGGATGGTTCCACTCCAGGACATGTTCCTCGACATCGGGGCCAGGACACGCGAAGAGGCCGAGAAGATGGGAGTGCGACCCGGCCTGCCCGTGACCTATCGAACCGAGTTCGAGATCCTCAACGGATCGAGTCGCTATCTCGCGAAAGCGTGGGACGACCGCGTCGGTCTCGCCGCGGCCACCGAGGCGCTGCGTCAGCTCAAGACCCTCCCGCACCCCAACACGGTCGAGGTGGCGGCCACGGTTCAGGAAGAGATCGGCCTGCGCGGCGCCGCCGTCGTGGAAGCGAACACCCATCCCGACATCGTGATCAACCTGGAGATCGGGATCGCTGGAGACTTTCCGCTCCTGACCTCGCCGAAGCTGTCCCAGGAGGCGCTGGGCAAGGGTCCGTCCCTGTTTGTCTTCGACACCAGCATGATCCCGAACAACAACTTCGTCGAGTGGATCCTGAAACTCGCGAAGGAGGCCGCGATCCCCATCCAGTTCGAGTCGGTCTCGGGCTATGGCGAAGACGGGTCGGTGCTGCAGCGGGCGGCGACCGGCATACCGGCGATCAACCTCGGGGTTCCCACCCGCTACGGACACAGCCAGTCGGGCGTGATCGACCGCGCCGACTACGACAACCTCGTGAAGCTCCTCGTCGCCATGATCCAGAAGCTCTCCGCGGATCAGGTCAAGGCCATCCGCACCTTCTGACCGCGCCCCGCCGTCATCGCGAAGGACCCGAAGTTCCGGCTCGACTCAGCCAGAGGTAGACCGGACCGCCCGTCATTGCCATCGCCGTTCCGATCAGCGTTTCCATCGGATGGGCGGCGACGGCGCTGACCATGAACGCCGCCACCACCACGATGTACACCAGAGGAGTGAACGGATACCACGGCGTCCGGTAGCCCGTGGTCACGCCGGCCCGGGGCCGAAGGCGGAAGATCGCCGCGACGATCAGAATGTTCATCAGCTGGAACGGCACGACGATGAAGTTCACCAGCCGCGAGAACGAGCCGAAGAAGAGCAGGGCCGCGATCGACGTAAAGGCGGCGAAGAGGATCGCGCCGTTGGGGGTAGCGGTGCGGGGCGACACCCGACCGAGCTGCGCGAAGAACCAGCGCAGTGGCCCCCTCGCCGCGTCCACGTGCGCCGCCGCCATGGTGTAGAAGAGCCGCGGCAGCGTCATCACCAGTCCGCCCAGCGCCCCGAAGACCGAGACCAGCATGAGGACATTCAGCCACGACCCGCCGCGCGGACCGTACGCCGCAATCGCGACGGTCGACGCGATGGCGGTGGGCGCCTCGCGCATCGCGGCCAGAGGCACCACGCGCAGGTAGGCGACATTCACCAGGAGATAGAGCAGGGTCAGCGATCCCACTCCCAGGGCGAGGCCGAACGGGATATCGCGCTCGGGACGACGCACTTCACCGGCGACGTGGGAGACGTCGATCCAGCCGTCATAGGTGAACAGGACCGCCGCAACCCCGAGTCCGGCGAACCGGAAGAAGGCGAGCAGCGACTCGGCGAAGGTCGGGTTCACCGACCCGAGTTCAACCAGGGACGTCGCTGCCGCGGCCGTCGCGGGCGACCCACCCGGGGCCACCGCGGCCACGATCTGAGCCGCCGGCGCGGCCAGGAAAAGCGCTCCGGCGATCAGCCCCACGAGCCCCACGATCTTCACCACCGTCGTCAGCACTTGCACGCGGCCGCCCCACACCACTCCCGCCACGTTCACGGCCGCGAAGCCGACGATTGCTCCCACGCCCCACCAGACCGGCGTGACGGTGGCGCCAGCACCGAGCGCGCGCTGCATGAACTCGCCGAAGACGACCGCGATCCCCGCCACCGCACCCGGCCCGCTCACCCACAGTTCCATCCAGACGAGCAGGAATCCCCAGAACGGTCCGAACCCCTCGCGCAGCACGTGGTAGGTGGCGCCGGCCTGCGGCAACAACCGACACAGCTCGGCCAGGGTGAGCGCACCGCACAGCGTGATCAAACCGCAAAGCGCCCAGATGAAGTGCACTTGCCAGGGATGTTGCGCGACCGCGGCGAGTTCGCCCGGGGTGAAGAACACTCCGGAGCCAAGCATGTTGCCGACGACGAGCGCCATGACGGCCGAGAGGCCGAGTTGGCGCTTGAGCGATGCCGAGGCGGTCACGGCAAGCGGGCCGCATCGCGAACCGCGGGTGCTCCATTCGCCGCCTGGACCGCACCCACGAGCTGCGTCACCTGTTCCCGCACCACCCGGTCGCTCGCCGCGCGGCCGCTCCGCAGGGAGGTGCCGACGATCGCTCCGTCGCAGAGCGGAATGAGCGCGCCCGCGTTCTCCGGCGTGAGCCCGCTGCCGATGAGGATGGGGAGTGCGCCCGCGCGCGCCGCGCGGAGGTCGTCGGTGGCGGGGCCGATCCCCGTCTCGGTCCCGCTGATGATCACCGCATCCGCACCCGCGGCTTCGGCCTCGCGGGCCGATAACGCCATCGGCTTCGGTCCGCCGAGTGGCGTGCTGTACTTCACCTGAAGGTCCGCGAACAGTTGCACCTGCTCGGCCCCGATCGCCTTGCGGTATGCGAGCACCGCGGGTGGATCGGGTTCGAACGGCCCGCACTTGGTCATCACGCGGTCCACGAAGAAGTCCATGCGGATGAACCGCGCCCCGGTCGCGGATGCGATCGCGAGCGACGCGCGCCAGTCGTTCAGCAGCACCTCCACGCCGATGGGCACGCGTGCGCGCGCGACTACTTCGCGGGTCACCCGCGTCATCGCGGCGTGGATCTCGGGGCCGCCGACCATGGTGTGCGGCTGATCGAAGTCGTTCTCCACCAGGGCGCCATCGACACCGCCGGCCTCGAGGGCCGCGAGGTCTTTAAGCGCGCCCTCGACGAGCGCGTCGATGCCCGCATGCGTCGGGTAGCCCGGCAGCGGCGGGAGCGCGATCATGCCGATCACCGGCCGCGGGCCCGGAAAGAGCGAACGGAAGCGACTCGAGGGGCTACTCGGTGCGGATGGCGGTGGTCGCATCGGTCCCAGCACTCATGTTGGAGGTCGCTCCCAGGTGTCGGATGACGAGGGCGGCGCGCCGTGCGCCGGCGCGAAGGGCCGCCTCGATCCGGTGCGAACGAAGATACTCCACGGTGAACGCCGCCTGAAAGGCATCGCCGCAGCCGGTGGTGTCCACGCACTCGGCGAGCGGCACCGGAGTCGCGGGCACACTCGTCCGCGTTCCCCCGACGAGCGCGCTGCTTCCCGCCGCGCCCTGGGTGACCACGATGACGCTACGGGAGGCCCGGGAGCGGGGCAGGAGTCGCTCGACCATCGCCTCGTCGCCGCTTACGAAGAGCAGCTCGAACGCATCGAGCAGCGGGTCGAGTCCGGCGAGGTCGGGCCCAAGGTCGGCGCCATCGAGCAGATCGGCGGCGCGCAACGCGTTGCCGCCGGGCAAGCGCAGGACCGCGTGAGCCAGGTGTTCGAGTTGTCGGAAGATCGGGACCGCGATGGCGTCCACGGTGCGCAGCAGGGCGAGATCGGTTTCATTCAGTCGGAAGTCGGCCAGCACGCCCGGGTGGTAGCCGTCTTGCGGGAAGACCCGCTCACCGCCGGCCACCAGCCTGATCTCCTGCGTGGCCGTAGCACCGGCCAGCGAATGGACGTGCCGCGTGTCGATCCCTTCGGCCCAAAGCTTCTGTCGCACCGCGGCGGCGCTCCCATCACTCCCCGTGCAGCTGACGAGGACGACCTGATCCGCGCCCTCGCGCCGCGCGTTGACCGCGAAATTGAGCGAGATGCCGCCCACGTGCTCGGCGTCGAGTTCGGGATAGCGGTCGAGCGTGCATTCGCCGACCGCGGCGATCCTCATGCGCAGTGCGGGCGCGTGGAAATGGGGCGATGCGACGGCATACGCGCGATCCTACTTGTTCGGCGCCCCCCCCACGCCGGCCGGATGAAGGCAAAAAAACAGCCGCCTTTCGACGGCTGCTTCGTCAACGATTGCGGCTATGCGCGTGAGGCGCTACGGCTTCTTCTTGTCTGCCGGGGCCTTCTTGTCCGCGGGAGCCGGGGCCTTCGGCTTCCAGAAGCCCGGATTGGCGGTGACCCACGCATCGAGCGGGACGCTCTGCGCAGGTTGGAACTCGAAGTGGTCGGTCTCCTGGCTGATGATCGCACTCGCGGTCAGGGCCGCGAGCTTCGCCTGTCCTAACTCGCCTCCCAGCGCCGCCCGGTAGTCCGCCGCGTCGTGAATGGCCGAATCGAGCTCCGCCAGTGTCTTCCTTGCGACGAACATGTAGAAAGTGGGCGCGGGGGCGCCGGCCGTGACCTCATAGATGGTGTACGAGTCTTTGAGGCCGGCCTTCTCGTGGGCTGCCTTCACCATCTTGCGCATTTCTTCATATTCCCCAGCGTGCCCGGGACGCACCGATATCCGGGTCGCCGAGAGGTAGCGCATGTTGGGCAGGTCGGCGGGACCGCCGAAGTTCAACTCCGCTCGAGGGCGCAGGGTCATGCCGCGGGCATCACTCAGGACCTCGGCTTCGGCGGGCCGGTACTGCTTGGCAATGGCGGCGAGCGCGGGGTCGGCATTCCCGTTGTCGGCCACCTTCTCATATTCTGCCCAGGTGGGGTAGGCCGACACGTACCACATCTCGTTCGGCCCGGTGAGGGCCGACATCGCGATGAAGTGGTCGGTGCCTTTGGTGGCGGCAAGCGCCCGGGCCCACGCCGTTTCGTTCGCGTCGTGCGCCGCGCCCTTCCCGACTTTCACCGATTCCCGGAAGACCGAAAGGACGTTGTTGACCACCGGCGCAGCGGCCTGGGCGAATGTGAGGGTGGGGGTGAGCAGGACAACGGCGGCCGGAGCCGCCCACAGCAAACGGGTAATTCTCATACGCAATCTCCTTGCACAGGGAGACAGTTGTCGAACCCGGCGGCCCTGAGACGAAGTGTCAGGAGGTCGTCACCTCGATCAGCACGCTCCCAAAATGTTTGTTCAGTGTACACAAAAACCTGGAGGTCTACCGGTCACGTAGTTCGTGATCCTTGACGAGGGCGCCGCCTCCTCGGAGAGACACTCACCCTCGAACCAGAACTTCGTGTAACTCCCGCACCGGCTCCATCCAACTCTTGATCTCCTCGACGGTGGGCGGGAGTTCGTACGAGTGGTGATGACACGCCCGCGACAGCGCCGCCCAGGCGTGGGCGAGGCGGCTGGCCAGATCCGCTTCCCGCAGATACTCGCGGAGGCAGATGAGTTGCGCGCGTGGAGCAGCGATCACATCCGCTGATCGATGCCGCGATTCGAACCCATGTGCCGGAGTTGATGGGGGCTTCGTCTTTCGCCTGGCCGGCTCCGGAGTTCGCACCCGGGCTATGGCGGAAGAGGAGCTGCGGCGGCGGTTGGCGGGTTCGGAGAAGCGAAGGCTGACCGGGCGAGGATAGGGCCGGGAACTCGAGGTCTCAGATTGCGACTTCAAGACTGGACCTCATGACTGTCACCGACTCAGATGGCAACGCTCTTCGGGCCGACAACCTCTGAACAATTTGGCGGCCCAGGACGTTTGATCCTGTATGGCCGTACTCCCTCCCTCCCTCCCTGGCCCGCTGAAGCCGCTCCGGCTGTGGCCCGGCGTGGTCATCGTCGTCCTTCAGTTGATCCTGCGCTTCGTCGCCCCGGCCTTGCCCGATGGCGCGGTTCTAGGGGTCCTGGGCGGCCTCCTCGGCGGCGTCCTCGTCCTGGTGTGGTGGTTGTTCTTCAGCCGGGCGCCCTGGTCCGAACGTCTGGGCGCGGTGGCCGTGATGATCCTGGCGATCGCTGCGACCCGGCCCCTCATGCACGTGTCGATTCAGAACGGAATGATGGGGCGGATGTTCTTCGTCTTCGCGGTGCCGGGGACCTTGAGCCTCGCCCTCGTGGCCTGGGCGGTGATGAGCAGAGGCCTTTCCAATGGACCTCGGCGGGTGGCGATGGTCGGGGCCATCCTGCTCGGATGCGGTGTGTGGGGGCTCGCCCGCACCAACGGCATCTCGGGCACGGGCGATACGGATCTGGCCTGGCGGTGGTCGCAGACCGCGGAAGAGCGTTTGCTGGCGCGCACCGCCGCTGAACCGGCGGTTGTTCCGAGACCTCCGGTCGCGGCCCCCACCCCCGAAGCGGAGGCCTCGGTTCCGTTGAGCCAGAAGCCCATCGCGTCGCCTCCCGCCGTGGCTAAGGCAAAAGCGACTTCGCTCGCCGTCGAAACCGCGAAGCCCGAGATGCTCCCCACCACGGAGGCGGCGCCGGAGCCCTTCGCGGAATGGCCCGGCTTCCGAGGTCCCGGGCGCGACGATGTCGTTCGCGGCGTGCGCATCCGGACCGATTGGGCGGTTTCACCTCCGGTCGAGATGTGGCGACGGTCGATTGGACCGGGCTGGTCGTCCTTCGCGGTCAGGGGAGACGTCCTCTACACCCAGGAGCAGCGGGGCGACGACGAGGTCGTGGCGGCCTACCGCGTGACTACCGGAGCGCCAGTGTGGATGCACCGCGATCGGGCCCGATTCTGGGAGTCGAACGGAGGGGCCGGCCCGCGCGCGACTCCGACCCTGAGCGGCGGTCGCGTCTACACCTTCGGCGCCACCGGAATCCTGAACGTGCTCGATGCGGATGACGGCTCGAAAGTGTGGTCGCGCGACGTCGCGAAGGAACACAAACTGAAGCTCCCGGGTTGGGGCTTCGCCGGCTCGCCCTTGATCGTGGGTGACATGGTGATCGTCGCGGCGAGTGGCGCGCTTGCCGCCTACGACCGCGGAACCGGCGATCCTCGGTGGTTCGTCCCCTCGCGAGGCGGCGGCTACAGTTCGCCTCATCCCATGACCATCGACGGCACGGCCCAGGTGGTGCTGATGGGCGGCTACGGGGCCACCAGCGTGGCGCCTCTCGATGGCAAGCCGCTCTGGGAGTATCCGTGGTCCGGCAGCCCCATCGTGCAGCCGGCGGTGATCGCGGGCGGCGATCTGCTGATCACCTCGGCCGACATGATGGGAGGGATGGAAACGCGCCGCATCAAGGTCGCGCAAGGGCCTTCCGGATGGGCGGTCGAAGAGCGGTGGACGTCCCGCGCGCTCAAGCCCTACTTCAACGACTTCGTCGTGCACAAGGGCCATGCCTTCGGCTTCGACGGCAGCATCCTGGCCTGCATCGACATCGAGGACGGGAAGCGCAAGTGGAAGGGCGGACGCTACGGCAACGGCCAACTCCTCCTGTTGGCCGACCAGGATCTTCTGGTCGTGTTGTCGGAGGACGGCGACCTGGCCCTGGTGGAGGCGAAGGCCGATCAGTTCACGGAGCTTTCGCGGCGTCCGGCCGTGGAGGGCAAGACCTGGAACCATCCGGTGCTGGTTCGCGACGTCCTGCTGGTTCGCAACGGCGAGGAGATGGTCGCTTTCCGCCTGGCCCTCGCCAACTAGGGAGGGTCCCTTCGGCCGGGAAGAGTCTCAATTCCAACTGCGGGACAGGTTGGCGCAATTCGGCTCTCAAGCGGGCAACATGGCACGATAGGCCGCGATTGATTCACCGCAGGACTACACCATGACCCATTCCAGCAAGACCGTCCGCATCGAACAGACCGGGGGCCCCGAGCAGTTGAAGCTCGTCGATCTCACCGTCGGCGAACCCGGCCCCGGCGAGATTCGGATCAGGCACCATGCGATCGGCCTGAATTTCATCGACGTCTACCATCGCACCGGCTTGTATCCCCTGCCGTTGCCACTGTCGCTGGGCATGGAAGGAGCTGGTGTGGTGGAAGCGGTCGGTGAGGGCGTCACCCATCTGAAAGCGGGTGACCGCGCGGCGTATGCCGGCGGCCCGCCGGGCAGCTACTGCGAGCGGCGCGTGATGCCCGCGCAGCCCGTCTGCAAGCTGCCCGACGCGATCTCCTTCGAGACCGGCGCCGCGATGATGCTCAAGGGTCTGACCGCGCAATACCTGCTCAAGCGCACGCAGCCGCAGGGCGGTCTGCACCCCGGCGACTTCGTCCTGTTCCACGCGGCCGCGGGCGGGGTCGGGCTGATTGCGTGCCAGTGGGCGAAGGCCCTGGGTCTGCAGCTCATCGGCACCGCGGGGTCGGACGAGAAGTGCGCGCTCGCGAAGGAACTCGGCGCGGCCCACGTCATCAACTACAACAAGGAAGACTTCCTGCCGCGGGTGAAGGAGATCACCTCTGGAATGGGAGTGAAGGTGGTGTACGACTCGGTCGGCAAGGACACATGGGACCGGTCGCTTGATTGCCTGCGGCCGTTCGGTCTGATGGCGAGCTTCGGCAATTCGTCCGGGCCCCCGGCGCCGTTTGCGCCCGGCCTCCTGGGGGGCAAGGGCTCGCTATACGTGACGCGCCAGGTGCTGTTCACGCATATCGCCACGCGTGCGGCGAATCAGGAGATGGCGGACGACCTGTTCGATGTTGTGACGAGCGGAAAGGTGAAGATCCGCATCGATCAGAGGTTTGCCCTGAAGGACGTGCGGGAGGCGCACATCGCTCTGGAGGCGCGCAAGACCACGGGCTCCACGGTTCTGCTGCCTTCTGTCGACTGAAAGTCCCCTGTGAAATCCGCCCCCGGCGCGTTCCGCGCGCGCCCAACGGGATGGTGCTAGGTTCACAGGGTCAAAACAGGAAGGAGGCGGCTATGGCTGCCAGAACCGAAGTCGCAAAAGCCGGGATCTCATTCGGCACCGCGCTCGCCATCACGATCTCGTGGAGTCTGCACCGGTCCCTGACCTGGGCCGCTATCCATGGAGTCTTCGGATGGTTCTACGTCGTGTACTACGGCCTGACCAGGTAAGCGGTTTCGCCTTCACCTTCGTGGTGTTACGCTTCCTCATCTACTCTCCGCTCGAGACGCCGAAGGGCCTGGGGCGGAGTTACTTCTCTGGGAGGGATTGCTCATGGTGATTCGTGTGTTGCGCTTCGTTCGTCTGCCCTTGCTGCTGCTGGTGATCTTCACCATCATCCGTTTCGCGCTCGGCGCGAGCGGCGTCCCCTACGCCCCGCGCGGGAACGCGATGGTCTCAATCGTCGGCCTCACCGTTGTCAGTTGCGTCTACTTCGGCGCCTTGTCCCGGCGTATCGGTGGATTCGGCTGGGGGGGGACCGCCCTGGTGGGCTACAGCATCGGGCTCTTCGGCCAGATTCTTATTTTCCTCGCCACCTGGCTGAGCTATGCGGCCGGGATTGAGACCTCCTACTTCCGACACTGGGACGCCCTCAACGTTCCGGAAGGTACCGTGGTGCCTCTGGGAGCGGCCATGATGGCGCGTGCAGGCGGGCTGGTGATCGGCCCGATTCTTACCGCGGCCATTCCGGCGCTGATCGGGCGGTTGTTGAGTGCGCTGGCGCCTGAGCCCGTGCCCGGCGCCTAGTCAGCCAACGGATACGAACGCGCCGCACGTGCGCGGGACTGCCCACCGCGGGGTACGACCTCATGAAGCTCGTCATCGGCGGCGCCATCGAGGTGTGTCCGCGAAACCCGGTCAGCGACAAGTAGCCAGGAGGAAGGGCAGGTCGTCGTAGTACGATCCGCTCGAACCTATGCGGAAGTCCTTGCCGGCCGTCCTTGCCACGGCGTTCGTGATTGCCGCGGCGCCGTCACCGGCGCACGCGCAGGTGGCGCCCCGAAACGATCTGCCCCAGCCTTACCGCACCACGCGCGACTGGGGCCAGCTTCCGTCGGGGGTGAAGTGGGCCGCGGTGACGGCCATCGAACCCGCGCCCGACGGAACGATCTACGTGGTGCACCGGTGCGTGAGCAATTCCTGTGAGGGGCGCACCGAGCCACCCATCCTGGCCTTCGACCGGACCGGCAAGCTCTTGCGCAGCTTCGGCGAGGGGCTGTTCAACTTTCCGCACGGCGGCACGGTGGACCGTGAGGGCAATCTCTGGATGACCGACGCGCGCGGCGGCCACGGCATCGGCCACCAGGCGATCAAGCTCAGCCCGGAAGGCAAGGTGCTGATGACCCTGGGTACGCAGGGGGTCAGCGGCGCCGGGCCGGCGCACTTCGACCAGCCCACCGACGTGGTCGTGGCGCCGAGCGGCGACCTCTTCGTGAGCGACAGCCACCGCGACGGGGCCAACAACCGGGTGGTGCACTTCACCAAGGACGGGAAGTACATCGGTGAGTGGGGTACCAAGGGCGCCGGTCCCGGCCAGTTCAGCGAGCCCCACACGATGGCCATGGACTCGCGGGGCCGCCTCTTCGTGGGCGACCGCGAGAACAACCGCATCCAGATTTTCGATCAGACCGGGCGCTTCCTCGAAGAATGGCGGCAGTTCGGCCGGCCCAGCGGGATCGTGATCACCAGGGACGACACGATCTACGTAGCCGACTCCGAATCCGGCGGGCGCGACACCGGCGCGCACGAGTTGCCCGGCATCAAGAAAGGCATTCGCATCGGCAGCGCGAAGGACGGCTCGGTGAAAGCGTTCATCGAAGACATGGACCCGCTCGCCGTAGAGCACGCGGGGGCCGAGGGCGTGGGTGTCGATCCTGACGGCAACGTGTACGGCGGCGTGGTGCGGCGTCAAATGCTCGAGCTGCATGTCCGTAAGTAGCCCTCTCATGCGCGCCGCGGCCGGGGCCATGGCGTTCGTCTTGTGCACCGCGGCCTGGGCCGCCACCCCGGGCATTCACACCCTCGAACCGGGGGTGCTGAAGGTGGCGGTCACCAGCGACGCGCCCGCGAGTCCCTACGATTCGCAACGGTGGATTCGGAAGTACGTGGAGCGCTTTGCCGGGGAGAACCGCCTGCGTATCGTGTGGCAGGTGGTGCCGTTCAACAAGTCTTGGGAGCTGGCGGGCCGGGACGCGGTGGACCTGGTGGCCACGAATGTCGCGAGCTTCCCCGATCGCGTGAGCCAGGGCGGCACCTTCTCCGCGCCGTTTCTCTACGAACGCCGCGCCCTGCGCATCCGGCCGAAGGACGCGGCCGCCTACGCGCGCATCGACGACTTCGTGGGCAAGCGGGTGGGCGCCGTGCAGGGCATGGCCGCCGAACGCGACCTGCGACGGCGCGCACCCGGGGGCGTGAACGTCGTGACCACGGCGACGTTCCCCGAGCTGTACGCGCAGTTTGCGGACGGCCGGCTCGACGCCGTGGCCGAGGCCGAGTACTACGCGCTCGACGGCACCGTGATCCCGTCGCATGGGCCCGAAGTGGTGCTGATCGACCACCACGACCTCACGCCCGGCGCGCGCGAGGAGTCGGTGTTCGTCGTGCGCGACCAGAGCGCGCACTTGCTCGACGCCGTGAATGCCTTCATCGCGAAAACACGCTTTCCCCTATAGCCACGCATCAGAGGACCCGATGACCACAAACCGCAGCAGCCGTAGAGAGTTCATGAACGTGACCGGCGCCGGCGCCGCCGGCCTGGTGGGCGCACCCTTCGTTGGTAAGGGCGCGAACGCCGAGGCTCCGGCCATGCCGCCCGCGGCAGCCGGCGGTCAGGACCCCGACCTGATCGTGATCAACGCGAAGGTCTTCACGGTGGACTCGCGCGCCCCGCGCGCGGAGGCCTTCGCCGTCACCGCGAGCCGATTCTCGGCCGTGGGCTCGACCGCGGATATCAAGGGCCTCCTCGGGAAGAACACCCAGGTCTTCGACGCCCGGCAGATGACCATCGTGCCCGGCTTCATCGACTGTCACAACCACGCCGGCGGCGAGACCCTGCTCTACGAGGTGCTGGTGGGCAACCCCTTCGAAGTGGAGTTCGTGACCATTCAGAGCATCGTGGCCAAACTGAAGGCGAAGGCCCAGCAGACGCCTCCCGGTACGTGGGTGGAGGGCTACTTCTTCGACGACACCAAGGTGAAGGACGCGCGCGGCCTCCAGGCGAAGGACCTGGACGAAGTCTCGAGAGACCATCCCGTGGTGGTGCGGCACCGCGGCGGCCATACCTCCTTCTACAACACCAAGGCCTTCGAGATGGCGGGTATCACGAAGAACACCCCCAACCCCATGGGCGGCACCTACGACAAGGATCCGGCCGGCGAGCTCAACGGGCGCGTGACCGACCGGGCCATGGACCCGTTCCGCAACGTGGGCGCGCGGCCCACCTTCACCGCCGCCGAGGCCGAGAAGCGGGGCCGCGACGGCATTGCGCATATCTCGAAGCAGTTCGCGCGCTACGGCCTCACCAGCGTCCACCACGAGGGCGGCAACCTCGCCGCCATTCAAGACGTGCGCGCGCGCGGCGAGCTCTTGCACCGCATCAGCTTCGAAACCAGCGGAGCGACCCTCGAAGCCATGATCACCGCGGGCATCCGGACCGGCTTCGGGGACGAGTGGATCAAGTTCGGGGCCACCTCCGAACACACGGTGGACGGCTCGTTCTCGGAGCGCACCATGTCGATGAGCGTGCCCTATCCGGGGGTGACGCCCCCCTACAAGGGCAACGTCACCGAGTCGCAGGAGGATTTGAACGCCTGGGTGGAGCGGGTGCACCGCGCAGGCATCCAGGTGAACGTGCACGCCAACGGCGATGTGGCCATCGACAGTTTCCTGACCGCGGTCGAACGCGCGCAGAAGCTGTTTCCGCGGGCCGACGCGCGTCCGAAGATCACCCACTGCACCCTCATCAACGACGACCTGGTCAAGCGGATCAAGGCGCTGGGCGTGGTGCCCGCCATGTTCACCACCTACGCCTACTACAACCCCGACAAGTTCGTGTACTACGGCGAGGAACTGATGAAGCGCTGCATGGCCTACCGCAGCATGCTGGATGCCGGGGTGTACGCATGCGCAGGATCGGACTTCAGCCCGGGGCCCTTCGCGCCGCTCATGGGCATTCAGGGCATGGTGACGCGCAAAGGATGGGACGGCAAGACCTGGGGCGCCAATCAGCGCATCAGTGTCTCCGAAGCCATCGCAGTGAACACCTACAACGGCGCGTGGGCCTCGGGCGAAGAGACCATCAAAGGCTCGATCAGCGCGGGAAAGCTGGCGGATTATGTGGTGCTGGCGGACGATCCGCACACCGTCGATGTGGAGAAGATCAAGGACATCCAGATCGCGCGCACCGTGGTGGGCGGGAAGATTTCGTATCAGGCCTAGGCGGCTCCCGGGGAGCATCGCACCGGAGGCGGGGGACTCGGCCCCACTTCAGATAAAGTCCCCCTGTCCAAATACGCGGAGAACGAAACAATGAAGATCACACCACTCGGCAAACTCATCATGGTAGTGCTGGGGCTCACCATCATCTACTTCGGGGTTCGGAACTTCGGGACCGACATCAAGAAGTGGGCGACCGGCGGCAAGGAATCGGCGCCCGCTCAGACCGCCACGAACACCGACGACTTCGGCGGGCTCAAGAACGCTCCCTCCGATCCGGGTCGCAATGCCGGGTCGAACGGCGTCACCGCGGCCGTGCTCGCGAGCGGCGGCAAGCTCACCCGCCCCCTCGTGGTCGCGATCAACACCTGGGCCGGACATGCCCCGGGCATCGTGGCCAATGGCGGCCTCGATGTGGGTGCGGCGTCCTCCCTCTACAAGAAGCAATTCGGCCTCGATGTGAAGTTCGTCCTGCTCGAGGATCCGGCGGCGAAACTTGCGGCCTTCAGCACCGGCGACGTCGACATCATGTGGAACACCGTTGACAACTGGGCGCGCGAGGCTTCGATCCTGGCCGAGAAGAACCAGAAGGCCCGCTCCATCATCATGCAGGACTGGTCGCGCGGCGGTGACGGCATCGTCTCTCTCAATACCATCAAGTCGATCGAGGGACTGAAGGGCAAGAAGATCAGTTGCACCCAGTTCACGCCCTCCCACTTCCTTCTCCTCTACCTCCTCTCCCAGTCGGGTCTGTCGGCGGAAGACCGCACCGCGGTGGAGAAGAACATCATCTTCACCCAGGATGCTCCCGCCGCCGCCGCCATGTTCAAGGCCAAGCAGGTGGATGCGGCGGTGACCTGGGAGCCGGATCTCTCCGGGGCGGTCACCGCGCGTGAGGCCGAAGCCCATGTCCTGGTCTCGACCATCGCCGCCTCCAACATCATCGCCGACACTCTGGTCGCCCGCCAGGACATCATCGACTCCGCCCCCGAGACCGTGCGGGACTTTGTCCACGGCTGGTTCGAGGGCATCGAGATGATGCGCAAGGATCCCGCCAGTTCGTACGCGGTGGTGGGGAAGGCGCTGAAGCTCGACAACGAGACGGTGTCGGGCATGCTCTCCGGACTCAAGCTCACCGCCTTCGCCGATAACGCCCAGTTCTACGGCCTCACCGGCGGCCGCGCCCACTACGAGACCCTCTTCGACACCGCTTTCGTGATCTGGCGGAAGAAGGGCCTCGTGACCAAGTCCGTCAACGCCAAGGATTGGGCCGACACGCGTTTCATCACCGCGCTGGCTCCGGCCTATCCGGGCGAGAAGGTCGAAGAGGCGAAGGTGGCGGCCAAGGCGCCGTCCTCACAGGATCGCGCGATCATCAACAAGCAGATCGACATCCACTTCACCCCCGGTTCCGACCAGATCATGCCCGGCTCCTTCTTCGTCCTCGACGCCCTGGGCGACACCATGACCTCGTTTGGCGCCACCTATCTCCGGGTGGAAGGAAACACCGACTCCACCGGAGCCGCTTCCGCCAATATGACGCTTTCGGAGCGGCGCGCCCTGGCCGTGAGGACTTACATCCTGAAGAATTTCCCCAACATCGAGGCCGCGCGCTTTCAGACAATCGGTCGCGGTTCCTCCCAGCCGGTGGCGAGCAACGACAGCGAAGCGGGGCGGCAGCTCAACCGGCGCACGGAAATCAAAGTCGTTCTGGCCCAGTAGCCGCGAAGTCGCGGTGACCTTTCGCTTGAACTGAGATGGCCCGGGACCTTTTCGGCCTGCGCACGAACCTGCCCCAGGGCACATCGTTCGCCCTGGGGCTGGTTTCACCGGTCATTCTGTTCGGCGCGTGGTGCGGGCTGTCCTACGGCGGTTTTGCGCCACCCGACTTCCTGCCCTCGCCCACCGAAGTGCTGCGCGGGATTCTCCAGCTCTTCATCGAATACGACCTGTGGGGCGCCATCCTGGTCTCGTCCCGACGCATCGGCACCGCCTTCCTTCTGGCCTCCGCCCTGGCTTTGCCCCTGGGCGTGTTGATGGGTTCTTTCGAAGCCGTGAACCGGATCTTCGAACCGGTGGTATCGCCGCTTCGCTACATGCCCATCTCCGCCTTCATCCCTCTTCTCATCCTGTGGTTCGGCATCTACGAGAAACAGAAGATCGCCTTTCTCTTTCTGGGCGTGTTCGTGTACCTGCTCCCGGTGGTGGTAACCGCGGTCCGGGCGGTGCCGGAGGAACTGGTTCAGACCGCACTCACCCTCGGCGCCTCCAAGTTTCAGGTGATTCGAACCGTGCTTGTGCCGGCCGCCCTGCCGGAGATCTGTGATTCGTTCCGGGTCATGAACGCGATCTCGTGGACGTACGTCATCCTCGCCGAGGCCGTCAACCCCGAACATGGTCTTGGCTACATGGTCGAACTGGCGCGGACGCATCAGAAGGCGTCATGGTCGTTCGCCGGCCTGTTCGTGATCGGCGGTATCGGCCTCATCACGGACGGGGCGATTCGACTGTTCTGGAACGTGGCCTTCCGGTGGAAGGAGAAGGCGGCATGACCGCCAAGGAACCCGCCGCTCCGGCCGCGGTTCCCCAGGCGGGCGAGCCCGGCACCGTCGCCCTCACGGTGGGCGAAGGCACCGCCCAGGCGAGCTACCGGCCCGAACTCAAAGCGAAGGGACCGAAGCTTCGCACCTCCGGCCTGTGTGTGACCTACATCGATCGAGAGGGTCACGCGACCGAGGCGGTGCGCGACGTTTCATTCGAGATCGACGACCGTCCGGGAGTGGGGGAGATCGTGGTCTTCCTCGGGCCCTCGGGTTGCGGCAAGTCCACGATCCTGAAAGCGGTGGCCGGTTTGATGCCTCCGACCAAAGGCACCGTGCATGTGGATGGCGAACTGGTCACCGGGGTGGGCCGCGACCGCGGCATGGTGTTTCAGGCCTATACGTCGTTCGGCTGGCTCACGGTGCGCGAGAACGTCGAGTATGGCCTGCGTCTTCGCGGGGTGGCCCCGAAGGAACGGGGAGCCCGCGCCGACAAATACCTGAAGGCGGTGGGTCTGGCCGACTTTGCCAGCCGATATCCGAAAGACCTCTCCGGGGGAATGAAGCAGAGAGTCGCCCTCGCGCGCACCCTGATCAATCAGCCGCGACTGGTCTTGATGGACGAGCCCTTTGGGGCCCTTGATCCTCAGACCCGGTGGGGGATGCAGGGCCTGCTTCTCGATATCGCCCGCGCTGAGGACAACACCACGATCTTCATCACCCACGATGTCTCGGAAGCGGTCTACGTGGCGGATACCGTCTACGTCCTGTCGGCGCGGCCCGCCCGGATTCTGCACCGGATCAACGTTCCCGCGTTCGAGCACCGCGAAATCTCCTTGAAGTCCTCCGCCGAATTCCGCACGGTCGAGCGCCAGCTGCTGGATCTCCTCTACGCGCCTTCGTAGGTGACGGGCCAGCCCCCGAGACTCTCACATCCTCATGCGACCGAAGCGGTGATATTGTCTCGACCATGGCGGAAACAAATAGGAAGAGGATTCGAATGACCACACGTTTTCCCTGGCGCGCCGCCGGCACCCTCACGGTTATGGTGGCGGCGGTCCTGGGACCGACCCGAGCGAGCGCCGGTCCTTCAACCGCAGGCGCCCTGTTGGTCGCGCTCCCCGCCCCCCAGACCCCGGCCGACCCTCCCATGCTGACCGCACGGGTGAGTCGCTGGGAGGGAGAGCCAACCCAGACGAAGAAGGGCCCGAAGGGCTTCGAACTTCAGATCAAGCTGATCGGCGCTCGATTCGATGGGACTTTTGGGATTGAAGGACTGCCCCAGAGAGTGCCCTCGGGCGAGGCGTTTGATGCTCAGATCAAGTTCACCAATTTCGGGACTAAGGACCTCACGGTGGCGTCGGTCCTCGTCACCGGCGACGGTGTGTCTCTGGCCACAGACCTGCTGGTGAAGAAAGTGGATCCCAAGACCGCCACCACCGTGGCGAGCTTCAAGGTTCCCGCTCAATCGCCGGCGGGATCGAGCCTTCTCATCACCGTGGTGATGAGCAACGGCGACAAGCACAAGGCCACCCTCCGTTTTTCCAAGGCTTCCTAAGCCCGCGCTGACGGTAACATCCTGGGCTTCTCTTGAGCAGCCCGGCCACCTGTCCTCGCGTCGTCGTCCTCGGAGGGGGACTCTCGGGCGTTTCGGTCGCTTACGCCCTGGCCCGGACGGGTGCTTTTGATGTAACCGTGGTCGAACGCGGGGCCACTCTGGGTGGGCTCGCCGGTAGTTTCGAGCGCGAGGGCCGTTTCTATCCGCTCGGATATCACCACATTCTTCACCGGGATCGGACCCTCCACTTCTTTCTCGACTTGATCGGAGCGCTGCCCAGGGTCGAGTGGCGACGCATCCGCATGCTCTTCCGGATGAACGGCCGGCTCTACAACCTCGCGAACCCATTCGACTTTCTGGCCTTTCCCATGTCGCTCGCCGACAAGGTCCGATTCACTTTGATGATGGCTCGAGCGTTCAACAAGAGCGACTGGTCCGACTGGCAGGACAAAAGCGCGGTGGAGTTGCTCGACTCCTGGTCCGGGCCAGGAGTCCGCGCTGCGCTCTTTGAGCCATTGACTCGCCTCAAGTTCGAGCTGCCCTGCGAGGAGGTGAGCGGAGCGTGGCTGGGCGCACGCCTTCATCATCGCGAGGGGTCCGCGCCCCTGGGCTACATCCCTGGCGCCAACTGGACCACGGTCCTGTGCGAAGGGGTGACGAAGCTCGTGGTCGACGCGGGGGTCACGGTAAGAACCCGGACCTCGGTGGCCGGTTTGTCGAGATCGGAAGGCCGGGTGAGCACGGTCGAACTTGAGGGTGGCGAGAAGATCCAGGCCGACATCGTGGTCAGCACCATTCCGGCCGAGATCTACCTGGAGCTCGTGCCCGAGGAGACGACACCTCACCTGGCCGAGATTCGATACTCCGCTCTGGTCTCGGTCATCTGCGCTTCGAGGCAGAAGGTGTCGCCCGACTTCTACTGGATGAACCTCGCGTCTTTGGATCGCGCGGCCTGCGGGATCTTTCTTCTCAATTCGCTGAATCCGAGTATCGGAGCCCCCGGAGACTCCTGCGTCAACTTCGTGACCCATCTCAACAGCCGGTCCCGGCCCTTTTTCAAGAAGTCCGATGACGAACTGCTGAGCGGTTATCTCGAAGACTTCCGGGCGATCTTCGGTTTCGATCTCGACCCCTACTGGACCAACATCGCCCGGGTGCCCATGTATTCGCCGGTCTTTACCCGCGGTTTCCGCAATCCGCCGCCTCGCTCCACCCGTTTCGACAACGTCTATTTCGCCGGGAACTACCGGACGTTCCCGTCGGTGGTCTCGACCGGAACCGCTTTGCTTTCCGGCCTGCAGACCGCGGACGTTATTCTTCGCCAGCGGGGGATTCACAGCGACCTCGCCTCGAGGGCGATAGCGTTCACGCGATGAATGAGAACCGGGCGATCGTGGCGGTGGAGGCGGTTCCGACCGACCTGCCCGCGGGCCTGCGGCGTGCGCTCGAGACCGCGGAGTGGACGCGCTTCGTGCCCCGGGGAGCGGACGTCTCGCTCAAGGTCAACCTTGGCTGGGACATGTTCATCCCCGGATCCATCACCTCTCCGTTCTTCGTGGCCACCTTGATCGACGCGATTCGCGATCATGTGGGCAAGATCTATCTGGTCGAGTGCGATCAGGTGCTGGAGGACATCGAGAAGGCGCATCGGATGAGCCTGATGGCCGAGGTGTGCCAGCGGACCGGCGCCACCTGGGTGAACATGGGAAACATCGGTTCGGTGAGCGTGGATGCGCCCGGGAACGTGGTTCTCAAGAGGATCGAGGTGCCCCAGATTCTCCGGGACACCGTGCTGATCACGGTGCCGGTGATGAAGACCCATGCCAAGACCGGGCTCACCGGAGCGCTCAAGAACCAGTGGGGGTGTCTCCCCAAGACCCGGCACGAATGGCATCTTGTTCTCGATGACGCCATCGCCGATCTGAACGCGGTGATCCGTCCGGCTTTCGCGGTCATGGACGGAACCATCGGTCTCGAAGGGAATGGCCCGAAGTCCGGTTTGCCGCGGATCGCCGAGCGGGTGCTGTGCTCGAGCGATCCGGTGGCTCTGGACACGGTTCAAGCCTTGTCGATGGGACTCGACCCCACCCAGATCCGACATCTGGCCAGATGCGTCGATCGAGGAGTAGGAACGAACGATCTCCGCCAGATCGAAATTCGCGGCCTCGACCCGGTCGCGAACCGTGTGCCTTTCGTGCCCGCGCGGCACAACGCGGTGTCGCTGGTGGAGAACCTGCTGCGGCAATCGGTCCTCAAGCGACTCTTCTTCAATACCCCGGTTTTTGATGTCTGCCTGGCCGGCGCCAAGTTCTATTACCGGGTGTGGTCCGCACTCCACGCGGAACGGTGTTGGAAGATCGCCCTCGGTCATCCGTACTACGGGCCCACCTGGCGTGCGGCCTATGAAAACCGGCGGCGGCGGCCGTAGCGGCGATGGTGAAGCAAGGGGGCGCTTCCGCGCGGTCAGGCCAGGCGCAGTTCGATCTTGATGGCCTGGATGCGACTTTGAATGTCGCCCCGGTCCATGTCTCGATAGCGCTCGGGGAGGAGTTCGCGGCTGGTCGATTCGAGCACCGCGCACAGAATCTGCATCTCCCGCTCGCGTGAGTTGTTGGGCGGAATGAAGTCGGTGAACACCTTGGTGAGGTGCGCGGCCGAAATCTCCGACACCCCTTCCGCCTCCGCCTCCAGGGTCGCCCGCACCAGGACCGCCTCGAGGTCGGAGCCCGACAGGCCCATCAGCGATTTCTCCGCGGCCACCGCCGATACATCGGCGACGGATGTCTTGATCCCGAGTTTCTTCAACATGACCCGGTAGATCTCGTCGTACTCGGCCGGGGTCTCCGGATAGAAGAGCGGTACGTGCTCTTCAGCGCGGCCCTGGCGCTTCAAGTCGATGGGGAGAAGATCGGGCCGGCAGGTGATCAGGAACCAGAGGATCTTCCCGCGATTGCGGGTGTCGCCCATGAACGCGGCGATCTGGGCGAAGACCCGGTTCTGGGTGCCGGAGTCGCCGCCGGCGTCGCGATTTCCGAGCGCGGCATCGGCTTCGTCGATGATCACCCCGACCGGGGTGAGGGAGGCGAGAATCTTCAGGATCCGTTCCAGATTCGCCTCGGTCGAACCGACCCACATGGACCGGAAGTTCTTCAGCTTGACGCAGGGGAAACCGATTTCATTCGAGAAGCATTCCACCAGGAACGTCTTGGCGCTGCCCACCGGGCCGCAGATGAGATAGCCCATCGGCACCGCCGCCGGATTGCCGCGCGCGATGGCGCGGGCGGCGCGACGAAGGCGTTCCTTCACCGCGGGCATTCCCGCCACCATCGAGAGGTCGTACTTGGGTTCCATGTACTCGAGAAGGCCCAGACCCTCGGTCTCGATCACTTCCTTCTTGGTGCGCCGAACCTCGTCGCGCGTGATCTTGGCGGCGGCCGCGTCGGCGCCGTCGAGAATCTGTCCGAGCTGAACGCGGGTCATGCCCGCGGTGAGTTCGGCCAGGCGGACCGGCTCCAACTCGCACATCTTCGTGTACCACTCCGGCGGACGCACCGCCTCGAGATATTCAAGCCGTCCGCGCTGATCCGGCCGCACGATCTCCACTTCGCGAGCTGCGTTCGCGCGCAGCAGCTTGGGGTCGATTTCCGCCAGGGTCTCGGTGACCAGAACCACCACGATGTTCTTGGCCAGAAGCGTCGGGTCCTGCGACCACTTGCGCAGATAGACGAGAACCACCCGGTCTTCCGGAGTCCGATACGACGCGTCGCCCGCGGGCACCACGGTGTCCGCGAAGGGAAGCATCATCACCACCGGCCTCGCCGGCTGGGCCATGGCGCAACTGCGGAAGTAGGAGTCGAGCAGGGCGAAGGCGTTGCCGGGGTCGCGGGGCAGGGCCTGGGCGTACGACGTCCCATGGACGGCGTCGTAACTCTTGAGCTTTTCCTGGAAATGGCCGCGGGCTTCGGGGGATGAGAAGCCGAGGCCTTCGGCCCGGTTGTAGGTGATGAGCGCGGGCCAGCCGGTGAAGAGTTCCTGCTGCAGGAACGATTCGAGAGAGAGGAAGCGCAGGCCGGAGGACGAGCGCACGGGTACGAGATCCGCGACGGTGCCGTGAATCAGAAAAGTGTTCGCCTGCTTGGCTTGAAGGGCGCGCACCAGTTCGGCGGCCCATCCCGGCAGAGTGTCGACGAACGTTTTCGGCGGAACCGTGCTCATCGCGATCGCTCTCCTCGTCTGGGGGGTCTCTGGGCTTCGGACCGGTCTGGTTGCGGGCTGCGGGAGTTGCGTCCGCCCCCGCCCATCAGAGGCTGAAGGGCCTCGGGCGTTTCCATCATCGGTCGGCCCACTTCCTCCGAGATGGAGGGGATGCCGGAAAGCTCCGGCATCGAGCCGAGGAGCTGCTCCATCTCCTGGACACTGGCCGCGTCCTGATCCGCCTGGGAGAGCAGGCTGTCCATCTCTTCAGAGAAGGCGCGCGCGTCGGTGGCGGCGAGAGACTTCTGCAGGAGGAGCTGGAACAGGGATTCGAGGGAATCGAGTTCGGCCAGAAGCGCCTCGCGATTGGCCACGTTGCGATCGACCGCGGCCAGCAGCTTCTCCTTGATTTCGAGATTCTGCTTCCAGGCATCGGCCACCCGGGGAGCGAGGCCGGGAGCGGCCAGCGACTCCTTGAGTTTCTCGGTGTCGGCCTTCACCTTGTCGGTGTCGAAGGCGTGAATCATCGAGTCGTACTTGCGCACCAGCCACAGCCGTCGCAGGCAGGTGGCGAGGATGGCTTCGAACTTGTCTGTGTACTCGGCCAGGATCCCCTGGCTCGCGGTGGTGAGGCCCGAATAGTTGCCCTGGATCTGGCGACAGAGTTTCTTGAGGCCGTCGTAGCGAAGCTTCTGGTCGGGATGAAGCTGGTCGTAGCGTTCGTTCTGCGACAGGGTCTCGGTTTGTCGCGCCGCGTACTTCTTCTCGATCTCCAGGCGCCGCTTCAGCCGCTCGAACATGAACGGCAGCACCATGAACTCCCCGCCCAGAAGAAGCAGAAAGGGCAGCGGCGAAATGGTGGCCACGGCCAGGGTGGCCGCAGCCGCGACCAGGATCACCTGGTATTGGTTCGCGACCGCTTTCTTGAGGACAGGGTACTTCTCGAGCACTGAGCGGAGTTACGAGCCGGCCTGGGGTGTCTTCTGCGGTTGGGCAGGCGCAGCCTCGGGGAAGGGAGCGGCGACCGCGACTGCGTCGGGCTTCTTGAGGCCCATCTCCACTTCGAACTCGGAGAGGATGCCCTGGGCCTGGATCGAGCGCGCCTTGCGCTCCATCTTGATGCGATCGACGTTGAGTCCGCCGGTCGCGATCTCCACCGAGGCCTTGCTCTCCGCGACCTTCTGCTTGATCTCGTCGAGATACTTCTCCGTGGTCGCCGCCGTGCCGTAGGTGTCGAGTTCGGCGAGAGCGTTGGCCGCGCCGCGCATGACCTCGGCCTTCTTCGATTCGTGAATGGCCAGACGCGCCTGCTCGATCTTGCCCTTGAGCTTGGCCTTGATGTCGTCCACGGTGAGGTTCGCGTTTTCGAACGCGTTGGACGCGGCCATGAGTTGCTCCCGGGTCGCGGTCGATTGTTCGCGGAGCTGCTGCAACGTGGAAGCGTCATCCTCGGCGATCCGCCGGGCCTCGGGGCTGCCCTCCTTCAGCGCCGCCTGGATCGATGCGATGAGCTGCTTCTCCTTTCTTTCGAGCTCGTCCTTCTCCTGCTCGAGCCGGATCACGGTGGCGCGGGTGGTGACGAGGATCTGATTCAGTCGGGGAAGAGTGTTGCGCATCTCTTCGATCGACTCCTGGAGCATGACCTCCGGGTCCTCGCCGAACGAGATAAAGAAACCGATCCAGGATTTAATGAGTCTGCCGAGCCGACCGAACATGAAGATGTCTCCTTAAGTGGTTTCTGACGACGAATTTCCGACCGAGACCGGGTTCTTTTCGACGAAGGGTCCCACCGCGTCGAAGAGCTTCTGCTCCTCGATCCGTTTTCGGGCCTGCCACGAGGCGAAGCGCTCCTGCTCTTTGGCCATGGCCTCCTGGTTGGCCTGAATCAGCTCCCGGTTCTTTCGAGCCAATTCGTCGATACCGGCCTGAAGGGCCGCGTTCTCCTTGTCCCGGTCGGCTCGGCGCGCATCGAGTTTCATGCGCAGGAAGCCCTCGAAGCCGTCGAGGGCGGTGTCGCGCGCGAGGGCGTCCTGAATGACGTCGGCGATCGCCACCGGGCCGAGAGGGCTCATGCGGAGGAAGCCGGAGAGGGCCGCAGCCTTGGCCTTCGAATCGAGGGCCTCGAAGTCCGGGGAAGAGAGGATCTCCAGAACCTTGTAGGCGGTGAAGCCGTGGCTCGGATCCTTGATCCCGGAGGCTTTGTAGATGGCGGGGAAGTCGGGGATGTCGTTCCCTCCGGGAAGAGACTGTTCGTCCAGTCGGGCGGCCGGGACCTTGTGAATGATGTCGGCCATCGACGGCCGGGCGGCGGGTGGGGCCTGCCCAGGCTTTCGCGCAGGGGAACCAGCCGGAGCGGCGATCGGGGCGTGGGCCAGCTCCGCCGGCCCGTCTTCCGACTCGACGAGCTTCATTTTTTCGAGAATGCCTTTGAGACCCATGAAAGAAGCGTAGGCGTCAGGGTGGTCTGGAGTCAAGGAGGTCGGGGCACGAGCCGCCGATCAGGCCTTTCTGGCCGCCTTCCACTCTTCCATCTCCTCGAGCGACTTGGGCCAGTCGCCCCGGAGCAGCCGTGACAAGCCGCGATCGGCCAGGAGCTTGCCGCCGGTCTGGCATTGGGGGCAGTAGTTGCATTCGTTGTCCGCGTACACGATCCGCTGAACCGGCGTCGTGCAGACCGGGCACGGCTGTTTCGCTTTGCCATGGACGGCCATGTCGAGATGGAAGGCCGTGACCTTTTCCGGAAACCTGACGCCCCATTGCGTCCGCAATCGCGCGCACCATTCGCGCAGGGTCGATTGCGTAACTTGATGAAGCCGCCCGATCTCCTCGTCCTTGAGTCGCTGGGTCCAGACCAGGGGCGAAAGCCTGGCCCGGTGAAGGATTTCGTCCGAATAGGCATTCCCGATGCCCGCGAAGAGGCGAGGGTCGGTCAGCGATCGCTTGACCGTGTGATTTTCGACCAGAAGACGCGCCTTGAAGTCGGGGAGCGAAGCGGTGAGCGGTTCGAGCCCCCCGGGATTGTGAGCGGCAAGGGCGGCTCGTCCTCTCACGATGAAGAGCGAAGCCCGTTTCTTCGAGGACGCTTCGGTCAGGAAGAGGGAGCCGCTGTCGAAGTCGAGAGCGAGGTGATCGGTGCGCCGGGAGAGCGCGGCCGCCCGCTTCTTCCAATGGAAGCGACCCGCGATCATGAGGTGGATGACGAGAAACAGATTGCCCTCGATGCCGATGACGATCCGCTTGGCCATTCGCTCGACCGAGAGGACTCGTTGGCCGCTCACCGCCGAGACCGGAGGGTCCCAGGTGCGGAGGAAGAACGGCGTGGCCAGTCGAACCGCCTCGATCGTACGACCGACGATGAAGCGATCGAGCGCTTCGACGTACAGGGTCAGATCCGGAAGTTCAGGCACGGCAGGATTATCAGCCCAGGGAGCGAAACTCGTGGCTGATCGGCGCCCCCTCAACCAGGGTAGACGCGTACACTGAACTTCCGGAGAAGACATGCCCACAATTGGAGCGATGGCGGTGGCGTCTTTGGTGAGCTACGTGGTCGGGGATCTCATCGCGAATTTCGCCGGCCTTCCCGTACAGCTTGTGGTGGGCACGGTGGCTTTCTACGCTGTCTACCATCCGGCGCGACGATGGCTGTTGGAATTGCGAAACGGCTAGCGCGGTTGATCTAATCTCTCATCAATGACTCAGGTCGCCGCGTGGCTGGCCGTCCTCTACGTGGCCCTCCTGCTCGTGGGTCGCTCCGGACTCCCGCTCAGCGCGCAATGGGGCGACCTGTTGTTTCCGCTGCTGGTGGTGGCGGTCGTTCGGGGCGGGGAGATCGGGCGATGGTGGCGAAGGGAAGACTGGCCGCTCGCCGTATATCTCGGCGTGACTCTCCTGACCTCCATGGTCTCGGTGGACCCGCTGACCGGCTTCAAACACTTTGCCAAGCAAGTGTACGTCGCATTGATCTTCGTGGTCTTCCGCCATCTGGCCCGGGACGCTTCTCTCTCGGGCCGGCTTCAGAGGACCTTCGTGCTGGCATTTGCCCTGGTCACGGTGGTCTCGCTCGTCGAGGTCTTCCTTCTGATCCCCGGGCGAGTCTCCCTGTCGATGTTCGGCGCGACGGACGCTCTCCCATTCCTCGGTGTTGTAAGGCGTCTGCGGGGAGGGCTCGCGGCCCCGGAGATGCTTGGCAACGGCCTTCTGGTCGCATTCGTCCTCGCGCTCGCCCTGCGCCTCGTCGGCCCTGGACGGGCCCAACTTTGGTGGACCGCGATTGCGACTCTTCTAGCCGCGGCCGAGTTTCTGACCTTCTCTCACAGTGTGGCGGGCTTCGCCGTGGCCACGGTCCTCTTCGCGGCCGCCTCCACCTCCTCCCGCCCCCTGCGATCTCTCGGCTGGATTGGCGCCGCCTCGGTCGTGGTGATTGTCAACGCGGCATCCCTCGTGGATGCAGGCCCGGTGGTTACCGACTATGGGGTCGGCCCGGTTTCAATTGAGTTCATGGGAGCCCGAGTGGAAGGCAGGCTGATGCATTACGCGGCTTTGAAGCAGGTAGCCTGGTCGGGGTTTCGCGAACATCCGCTCACCGGCATCGGGCCGGGGCGGTTCATGGTCGAAACGGAGCGTGCCTTCAAGGACGGCCGGCTGACCGCGCGCTATCGCGAGAAGCCGCCACAATGCGACGCGGCGGGCCGGCTTGCCGAAACAGGCATCGCGGGTGGCATTTCCCTCTTCCTGCTCTGGGCTTCGTGGCTCCGCGCGGCGGGGCGGATTCCTTCGACCCGATCGGGGTTTCAAAGAGCCGGCTTCGCCGCGGTCGTTGGGATCCTGGTGAACAGCTTGAACGCCGACGTGATGAACTTCCGGTTCCTCTGGCTGGCCCTTGCCTGGGCGTCAGTGCCTGGCCATGAGTCGACGGGGTCTTCGACCTGACTAGTCCAGGACAGCCCCTAAGATGCGGGCGCCGACTCCTGCTGCATCAGCTCCCACTGGCCCATGAGGTCGTTCACTTCCCACATCAGCGACTCACGGTCCTTCGCCGCCTTCTCGGCGCGCGCGCGATCGTCGAAAAAGCCGGGGGCCGCCATCTCGGTCTCGATCGCGACCACCGCCGCCTCTTTCTCTGCGATCCGCTTCTCAATTTCGTCGAGACGCTGCTTGCGCTTCTTTTCCGCCCGGTCGCTCGCGATTCGGGCCTGACGCTCGGCTTCGGCCGAGGCCTTGGCGTCGGCCGGCTCGGGCTTGCGCAAACGAGGGGCCAGCGGGTTGGCCGAGGTTGAGGCGACGGCAGAGTTCGGTCGCTTCTCCGGCATGGGCGCGGAGGGCGGTTTCTGGGGAAGTCCCGGCGGCGCTATGGCCACCGCCTTGACCACCGCAGTTTTCACCTCGGTGAGGCTGGGGACTTTCGCCTTGGCCGTTATGGGCGTTCCGACCTCGCCCGCCTCTACTCGCTTCTTCCAGTCGAGGAAATCCTCGTAGCCGCCCGGATAGAGAGAGGCCTTGCCCTCGCCCACGTCGATGACTTTCATGGCCAGCCGATCGACGAAGTGGCGGTCGTGGGAGACGAAAATGATGGTGCCGGTGTAGGCGGCGAGAGCCTCGAGGAGGATGTCCTTCGAATCGATGTCGAGGTGGTTCGTCGGTTCGTCGAGCAGAAGGAGATTGCTGGCCTTGAGCAGCATCTTGGCCAGGGCGAGACGATTGCGCTCGCCTCCCGAGAGAACCCCCACCTTCTTGTACGCGTCGTCGCCGGAGAAGAGGAAGCCGCCGAGGATCGAGCGGATCATCGGCACCATGGTGGTGGGGCTCGTCCCCGCCATCTCTTCGTAAACGGTCTGGGAACCAGTAAGGATGTCGGCCTGGTTCTGGGCGAAGTAGTCCATCACGACCTGATGCCCGAGGGTGATGGCGCCACTGGTGGGCTTGTCGGTGCCGGCGAGCACGCGCATCAGGGTCGACTTGCCCGCGCCGTTAGGACCGACCAGAGCGATCCGATCGCCGCGCTCCACCGTGAAGTCCACGGAGTCGAGAATCACATTGTCGCCGTAGGCGCGCTTCAGGGCCTTCACGTCAAGCACCACGCGGCCGGCCTTGGGCGCTTCGGGGAAGTGGAAGTGGATCTTCTGGCGCTGGGCCGGGATCTCGATGCGAAGGACCTTGTCGAGCTGTTTGATCCGGCTCTGCACCTGGCGGGCCTTGGTGGCCTGATAGCGGAAGCGATTGATGAAGGCTTCGGTTTTCTCGATGTCTTCGCTCTGCCGACGATGGGATTCGAGAAGGTTCTCGAGATTGGCCTGATAGTCGACGAGGTACTTCGAATAGTTGCCGTGATAGTCGGTCAGGGTTCGAAGTTCGACCTGGGTGATGCGCTTGACCACCGAATCGAGGAAGAAGCGGTCGTGGGAGACGAGGACTACTGAGCCCTCGTAGTCGTGCAGATAGTCCTCGAGCCAGTTGCAGGCGGGAAGGTCGAGGTGGTTGGTGGGCTCGTCCATCAGCAGCAGATTGGGACGCTGGAGCAGGAGCTTGGCGAGGGCGATGCGCATCTGCCATCCGCCCGAGAACTCGTCGCACGGCCTCTGATGGTCCGAAGGCCTGAAGCCGAGACCGCGCAGGACGTTCGCGATCCGGATGTCCATTTCGAAACCGCCCGCCCGCTTGAAGTGTTCCATGACCTCGGCGTAGCGGTCGAGGAGGGCCAGATGCTCATCCTCGGTGGTGCCCGGGTCCTCGTGTTCCAGGGTGGCTTCGATCGAGTTCTGCTCGGCCTTCAGGGCCAGCAGGGGAGCGAAGGCCAGGGACACCTCGGCATGAAGGGTCCGGCCCTTGTGGGCGATTCCGTCCTGGGGAAGGTAGCCGATGGTGAGGTCGGTGGCCATCCGGACCTGGCCCGAGTCGTACTCCTCGAGGCCGGCGAGAATCTTGAGAAGGGTCGACTTGCCTGCGCCGTTGGGCCCGCACAGCCCGATGCGATCGTTCTTGCGGACGTGCCAGTTCACGTTCTCCCAGAGAACGCGCGCGCCGTAGCGCTTGGACAAACCTTCGACGTGGATCATTTCGGGGTATTTCGGGGGCTGGAGATCAAAGCCGCGATCCCCTCTTATGGGAGCGGAAACGCGGGCGATGACGGCTTTCGCGTGACCCTGCGTGGCCAGTCCTTTCGGACGGCCGGGGGGCTGCGAAGCCGTTGAACCTCAATTATAGCCGTGGCCCTCGTGGTTCCCCGAGAGCGTTCAGCGGGTCGTCGCTCCCGCACCAGGCATTTCGATGCGGGAATCAATAGGCATCGTGCCCCCTTGAAGGTTGCGCCCGCGTACAGTCCGTTGTGCGCGAAGGATGCAGCCGCCCCTGCAGCCTCCGCGCATTTGCTTTTGGCGGCGCCCACTCGTTCCGGCACCGGTGCCGCCATCGCGAGGCGGGCCTCGAAAAGCGTCCGCCGAAGTGATTCCCGCCAGGCACTGCCAACCCGCAGATCGCCGTTCAAGCGGGCCTGGTAGTGGTGGGACGAGATTGCTTCGGGCCGCCACGAACGGACTTGGGCCCGGCTGAGAAACCCGTGCGAGTTCGCCCGATTTCAAGTGGTCTTCTGAAATCGAGGCTTGGGCGAGTTGGAGCGTGGCCGACGCTGCGGTGGGTCGCAGGCGCCGGGGCGTGCCCCGAGGGCAGGCTGCGCGCTTGGGCGCGAGTCGCAGGGTCAGTGCGCGACATTTGCGCCCAACCGAGCCGAGCAAGGAGGCACACCATTCCGACGTTCCGTAGACACAGTGCCGACGCGGGAGGCGTGGCCCGAGGCCAGGCTGCGCGCTACCCGGTGCCGCGAGCCCATCGCAGTGTCCGGCCACGCGGGCCACCACTACCAAGCTCACGAGATGGCTTCGTCAGGCCTCCTTCGATGGCTTCCTCGCCATGACGGCCTGGGGTTTCTTCCAACCGTCACGGACCTAGTCCGTGGACCGACTCGCGATGACGGCTCGCGGCCATCGCCCGCTCGCCGTTACCCTCGCCTTGTCCCCATCTCCCGCCGGACATCCTTCTCGATGTCGCGTTTTTTGATCGCCTCTCGCTTGTCGTGCGACTTTCGTCCCCGGGCCAGGCCGATCTCGAACTTCACCCGTCCGCCTTTGAAGTAGGCCTTGAGCGGAATGAGAGTGAGGCCCTTCTCCGTCACCTTCGCGCCGATCTTGAGGATGTCCTTCTTGCGCATCAGCAGCTTTCGTTGCCGCTCCTCGGTGTGGTTCATCCGATTGCCGTGCGAATAGGGGGCGACCGAGGCTCCCGACAGGAACAATTCTCCGTTGCGAAACTCCACGTAACTGTCGCGGAACTGAAAACCGTTCTCGCGGAAGGCCTTCACCTCGGTGCCCTTCAAGGCGATGCCCACCTCGTGTTTCTCGATGATCTCGAATTCATGAAAAGCCTTCCGATTCGTGGCGAGGATACGGATCTCGTCACGGTCATCGCGCTTGGCGGGTGCGGTCATGGCGCGTGATGATAAGCGGTCGACTAGACTCTCTTTCGAGGTCAAAGAAGCGTGGATACACCGATACCCCCCAAGAAGGCCCTGGGCCGGAACGAGCCTTGCCACTGCGGATCCGGGAAGAAGTACAAGCAATGCCATCTCGACAAGGATGAGACGGCCGCGCGCGAAGCGCGAGCCGCGGCTTCGGCGGAGGCGGAGAAGAACGCCCCCGCGGTTGAACCTTCGAAGGACGCAGACAAGCCGGCGCCGAAGTCCCATGACAAGAGCACATTTCATGAGCAGCGCGGTCGCGGCGGCGCCAACACCAAGGGATTCCAGCGCGCCTCCGCGGTGCGCAAGGTCGGCGTGGGCGGCTAGCGCGGCGGTCGGGCAAACGCCCGAGGGGTCATTTCCGCAGGCGACCGCCGAGGTGGCCCCTACGATTCCTCTGACTCCGCCTCCGGGTCCGATTCGTCCGCCTCGCCCTCGGTCTTCGGCGTCTTGAGGTCGCGGATCATCTCCGCGGTGACCAGGTTTGCGATTCGTTCCAGTTCTTCTTCGCTTTTCTTATCCATGAGGATCCTCGTCCGCCGCCGGACGATACGCCCGAGGGATCGCAGGACCCAACGGTTGACAACGCCGCCGTACCTTTGGCATCATTTCCAGTGAAGGCGATCAAGTCCGCGCCTCACTCTCGAAGTTCCTCCCCCCGCGGGGATGCGACGAGAGCAAAGGGGTCATCAAACCTCGGGCGAGTCGTCGACGTTTCTTTTCTTCAGCTGCGGACTTTGAGGCGGGGGCTTGAAGGCTTCAGCTATTGAAGAAAGAAGAATCGTCATGACCCAAGCCAGCAAGCTCAAGAGTGTCATCCGCGCCCGCGCCTTGAAAACGGGCGAGAGCTACACCGCGGCCAGACGTCAGGTCTTGGCCGCCAGACCCCAGGTTCGAGCCGGCGACGCTACGCCTGAGCGAAACGCCGACGCGCCGCCGAAACCGACGCAGACCGCCCCGCCCCGCGATACCCGTGTCCCGCGTGGCGAGTTGTCCAACCATGCCGCGATCAAGAGCACGGGCCACGACCTTGAACACTGGTTCAAGATCCTCGACACGTTCGGGAAGAACAACGGCCACACCAAAGCCGCCGAGTATCTCTACTCGGAGCACCGGGTGCAGGCCTGGCACGCGCAGATGATCACCGTGACCTGGGAGCGGGCGCGCGGTCTCCGCCAGGAGAACCAGAGCTGCACCGGGACTTTCCAGGTCTCGGTCTCTCGGTCGATTCCCTCACCGGTGGAGTGGGTCGTCGACCTCATCAACGACGGGAGGGCTCGGAAGCGGTGGCTCAAGACCGCAACTCCGGCGCTGGGCAAGGCGTTGGAGGACGCGTTCGCCAACGACAAGAAGATGGACCTGAAGAAGGCCGGTTACGCGCGGATGCGTTACAAGTGGCTGTCTTCGGTGGTCGAACTGCGCGTGAATACGAGCCCGGGAGGGAAGTGCACCATCGTGGCGGACAGCTCGGATCTGCCGGATGCCGACGCGGTCAAGGTGCGGCGCGAGGCCTTCGCCCGGGCCCTCGACCGGCTACGCGATCTCGCGGCCGCATGAGTGAGGCTTGCCGTTATCCTTGTCCCTCATGAGCCTTCTGGTGTCGGATCAGCGCCCGAGTCACCCACGGTGAAGAGCGCCCGGCACCAGAAGCGAGTCAGCGAGCCGAATCCCATCACCGTGGATGGGCTGGACCTGATCTGGGAGAAACGCCATCCGGTGTACCTCGACTGGCGAAAAGAGGTGAAGGGGGTTTCCGTTTCGGTCTGGGTCAGGCCGGGGAAGACCAAGGAACTCATTCTCGACGTTCACTTCGCGGTTTTCGGGATCGACCGTCTTCCGAACCCGGATCGATGGAATGAGGTTCTCGCTCAGGCGATTCGGTCCGCCATGGAGGCGGGATGGGACCCCATGTCCCGCGGGTCGGCGGTCCGGCATACCCCGGCCGGTTAACTCTCGAGGGCAAGGGGCGCCGCGACCGGCGCTTCCGAAGGCCGGTCCTCGAACTTCAACCTCCGCTTGAACTCGCGCTGCAGCAGCGCCATGTTCACCACGAATTGAATGGCGACCGCCGCCACCCCCACCTGCCACACATGCCTGAGTTGAAAGCCGGGCTGGTGCGACATGACGTAGGCCGGCGCCGCGAAGAGGACAAGTCGAAGGGCCGAAGTGGCGAGGGAAGGGAGGGTGTTGCCCATTCCCTGAAACGCGCTGGAACTTACGAACACCAGGCCGGAAGCAAGGAAATTCCAGCTGATGATCCTCAGGTACTCGGCGCCATAGGCCACGACCTCGGGGTCCGAATTGAAGATGCGGACGAGGGCTTCGGGTGCGATGTGGCACACGATGGTCAGGATCACCATGATGACCGAACTCATGGCCGCACCGGCGTAGAAGGCCCCGCGCACGCGATCGCCGTGCCTCGCCCCGAAGTTTTGTCCGACCACCGGTCCGGTGGCGAAAGCAATGGCCACGGTAGGCAGGAATAGAGACTGCATCACCCGCGCCCCGATGCCGAAGCGGGCCTGGGCGGCGGAGCCAAACGGCCGGATGATGTCGTACACCAGAACCACGTAGACCGACATCAATGCGAACTCGCCTCCCGCGGGCACCCCGATGCGCAGCATGTCCCACCAGATCTTCGGCTCCGGATCCCACTGGTCCCGTCGAAATTTCAGCGGGCTCGACGGACGCATGAAGTAGAAGGTGAGGGCAATGCACCCGAGCCCCACCGCGACCAGGGACGCGATGGCCGTGCCCGCGACCCCGAGGGGATGGCCGGTGATCCAGCCGAACATCAGGGTCGGGGCCAGGATGATGTTGATCACCAGGGTTCCGATCTGGATCAGAGTCGGGATCTTCATATCGCCCATGCCGCGCAGGGCCGCACCCATGGCGACCATCGGGAATTGGAGGAAGAGGGCGGGAATGAACCAGTTCAGGTATTGCTCGCCCTGGGCCGCGGTGGCCGCATCCGCGGCCAGGCGCTCGCAGTAGGCGTTGCGGAGAGAGAAGAAGACGACGCCGAAGATCAGGCCGGTCACGTTGGAGAGGATCAACGACTGATTGAATACCCGTTCGGCCTGATCCCGGTCCTTTCTCCCCAGGGCCTGGGCCACCAGGGAGGTGGCGCCGACCCCCAGCGACTGGGTGAGGGCGAGGACCAGGAACATGACCGTTCCGGCCAGACTCACTCCGGCCACCGCCTCGGTGCCGAGTTTGCCCACGAAGTAGAGGTCGGCCAGGAAATAAAGGGTTTGGAACGCCGTGGAGATGGCGATGAAGCCCGCCAGCCTCACCACGTGGCCTGCCACCGGCCCCCTGGTCATGTCGTTCATGGCGGCGGAACCCTACACTTTTCCGGTTTTGGGCGCTTCGTTGACGGCGCCACGGAACCTCGGAGGCGCGTGGATCGTCTTATGAGCTAAGGCATGGTTCAGATTATTGAGCCATCGACCCTGAACGCATCCGCCTTCTGGAGAAACCCATGCGCAAGGTAGTCATTGTTTTCAGCATACTGATCATGGGAGGCCTGGGCGCCGTCGCCTACTCCCGCTCTCTCAAGTCGGCTGATCCAGGCTTCAAGACCGTCCTGGTTTCCCGGGGTGAGGTGATCGAGAAGGCCCTGGCCGTGGGGGCCATCAAGCCCGACCAGGAGATCTCGGTCAAGAGCAAGATCTCGGGCATCGTGCGGAAGAACTACCACGAGGTCGGCGACTATGTTCACGCTGGGGAACCCCTCTTCGAGATCTCCCCGGATCCGACGCCGCTCGAACTCACCGAGGCGCGGCGCGAAGTCGAGAACGCTGCCAACAGCTTCGACCAGGCCCGGCGCCGGTACGACCGCCAGGATTCTCTCAAGAACCAGGGCATCACCTCCAGCCAGGACTGGGATACCGCGCAGAAGGAACTTCAGGAGACGGAGAGCCGTCTTGGCCTCGCCCGCGAGAAGCTCGCGCTCGTCGAAAAGGGCCGGATCAAGTCCGAGAGACTAAACGTCGAGTCGATCATCCGCGCGCCGGTGAGCGGCACTGTGCTCGAACTCGCCGTCCACGAAGGCGATCCGGTGGTCCCCCTCACCAGCTTCCAGGCCGGAACCGCCCTCGCGGTGATGGCCGACATGAAGACGCTGCTCTTCAAGGGCACGGTCGATGAGATCGATGTGGGCAAGCTGACCGAAGGCCTGCCCGCGAAGATCAAGATCGGAGCTCTGCCCGAGGCGCTGATCGAAGGGAAGCTGTCCAAGATCTCCCCGAAGTCGAAGACCTCGGAAGGCGCCACCCTCTTCGATGTCGAGATCGACATCGTCTCCGCGAAAGGCGTGGTCCTGCGCGCCGGCTATTCCGCCAACGCCGACATCGTGGTGAAGGAGAAGAAGGACGTCCTCCTGATTCCCGAGCGACTGGTGAAGTTCGAGGGCGGCAAGGCCACGGTCGAGATTCCCGGCGAGATGGGAAAGGAGCCGACGAAGCGAGAGATCAAGTTCGGCCTCTCCGACGGCATGAATGTCGAGGTCACCGGCGGACTGAAGGAGAAGGACGCCGTGGTCGAGCGCCCGCCCAAGAAGATCGAATGAACTCTCTCTCCTTCCTGAAGCAGATGGCGCACGACGTGCGCCATCAGAAGATGCGGACGGCCCTCACCGTCCTGGGAATCACCTGGGGCACGGTGTCGGTGGCTCTCCTGGTCGCTTTCGGCGAGGGTCTGGAGGCGAAGATCAGGGCGCAGCAACTGGGTCTGGGCGAAAACATCGTCATTGCCTGGCCGTCGCGAACCTCGCTGCCTTATGAGGGTCTGGGCAAGGGGCGCCGGATCCGTGTGAACGACGAGGACATCGAGGCCCTGCGTCGCGAGATCCCCGAGGCGAATTTCTCCGGCGAATTCTCGCGGCGAAGTTCCGCCTTCAAGCGCGAAAAAGTCCGCCTTACCCCGGACATGTCGGCCAACAGCCCGATCTTCGCGGTCATGCGGAACGTCATCCCCGCCGCGGGCGGCCGGTACATCAACGACCTCGACATGGATCGAAGGCGCCGGGTGGTCTTCATAGGCGACAAGCTGAAGACCGACCTCTTTGGCGAGGGCGAGGCGGTGGGCCAGACCCTCATGATCGACAACACGCCCTTCCTCGTGGTCGGCGTCCTCCAGAAGAAGGGCCAGGACAGCAGCTATGGCGGTCGTGATGAGGACAAGGCGTTCATTCCCGAGACCTCGTACCGCGGACTCTTCACCGAGCGCTGCTACGAGAACGTGATTTTCCAGGCCAACAGCGCCGAGGCGACGCCGGTGGTGACCACCAAGGTCTACGAGACGCTGGCCCGCCGGCACAAGTTCGATCCCAAGGACAAGGAAGCGATCTCCATGTGGGACACCACCGAAGGAGCCAAGTTCTTCACCATCTTCTTCGGCATCTTCCGGGGCTTCCTCGCCATCGTGGGCTCGTTCACCCTCATCGTGGGCGGCATCGGGGTCTCGAACATCATGTATGTCGTGCTCGAGGAGAGGATGAAGGAGATTGGGATCAAGCTCGCCATCGGAGCCAAGCCGCGCTTCATCCAAACCCAGTTCCTTCTGGAGACCCTGACCATTACCAGCATCGGCGGTGCGCTGGGCTTCCTCATCACCATCGGGGTGATGGCGGTCTTTCCCTACGCCGGTCTCGATGAATACGTGGGAACACCCAAGGCCTCGCCCCTGGTCCTCCTTTCCACCAGCGCTCTCCTCGGCCTCATCGGCTTCATCGCCGGCTACTTCCCGGCGCGTCGGGCCTCGATGCTCGACCCGGTAGTCGCGTTGAAGCTCGGCTAGATCCGAACCATGTTCTCTCTCATCAAGTCAGAACTCGCGCTGGTCTGGAGCCTGTTCCGCCAGGACGCCGGCCATAACCGGAAGCGGATGCTGATGACCGTGGTTGCCATCGGGTGGGGAACGCTCTCGATCGTCATGCTGCTTTCCTTCGGCGAGGGAATGAAGCGCGCGTTTCACAAGGGCACACGGGGGATGGGCGAGAACATCGGCGTGTTGTGGCCGGGCTCGACCACCCGGGCCTATGCCGGCATGGGCTCGGGGCGGACGATCAAATTTCAGGATGATGACGGCGAAATGCTGGTCTCCCGGATCCCATCCCTCGCCGCGGTTTCCCGCGAGTACTCGAGGCGCCGCGGCCTCACCGTGGGCACGAAGACGGTGAACGCCCGGGTGCGCGGCGTCGATCCTTCCTTCGGCGAGATTCGCAACCACGTTCCTCAGCCAGGGGGGCGGTTCATCAATGAAGAGGACATGAGGCAGAAGCGTCGCGTGATCTTCCTCGGCGAGGAACTCGCCCAGGATCTCTTCGGCGCCCAGGCCGTGGTCGGCCGCGAACTCTCCATCAATCAGTCGGTCTTCACGGTCATCGGGGTGGCCCAGAAGAAGACCATGATGGGCATGTACAGCGGCCCGGACAAGAATCAGTCCGCCATTCCCGCCTCCACGTTTCGCTCGATGTACACCGACTCGTCGGTGGAGAATTTCATCTATCTGCCCACCAGCCTCGCCACCGCCGATCTGGCCAAGTCCGAGATCTACCGCGTTCTCGCCGCCAAGTACCGCTTCGACCCCGAGGACCGGCGCGCCCTTTCGATCTGGGATACGCGCGAGAACCAAAGGATCACCGACAACATCGCGCTCGGAATCCAGATGTTCCTGGGCATCATCGGCGCCTTGACTCTCTTTGTCGGCGGGATGGGCGTGGCCAACATCATGTATGCGGTGGTCAAGGAGCGGACGCGCGAGATCGGGATCAAGATGGCTCTGGGCGCCAAAGCCCGTCAGGTGATGGCGCCGTTTGTGCTGGAATCGATGGTTATAACCGGCGCGGGCGGCGCCCTCGGTACGCTCGTGTCGCTCTCCCTGATCACCGTGATCGCCCTGCTGCCTCTCGAAGGCGAGGCGTTCGATCTGATGGGGAAGCCCACCTTCTCCCCGGCCATCGCCATTGCTACTTCCCTCATTCTTGGGGTGGTCGGGATGTTCGCTGGCTATTTTCCCGCGCGCCGCGCCGCCTCCATCAACCCCGCCGAGTCTTTGAGGTACGAGTAAATGATCGAAATGACCGCGATCCGCAAGATCTACAGCACCGGCCGGATGGAGGTGGAAGCGCTCCGCGGCGTCAATCTCACGATTGGAGACAACGAGTACGTGTCCATCGTCGGCCCTTCGGGCTCAGGCAAGTCCACCCTGATGAATCTCATCGGGTGTCTGGACACGCCGAGTTCGGGGATCTACAGGCTCTCGGGGGAGAATGTGGCCGGCCTCGACCGCAACCAGCTCGCCGAGGTTCGGAACCAGCGGATCGGTTTCGTATTTCAGAGCTTCAATCTGCTGCCCTATGCGACCGCCCTTGAAAACGTCGCCCTGCCCCTCCTCTTCGCCGGTGTCTCGGACAAGAAACGGAAAGAGCGGGCGAAGGAGATGCTCGAGCGCGTCGGCCTGGGCGACCGGATGGAGCACAATCCCACCGAACTCTCCGGCGGTCAGATGCAGCGGGTGGCCATCGCCCGCGCCCTGGTGAACCGTCCCGCCATCATCCTGGCCGATGAGCCCACCGGAAACCTCGACTCGGCCTCCGGCCATGCCATCGCCGACCTCTTCGGCGAGCTGCATGCGGGGGGGCAGACCATCGTGATGATCACCCATGACAACGGCCTCGCGAAGATCTCGTCCCGCAGCGTCCACATCCGCGACGGCGAGATCGTGGAAGACAACCGCGTCGCCGCCTGACCCTCGCCCATTCGGGAACGCCGCCGCGCGTGAGTTACTTCGCGGCCGTGGTGCGCTCCGTCTTCAGACGCTCATCCAGTTTCGCGCGGGCGTCGTTCGCGTAGGCACGACAGGCGCCCGGGTCGATCAGAGGATCGGGCGTGTCCGCGGACCCACGTAGCTTCAGCCGATCGAGCAGGCGGGAGGCGCTCGGGTGTGTGCTCACCATGATGTCGCAGGGCAAAGCCCCCACGGTCGCGATGCTGCGGCGAAACGCCTCACTCACGTCCGGATGGGTCTGGTCGCCAAGGAATCGGAAGCCTTCGCTGGATACGGCGGTGAGGCTGTCGGCGTACACGAGGTTCAGGCACGCGGCCCCGGCACACGACGACCAGGTCCAGGCGGTGCTGCCGGGGGTGTGCCCCGGGGTGAGATGTGCGGTGATCGCGGTGTCGCCGACACGTATCTCTTCCTTGTCCTTCACCACCCGAACCCTGGGCACCCGCGGGAAGACGCCGTCCTTCCCGTCTTTCCCGAACTGGGGGTCGTCGGGCACCGGCATTCCCGCCATCAGAGCCCGCGCTCCCGGCCCGCTGGCGGCCACGGTGGCGCCGCTGTCGCGCTGCAGCCGCGCGATGCCGCCGGCATGATCGTAGTGAGCGTGCGAGTTGACGATCAGTTTGATGTCTTCAACCTTGAGGCCCAGGCTCCGAATGTTCGCTTCAATGAGCGGCGCCGATTGGGGGAGGCCGCCATCGAGAAGGATCAGGCCTTCGCTGGTTTGAATCAGGATCGCGCTGAGGCCTTGCACGCCCACGTAATACGACCGACCGTGGAGCTTGAACGGGGTTTGAGGACGGTTCCATTCTTCGCAGTCAGAGCAGACGGCGGGGGGATCGGGGAAAGGCGGCTTGAGCGATGAAGGCGAGGGGGTCTGCAGGCTGGCCGCGGTGATGAGAAGCATCAGAGAGTTCATGCCAACGACTCTATTAGAAGATCGCTTCGGCCCCTCGGTTACGGGAAAGAAGGCGCGTTCGGTCCAGCGTTGCGCGCACGTGGTAAAAGTACCGCGTGACTTCCGATGCTCGCGTCGTTCCTACCCAGGAAGGCTACGACCGGTGGGCCGAGGTCTACGACGACGAGGCGAATCCGCTGGTCTTGATCGAGGGGCCGGAGGTGACCCACGCGTTGGGTGAGGTGCGGGGCCTCACCCTCCTCGATGTGGGTTGCGGCACGGGCCGTCACGCCGTCGAACTCGCGAAGGCGGGGGCGGAGGTGACGGGTGTGGATTTCTCCACCGGGATGCTCGACAAGGCCCGGTCAAAGCCGGGGGCCGAGGCAGTTCGCTTCATCCATCAGGACGCCGCGGGGACGCTGCCCTTCGAAGGCCGGTCGTTCGATCGCGTCATCTCATGCCTGGTGGTCGACCACGTCCGCGACCTCCCGACATTCTTTGGCGAGCTTCATCGGGTCTGTCGCGACGACGGTTTCATCGTGGTCTCGGTCATGCACCCGGCCATGATGCTGAAGGGCGTGCAGGCCCGCTTTCGCGATCCCCGCACCGGTGAGGAAGTCCGGCCCCAGAGTGTCGCGAATCAGATCTCCGACTACGTGATGGGCGCGCTCGCTGCGGGGCTCCGGGTGCGTCAACTTTCAGAGCACTCGGTGGGCCAGGACCTGGTGGTCCGGGCCCCGCGGGCCGAGAAGTACCTCGGCTGGCCGATGCTGTTCCTGATGACACTCACGCCCCGAAGCTGAGCATCGGTCCGCCCCACCATGGCCGTCCGCGGATGCTTTTCGCGGGAACCACGCGTGCGAGGCTGAAGGCGCGTTCCCAGACTCCCGTGCGCCTAGGCGAACTGGAGAACGGTCTTGATCTCTTCGGGCGCTCGGGTCATCGCGGTCAACGCCTGCTCGAACGGGAGGCGGCGGGTGACGAGGTTGGCGAGCCAGCCGGGGCGTCGCATCTCAATGGTCTCGAGGTCGCGAACCGCCATCTCAAAATGACGCCGGCCTGCTTTCACCGTTCCGAGGATCACTCGATTGCCGAGCACGATGTTGCGATTGACGGTGGCGATGTCGAGGGTAAGGGGCCGCGAGCCCCGGGTGACGCTGGCCAGGATGCAGATGCCGCCCGGGGCCAGAGCCTCTATCGCCGACGGCACGGCCTGTTCCGAACCGCTGGCGTCGATCACGATGTCCTGGGCCTCGGCGCCCTTGGTGACCTCGGATATCGGGGTTGTCTTTATGCAGACGTAACGGATGCCCACCTCGGCGAGGAGCTTGTCTTTTCGTCCGCCCGCGGCTTCGAGAGAGGCGACGATGACCTCGTACCCGCGCATGCGCAAGGCGACCGCGCCCAGCATCCCCACGGGCCCCGCGCCCATGACCAGCGCCTTTTTCGGTTCCCAGGAGAAACGCGACTGGATCCGCATGGCGTGGTCGATGCCCTTCTCGAGGATGGAAAGCGGCTCGGCCAGGGTCGCGGTTTCGACCAGGTGAGCCGGGACTTTTACCAGATAGAACGTGTCCTCCGCGTAGGCCTCGGACATGAAGCCATGGAGTCCCGCGATCCCGCGCTCCTCGAAGTTTCCGGTGACGCACATGTCCTGCTCACCGGTCAGGCAGGGCCGGCAATAGTCGCCGCAGGCCCGGCGGAGGGTGGAAACCACGAGGTCGCCTTCGCGCACCTGTGATCCGCGGGGCGCATGTTCAACCACCCCGAGGTTCTCGTGCCCGATGACGAGGAAGTCGGATCCCGCAGGAGCCCGGCCCACTGATCCCTGGTGAAGGTCGAGGTCGGTGGCGCAGACCCCCGCCGAGTGGACCCGGACCACCGCTTCGTACGGTTTCGGGCTCGGCTCCGGAACGTCCTTGCGAATATGAAGACTGTCTTTGGTTCCAGGCCTCACGGCGACGGCGCGCATGGAGTGATGATAGCTTCTCCAACGCCTTATGCCCGCAGAAGATCTCGCGAAGACTGTAGTCCGTGAGGCGATCGACGTCGCCTCGCTCTCAATCACGGAGCCCGAGGACGGGGCGCTGTGCGTTTTCACCGGAGTGGTCCGGAATCACAACGATGGAAAGCCGGTGCGGTACCTCGAGTACGAGGGGTATGAGGAGATGGTCGTTTCCATCTTCGACGAGATTGCTCAAGAGGCGAAGAAGCGTTTTGGTGTAACTCGGGTGCGGATCGTTCATCGTCTGGGCCGCATGGAGATCGGGGAGACCAGCGTGGCGGTGGCGGTTTCCTCGCCTCATCGCGGAGAAGCCTTTGCTGCCTGCCGTTTCGCCATAGACACCCTCAAACACCAGGCCCCGATCTGGAAGAAGGAGTTCTACGCCGACGGTTCGTCGTGGCTCGAGGGTCCGGGCGGGTGCGCCCACCCATGACTCGCGCGCTTTCCGCTCACCCCCACCCCCGGTCCCATCCATCCCTCAAGGACCGATTCGGCCGGACCATCAACTACCTGCGCATCTCCCTGACCGATCACTGCAACCTCCGGTGCGTCTACTGCATGCCCCTCAAGGGCCTCACCTTCGCACCCTCGGCGGAGTTGCTTCAGGCCGATGAGATCGAGATCGTGGTTCGGGCGGCGGTGTCGGTCGGCTTTCACAAGTTCCGGCTGACCGGCGGCGAACCGACTCTTCGGGGCGACCTGGTCGACATCACGAGACGAATCGCTTCCGTGGAGGGTGTTTCCGACCTGGCCATGACCACGAACGCGATCCTGCTCCCGCGCCTGGCCCGGCCGCTCAAGGATGCGGGGATGACCCGCCTCAACATTCACGTCGATACGCTGGACCCGGAGCGGGTGAAGCGGCTGATGCGTTTCTCGTCGATGGACGAAATCGAGGCGGGGATTCAGGCCGCCGAGGACGCCGGGTTCAAACCGATCAAGCTGAATTGCGTGGTCACGCGCGATTTCAACGAGCTCGATGTCGTGGATCTGGTTCGGCGGGCGGTCGATCGAGACTGGCACGTCAGATTCATCGAGCTGATGCCTCTCGGGGGCGGCGAGCCTTCGCGGGTGGCCCTTTCGAACTACGTTCCCACCCGGGAGACCCGGGCCCGCATCGAGGAGGCGCTTGGCCCCTTGTCTCCTCTGCCCGTGACCAACGCGGCCGACGAGTCGCGGAACTTTCGGTTCGAGCATGGCCGGGGCGTGGTGGGTTTCATCTCTCCGGTGAGCGAGCCCTACTGCGGCGGCTGCAACCGAATGCGTCTGACCGCGGACGGCCGGTTTCATCTTTGTCTTCTCAACGATGACGAGATGGATGTGAAGAAGGCCATTCGCGGGGGCGGGGGAGTGGAGGCGGTGGCCGCGATTCTCGGCAAAGCGGTGGCGGCCAAACCCACGGGGCATCGGCTCGACGAAGGTTTGTCGACCGAAGATCGCTCGATGTTCCAGATCGGCGGATAGTGACTTCGCGCGGCAAACCTGGCCAGATCGAGTTTCTCGAAGGGGACTTCGAGCGGGTGCTGGACGCCTCTCCCTTGAGTCTGGTGGTGATGCAGGCGGGGCGGGTGGTTTACGGCAATGCCCGTTTCCTGCGCACGGTGGGGATGTCGCTCGAGCAGGCGATCGGGAGGGATCCCGCGGAGGCCCTGATCGATCCGGACATGCGGGAAAAGGGGCGGGAACGTGCGCGCCGCGCGGAGGCGGGCGAGGTTCAGCCTCCCGTTGTCTATTTGACCCGGCGGGCGGGGGGAAAGCCCGTCTGGACTCGCGTCGAGTCGACACCCTGCGTGTTCAGAGGCAAGCCCGCATCTCTGGCCATAGCGCAGGACGTGACCGACGAGCAGGAGGCGAGCCTCGCCCTGCGGGAGAGCGAGGAGCGGTATCGCGCCCTGGTGGAAGGCCTGCCCGACGGTGTGACCGTGCACATTGGCCCCACCCTGGTCTTCGCCAATGAGTCCATCGCCCGGATGCTCGGCCTGTCGAAGGCTGAGGATCTCATCGGTCGAGACCTCCTGGAATGCCTGCCCCCCGAAGAAGTGCCGGTCGCCCGGGAAGCGCTGAAGGCCATCGAAGAAGGCCGGCCGTCGGCCGCCCGCGAACACTTCCTGAGGCGGGCCGACGGCAGTCGAATCCTGGTTGAGGTGTTCGGTCGTCGAGTGACCTTCGGCGACAAGCCCGCCGTCCAGAGCGTGATTCGCGACATCACCGAGCGCAAGCGGGCGGAGCGTTCGCAGGCGGCCATCTTCCGAATCGCCGAGGCCTCGGCCAGCGCTTCCAGCCTGCCCGCTCTTCTCGAGTCCCTTCATTCGGCGGTGGGGGAGTTGATGGACGCGCGCAACTTCTTCATTGCCCTGAAGGACACTTCGGGCGAGAACTTCACGTTCCTTTATCACCGCGATGAAGTCGATCCCCCGGTGGCGAGCGTCCCCATCAAAGTCACGCTCAGCGGCTACGTGATGAAGGAGGGCAAGCCCCTGCTGCTCAGCTTCGACGAGATGGAGGTGCTGCGCGCCCGTGGCGTTCCCATTTCGGGCCGCACTGCGGTCAGCTGGATCGGAGTGCCCCTCATCCTCAGGGATTCGTCGATCGGGGTGCTGGTGGTTCAAAGCTACCGAGACGACGTCCGCTACACCGAAGCCGATCGGGATCTGCTGAACTACGTCTCGCATCACATCGCCGAAGCGATCGACCGTCAGCGCAAGGAAGACCAGATCCAGCATCTGGCCTTCCATGACGGTCTCACCGGTCTTCCCAACCGCCTCTTGTTCGAAGATCGGCTGACCAATGCGCTCGCCCAGTCCGAACGCCGCCACTCCCCCCTGTCGATCCTCTTCGTCGATCTGGATCGCTTCAAGGTCATCAACGATTCTCTGGGCCACCCCACCGGCGACGAGGTGCTGACGGTGGTGGCCAGGCGGCTGGCCGACGGGCTGCGCGATGGAGACTCGCTGGCGCGCCGGGGCGGCGACGAGTTTCTCGTTCTCTTGCCCGACACCTCGCCCGCAGGCGCGGCCAGCGTGGCTCAGAAGCTCATTGAGAACATCCGCGTGCCCATGCATTGCGGCGGACACGACCTCACCATCTCGGCGAGCTGCGGCATCGCGGTGTTCCCGGAGAACGGGCCCGACGCCGGAGCGCTTCTCAAGGCCGCGGACATCGCCATGTACCGGGCCAAGGAGGGAGGTCGCGACGGTTACCGGCTCTTCAACCCGGACATGAACGCGGCGGCCCAAAGGCGATTGACGGTTGAGACCCGACTGCGGCGTTCCATCGAGAACCGTCAGATCGGTCCGCACTTCCAACCCATTCTGAACGTCAGGACGGGCCAGGTGGCGGGGGCCGAAGCGCTCCTCCGCTGGAGCCCCCTGCTCACCAACACCATGCCTCCCAAGGAGTTCATCCCGGTGGCGGAGCAGAGCGGTCTGATCGTGTCGCTGGGCGCCTTCGTTCTGCGCGAGGCCCTTCATCACGCGAAAGACTGGCCGCTCTCAAAGGGTTGCGCGATGAGGGTGTCGATCAACGTGGCCGCCCGCCAGATTCAGGATCCTCTGTGCGTGGAGGTGATTCTTCAGGCCCTGCGCGATGCGTCCTTTCCCGCGGACCGCCTGCAGCTGGAGCTCTCCGAGTCCACCCAGATCACCGAGGACCTGGCTGCGGTCGATCGCTTGCGCGCCCTCAAGAGCGAGGGGGTCAGCATCGCCATCGACGATTTTGGGGTCGGCTACTCCTCGCTGTCACGCTTACGCCACCTGCCTTTCGACACTCTCAAGATCGACGGTACCTTCATCAAAGACATCTCGACCGACCCGGGAAGCGGTGCGGTTGCGGGCGCCATAATCTCTCTGGGCCAGAATCTCGGCCTCCACGTCGTGGCTGAGGGGGTGGAGACCGAGGCCCAGAAAGGGCATCTCCTTTCCCGCGGATGTGAACTCATGCAGGGTTTCCTCTTCGCCGGAGCCATGCCGCCGGGTGTTTTCGTGGCCTGGGTGAAGGGGCGCGACGCGGATCGTTCTTGAGGCTTCGGGGAGGCGTCTCCGGAAAAACACAACAAAACGTGCCCGCCGGGGCTTCCCCCACCACAAGTTGTGCCTTAAGATAACGTTCCGTGAAGGACAACGGCGTTTTCGCCTCCGGGCCAACCCGCGAAAGGGTACGAGCATGATGCAGTGTCCCTCGTGTTCGGCGCCTCTTGATTCGGGCGAGGCCCGCTGCGTTGCCTGCCATGCGCTGGTGAATCCGCCGGTCCACGGAGCCTCCGCTCTGGCCCCTCGCCCAGTGACGCCCCAGAGCGTCGAAGGCTTCGGCCCGCCGATCGAAGTTGGAGCCTCGCCCGTCCCGGGAGTGCCGCCCCCAGTGGCGGCCTCCGCGAGGAGCACCGAGGACGACGCGTGGCGGCGCGAGGTGCTGGAGAGAGTTCGAAAGCGCCGGCAGGTGCGCACCCATGCCATGCCGCTCTTTGTCGAAGGTCAGCGGGGGCCATCCGAAATAGAGGCGGGGCCGCCCGCGGTGGTGATCGAAGAACTATCGGTCGCCGCCCCATCCTTACGCGTTTCCCCGCCGGACGACGAACTTATCGAAGAACTGGTCGACCAGTTGGAGGACGTCGAGCCACGCAGGGTCGTGCCGGCGCCCGACCTTCTTGCTTCTCTGAACCTGCCTCTCTCGCCCAGTTCGGAAGCTGCCATTCTCGATTTGCCTCTCCGGCCTGCCGAGATGGAAAACCCCGGATCGAACTCCCGTGCGCGCAACATGGAAATTTCGAGCCAGAGTCTGGTCGAGCGACCGCGGCCGACTCTTATCAGCGGTCCGGCGGTGACGCGTTCTCTGGTGGCAGATTTGCCTCTCGTCGAACCCACCCGGATGGATCCGCCGCCTTCGAGTCTCCCGCCCCGCGTTGCTCCCTCTACCGTGAACCCGCGCGCCGCCACTATGAGTGATCGGGTGCAGGCGGCCTTTATCGACGTGGGCATGTGGTCGGCGATGAGCGTCACCGCCTTCTACTTCGCGAGTCGCATCGCCCACACTCCGATCATGGCCCTGGGGCTGGCCTGGAAGGGCCTGGCTCTGTTCGCGGTGGTGCTCGCTGCGGCCTACATGCTCTTCTTCGGAGGCTTGTCCGGGGCCACCCCCGGGAAGATCGCCTGCGGCATCCAGGTGAAGCGATATGACGGTTCGTCGCTGGGGCCGCTGGCCTCTCTCGCTCGCGGCTTCCTGGGGATCTTCAGTGTGGCCCTGCTCGGCCTCGGCATCTGGCCCGCCTTCTGGGACAAGGACCGGCGCACTCTTCACGACCGAGTCACCCGTTCCCGCGTCACCACGGTCTAACTGGTCGCAGGGAGTCTCCCTCTTCGGCTGACGCGCTTGGGTCAGGCCTGAGAGAATGCGGTCATGAGCTTGAAGCACCGGCTGGCCTTTGTCTTTGCGACGGGCTTTGGATCCGGCTATTCCCCGATAGCACCAGGCACGGCCGGGAGTGCCGTCGGACTGTTGTTTGTCCTGGCGATGTCGACCTTGAGTCTCGCCGGACAGATCGCGGCCATTGTCCTGGTGACCCTTCTGTCGATGGTTGCGGCCGACATCGTGGCGAAGTCGGTGGGCCTCAAGGATCCCGGGCTTATCGTGGCCGACGAGATCGCGGGGATGATGGTGACCATGGTGGCGATCCCATTGACGATGACGTCGGTGGGCCTGGGATTCATCCTGTTTCGCGTGATGGATGTGGTGAAGCCGCCTCCCGCGCGCCAGTTCGAGCATTTCAAGGGCGGCGTCGGCATCGTGGCGGATGACCTCATGGCCGGCGTGTACGCGCAGCTCGCTCTGCGCGGCATCTTGTGGGTGTTCGATGCAGGCTGAGCTTCTGGCCGTGGGCAGTGAACTCCTGGTGCCGGGAAGGCAGGAGACCAACGCGGCCACCATGACCCGCTATCTCCTCGAGCGCGGTTGCAAAGTGATCGCACGGACCACGATTGCCGACGACGCGCAGGCCCTGACCGATTCCTTCAGGCTCGCGTGGTCGCGCGCCGACCTGGTGATTGCCACCGGCGGACTCGGCCCCACCGAGGATGACCTCACCCGCGAGTGCGCGGCGGCAGCGCTGGGGGCTTCGCTCATCCGCGAGGCGTCCTATGTTGAATGGCTGAAGGAGCGGTTCAAGCAGTTCGGGCGCACCATGCCGAGCGTCAATGAAAAGCAGGCCGATCGAATCGACGGCGGGCGTTTGCTGATGAACGCCAAGGGGACGGCGCCCGGACAGATGATCGAACGGGATGGGAAAGTGCTGGTCCTGCTCCCCGGCCCTCCTCGGGAAATGCTGCCCCTGTTCCAACGCGAAGTGCTGCCGATGGTGGAGGCGCGCTCAGCGGGTGAGCGGATCGTGATGCGGGTGATCCGGATCGCCGGGATGGGCGAGAGCGACGTCGAACAACTCGTCGCCCCGATCTACAAAACGTTCACGAATCCGGTCACGACCATCCTGGGGGGAGCTTCCGAGGTCGAACTCCAGCTCGTCGCAACCGGGAAGAGCGACGCGGAGGCGGGGGAGCGCGTGGAGGTCCTGGCCACGAAGATTCGCGAAGTCCTTGGCCCCCGCATCTTCACCGAGTGCGGAGAGACCATCGAGCAGGTGGTGGCGAGCCTCCTTATCCGCCGCGGCCTCAAACTGGCGCTTGCCGAGTCGTGCACCGGTGGACTGGTGACCTCGCGTCTGGTCTCCATCGCGGGCGCGTCCGCGTTTCTCGACCGGGCGTTCGTGACCTACTCGGATCAGGCGAAGATGGACGAACTAGGGGTGAGCGAAGCGACGCTTCGGGCCCACGGGGCGGTCTCTGAAGAGGTGGCGGGTGAGATGGCCAGAGGGGCGCGGGCGGCCGCGGGGGGGGACATCGCCATCGCCATCACGGGAATCGCCGGTCCAACCGGGGGTACGGCCGAGAAGCCGGTTGGCCTGGTGTGCTTTGCCATCGATGGCGTGCTCGGCGCGCGAACCCTGCGTCGCGTCTTCCCCTCCGCGGACCGGGAGCGAACCATCCAGCAGGCCTCGAACAGCGCGCTGGAGATTCTCCGCCGCGCCTTGGTGGGGTTCGAAGGATGAGCTTCCCCATTTTTGCCCTGCTTGGATACTCCATCGGGTCGATTCCTTTCAGCTTCCTCGTCGCCCGACTCTTTGGCGTGCGAGATGTGCGGGCGGTGGGCAGCGGAAACGTGGGCGCTACCAATGTGATGAGATCAGCGGGGACGTTACCGGGCATCGTGGCCTTGATCCTGGATGGGGCCAAAGGGGCGATCAGCGTCCTCCTCGCTCGCAGCCTCTCGGCCTCCGAAGTCGCGGTTTGTCTGGCCGGACTCTTTGCGGTGATCGGCCATCTCTTTCCGGCGTGGCTGGGTTTTCGCGGGGGTAAGGGTGTCGCCACGGGCGCGGGCCTTTTCATTCCCCTGGCGCCTTCAGCAGTGGGCGTCGCCGTCACCCTGTTTCTGGGGACCCTGGCCGCCTTCCGATACGTCTCTCTGGCTTCCATTGCCGCGAGTCTTGGCCTTCCGGTAGCCGCGTATTTTCTGGGCGCGAGCCCCACGGTTGCGGTGACCGCGCTGGTGGCTGCGTCGATGGTCATCGCGAAACATCACTCCAACATCGGACGTCTCTGGCGGGGCATCGAACCGAAGCTCGGGGCCCGAGGATGAGGATCGCGGTTCTCGGAGCGGGAGCGTTCGGGACCGCCCTGGCTGTCCACTTGAAGCGTCTCTCGCATGACGTGTCGATCTGGACCCGCAGCGCCTCGAAAGCAGTGGAGATTTCTGAGGGCTCGAACCAGACGGCGCTACAAGGCGCCGAATTTGAGATCGGTCTCAGGGCCTCGATCGACGTCGATCGGACCCTGGAAGGAGCAGAACTCGCGGTTCTGGCCACGCCGTCGGCGGCCATTCGTGAGGCGATTCTCATGGTTCAGGCGAAGCGCCCCGGCCTGCGCCTGGTTTCGGTCGCGAAGGGCATCGATCCCAGGACTCTTCACCTTCACTCCCAGATTGCCTCGGAGATCGCGCCGTCCTCGGCATTTTGCGCGCTGAGCGGCCCCTCCTTCGCCCGCGAGGTTCTCTCCGGACAACCGACCGCCCTGGTGGCCGCCTCTTCGGACCCCCGTTTTGCCCAGGACATTCAGGCCGCATTCTCGGGGCCAAGACTCCGGGTCTATGAAAGCGACGATGTCCAGGGTGCGGAGTTGGCGGGGGCGCTGAAGAATGTGATCGCAATTGCGGCGGGCATGGTGGCGGGACTCAAGTGTGGAGAAAACACCCGCGCCGCGCTCATCACCCGGGGTCTGGCGGAGATCTCGCGTCTGGTGGCTGCCTTTGGGGGGCGGGCCGAAACCGTGGCCGGTCTCGCCGGCCTGGGCGACCTTGTGCTCACCTGCAGCTCCAACCAGTCCCGCAATTTTCAGTTCGGCCGACTGGTCGCGGAAGGGCAAGACCCCACCGAGGTCCTTCAGAGCCTGGGCACCGTGGAGGGATTCTCGACCTCATCGGCAGCCTGTCTCCTGGGCCAGCGCGCCGGCGTCGAAACCCCGATTGCCCAAGAGGTTCGGGGCGTTCTGGTGCAAGGGGTCTCGCCTCAGGATGCGGTGGCCGCACTCATGTTGCGCAGACTGAAAAGAGAAGTACACTAGGCGACGGACGCCGCACTTAGAGGAGCCACGAACGCTTGCCCGCCTATTTCATCAAGTACTCTGATGAGACCGGTCCGAAAACCCACGAATTTTCGTCCGGCGAACTGATTCTTGGCCGGGCCCCCGACTGTCAGGTGGTCCTCAAGGACTTCGGGATTTCGAGACAGCACGCGAAGCTGATCGCCGACCCGGGTGGGGTGCGGATCGTCGACCTTGGCTCCAAGAACGGAACCAAGATAAACGGCGCGCTGGTCAGCGAAGCGCAACTGCGCGACGGCGACAAGTTCAATCTGGGGAGCCTCGAGATTCTGTTCGGCCGGACCGCCGAGGCCAAGGTCGCTTTCGACGACGAGCCCATCGAGGCGTCGGGCACCATCGTGCGCAGCGTCGGCGACCTCTCAAAACTCCTGGCCGTCGAATCGAGGCCCACCAAGCCCGGACAAGCGCCCTCCGCCCAGTCCGAGATCGCACGCGCGAATCAGATCCTCAAGGTTTTGACCCGGGTGGCCGAAACCCTGGTGGCTTCCAGGCCGGTCGAAGAAGTGCTTCAGCAAGTCATGGACATCGTGTTCGAATCGATTCCGGCCGAGCGTGGTTTTCTGATGCTGGCCGGCGACGACAACGATGCGACCACCCTGACCGCGAAGGTCACGAAATACCGCAACAAGTCACATGACCGCGGCAAGATCACCATTTCGAAAACCATCGCGCAGAGAGTCCTTTCGGATCGCGTCGCCATCCTTACTTCAGATGCTCTGGCCGACGCCCGCTTCAACTCCGGAGACTCGATTCGCATCAACCAGATCCGGAGCGCCATGGTGGCGCCCCTGTGGAACCGCGAGGAAGTCATCGGGATCATCCATCTCGACACCTCGGCGCTCACTCATGCCTTCACCGAGAACGACCTCGACCTGCTCTCGGCCCTGGCCAACTTCGCGGCCGTGGCCATCGAACGGTCGCGGCTCAACGAGAAGATCGCGCTCGAAGAGAAAAAGCGTGAGCGCCTCGGACGGTTCCTGTCACCTCATGTGGCCAGCCGGATCATCGCCACCTCCGATTCCCAGGGGTTTGAACTCGGTGAACCGGAGGTTCGCGAGGTCAGCGTCCTGTTCGCGGACATCGTCGGATTCACCAGCCTCTCCGAGAAACTCACCCCCTCGGCCATCGCCCTGATCCTGAACGATTATCTCTCCCGCATGACCGACGCGATCTTCATGTATGAAGGCACGCTCGACAAATTCATCGGTGACGCCATCATGGCCGTCTTTGGGGCACCCCTCGACATGCCCGATCACGCCGCCCGGGCGGTCAAGACCGCCATCGAGATGCGGAATCGGCTGGCGGAGTTCAACGCCGACCGGAAATCGGGTCCGCCCCTTCAGATCCGCATTGGCATCAATTCCGGAAATGCGGTTGCGGGCGAAATCGGTTCGATCAACAAAAGGGAGTACACGGTTTTGGGCGACACCGTGAACACCGCGTCCCGGCTCGAAAGTTCGGTGGCCAAACCGGGCCTCATTGTCATCGGACCCAATACCTATGAGGCGGTTCAGGGACAGTTCAACGTGCGCCCGATGGGAGAGTTCACGCTCAAGGGCAAGGAGAACAAGGTCATTGTCCACGAGGTCCTGGGTGGAATTGAGATCGCCCCATCCTCTACCCGCACGGCGAACGTCGCCAAGCTCGGGATCTAGTCAGCCGTCCGTCCAATGCCCAATACCGCGCCGATCGAGGCCCTGGAACGGCTTGACAAAGGCCGGTCCCGCGGTACCATCCTCTCGACTCTTCTCGGCCTGCTGTTTCTCACCGCCTTCCTTCCCCTGGTCCTGACCTCGAGGTACCTGGTCAACCAGGCCCGCGCCGACCTTGAGTTTGATCAGCGATCCCTGCAGATGGCGAAGGTCCGCCATCTTTCTGAATGGATTGCGCAGTTCCGCACCTCGAGGCAAGCGATCATCCAGACTCTGGCCATCAGTCTCGCCATCGATGCTCCCGCCGACTATAAGAAACGAATCGACAGCCTGGGGGCGAGGCGTACCCTGGAGGCTTATCCCGGAGAGTCAAGTTCGATCGTGTCCGTGAACGTGGTCGACCGGAATGGGTTTGGCGCGAGGTCCGGCCTGGCCCTTCCTGAGCCCGCGCTGGACGCAGGAATCCAGGCGGCGTTTGCGGTAGCGATGAAGGGCCAGACATCCACGACCGCGCCCCTCTGGTCGACCACGCTCTCCGAACCCGTGGTCATTTCGGCCGTGCCCGTCCTGGGACCTCAGGGAATCGCTCAGGCGGCGGTCATAGCCATCACCACCTTCGATCCGGTGGTCCGGCTCACCCGTCAGTCCGGGGAGGGCGGGCTTCTCGACGTATATGTGGTCAGCGCCGATGGAAAGCTGGTGGCCCACTCCAATCCGGAGTTCGCGGCCACCGGGACGGATCTCAGGAGCATTGACATCGTGCAGGAATTCGTGCAGACCCGGGGCAAGGCCGCCGCTTCGATGCCGTTTACGATCAAGGATTCTGCCGGGGTGTCGAGAAGCATGCTCGGCACTTTCATCCGCGTGGCCGATGATTCGGGTTGGGGTGTTATCGCGCAGATCGACGAGGACAAGGCCTATGCCGGCGCCAAACTCATGCGTCGCAACTCCGTTGTGGTGGTGAGTCTGGTCAGCCTTCTCGCTCTCGGCCTCGGCTTCTGGCTTTCCGGCGAGATCACCCGCCCCATCCGAACTCTCCGCGATGCCGCCCTCCGTCTCGCCCACGGCGAGTTCCATACCCGGGTCAGCGTCACGGCGCGCAACGAAGTGGGGGTGCTCGGCGACACCTTCAACGTGATGGGCGAGCGCATCGAAAGAGCGGTCGAGGAGATCCGCGAGGCCGCGAGCACCAACCGGGAGCTGTTCATCGGCACGGTGCGCATGCTCGCCAACGCCATCGACGCCAAGGACCCCTATACCCGTGGCCACTCGGAAAGGGTGGCCTTCTACTCCACCATTGTCGCCAAGGAGCTCGGAATGTCCGAGGCCCAGATCGAGAATGTCCATCTCTCGGGCCTGATCCACGACGTGGGAAAGATCGGCATCGAAGACCGGATCCTGCGCAAACCCTCGGCGCTCACCGACGACGAGTACGAGATCATGAAACAGCACCCGACCAAGGGCGCGCAGATTCTCGAGGCCGTTCCGAAGCTGAAGGCTCTGGCCGGCCCGGGTCTGCAGCACCATGAAAACGTGGACGGGAGCGGCTATCCCGAAGGTCTCAAGGGCGACGAGATTCCGCTTCTGGGGCGGATGGTGAGCGTGGCGGACGCATTCGACGCCATGACGACCGATCGTCCCTACTCGAAGGCCATGACCTTTGACGCCGCGGTGGCTCGTCTGCAATTTCTCTCGGGCAAGAAGTTCGATCCACAATGCGTTGATGCCATGGCGCGCGCTGTGGCCTCAGGAGAGCTCACCAGCGCCAAGGCTCGCGTTGCCGCCGTCGCGGCGCGTCGAGATGGGCCTCCGCTGAAGAGCGCTTCCTGAAGAGGGGCCTGGAGAAATGGGACCCTTTGGTTAGAGTCGCACCTATGCCCGAGGAGCCTTCATGTTGAGAAAGCCTTCCGTTCTGGTCGCACTTCTTCTGGTGGCCGGGCCGGTGCTGGCCCAGGATCCCGAAGCGGAGATGAGATTTGGAGCCGGGATCCGGCTGCTCAGAGACGGCTTTCCCGAGAGGGCGCTTTCGGAGATTCAGGACGCGCTGAAGAAAGACCCGAAGAACGCCTTCTACCTGAAGGGCCTGAGTGTGGCGTATTCCCAGCTTGCGGACAAGTGCATGCCCACGGACTCCCGCTGTCGCAACGACAATCTCAAGAAGGCGGTCGAGGCGGCCGAAAAGGCCCTCGGCTTGAATCCCGACTATGTTGACGCTCGAAACGACCTCGGCATCGCCCTGCTGCGGTTGGGCAAGCGGACCGATGGCAAGGCCCAACTGGCCAAGGCCTTTTCCGATCCCCAGTGCCCCACGCCCGAGGTCACGGCCTGGAATCTAGGCCAGGCCTTCTTCGAAGAGAAGGAATACAACGAGGCCCTGACCTGGTTTCAGGCCGCCCAGAACAAGAACAAGACTCTGGCCGCCTCCTACGTCAGCATTGCTGACGTCCTGTCGATCCTGGGGCAAGGGGAGGCTGCCATTCTCCAGCTCGAAGCCGGTCTGAAGGCCAGCGGCGGGAATACCGCCGTCCACCTTTCCCTGGGCGATGCCTACCTGCGCGCGGGTCGTTTTCAGGACGCTCGGGCGGCCTTCGAGCAGGTGATCAAGAAGGACCCCCTTGGTCCGTCGGGTCGACAGGCGATTGAAAAGCTGAAGGGGTTTCCGCACTAGGACCAGGGCCGGCAAAGGCCTCGCCGGGTTTGTCGCGGGCCGATGGGAAATAGACTGACCGGTATGGGGCTCCTCGAACAGTTCAGGCAAGGCCTGTCTCGCACTCGGGCCATCCTTACCTCGGATGTGGGCGATCTGGTCCGCGGCCTGGCCAAGCTCGATGTTTCGACTCTCGATTCCCTGGAGGAGGCGCTGGTGGCCGCCGACTTCGGGCCTTCGGCCGCGGCCGAGATCATTGTGGCCCTGAGACGGGATCTGGCCAGCGGCGCCGACCAGACGCTCATCCGCGAGACCCTCAAGGAGAAGGTCCGGAGCATTCTGGACATACCCGGACCCGCGGTCGCACCGGGAGCCCCGCACGTGATCTTCGTCGTGGGCGTCAATGGCGCGGGCAAGACCACAACCATTGGCAAGCTGGCCGCTCGTTTCAGGGCGGCCGGCGAAAGCACTCTCATTATCGCGGCGGATACCTTCCGCGCGGCCGCGGTCGGTCAACTCAAGACCTGGGCCGATCGCGCGGGGGCGGGGTTCCACGAATCGCGGGAGGGCCAGGATCCGGCTTCGGTGGTGACCGATGGCCTTCGGAAGGCCAAAGCAGCGGGCACGCGCCGCGTCCTCGTCGACACCGCCGGGCGTTTGCAGAACAAGGTTCATCTGATGGCCGAACTCGCCAAGATGGGGCGGGTCGCCGCCCGCGAGGCCGCAGGCGCGCCTCACGAAACCCTCCTGGTCCTCGACGCCACCACCGGCTCCAACGGCCTCGCCCAAGCGCAGGAGTTCGCGCGCGCGATCCCTCTCACCGGCCTCGTTCTCACCAAGCTCGACGGAACCGCCAAGGGGGGTATCGCGCTCGCCATCGTGGCCGCCATGAAGGTCCCCATTCGTTTTGTGGGTCTCGGCGAAGGACTTGATGACCTCGTGCCCTTCGAGGCAAGATCGTTCACCGATGGTCTCCTGGGATGAAGAAGGCCCTGCCCTCCGTGGGGGACGAGCGCTTTATGCGCCGCGCCCTGCGCCTGGCCGAGCGGGGCCTGGGTGAGACGAATCCAAACCCGGCGGTGGGTTGCGTCCTGGTTCGAAGCGGTCGGGTGGTGGGCGAGGGATTTCACGCCCGGGCTGGTTCGCCTCATGCGGAGGCCATCGCGCTCCAAAAGGCGGGGGAGAAGGCGCGAGGCGCCACCGCCTACGTGACCCTCGAACCATGCTCGCCGAACCGGGCAAAACGCACGCCGCCCTGCGCTCCCCGTCTTATCGAGGCGGGGGTAACGAGAGTGGTGTTCGGGGTTCGCGATTTCAACCCGAAGGTGAACGGGGCGGGTGCCCGGCTTTTGCGATCCGCCGGAGTGGAGGTCGTCGAGGGAGTGGGGTTTGGAGATGCGCGAAGGCTGACCCAGCATTTCAATGTGGCCATGGGGATGCAGCGTCCCTTCATCACCCTCAAGGCGGGCATGACCCTCGATGGGCGCATTGCCACGGCGTCGGGGGAATCGCGGTGGATCACCTCGAAGCGGCAGAGGGCGGCGGCTCGATCCATGCGGAGGCTCTTCGATGGGGTCCTTATAGGCATCGAGACGGCCATCAAGGACGATCCCCTGCTCTTGCCCGAGCCGCCGGCCCGAAGACCGCAGGTGCGGGTGGTCCTCGACTCGAACCTGCGCCTTCCTCTCGACTCGCGCCTCGTCGAGACGGCACGCAGGAACCCCTTGATGGTGGTCTGCGTCAAGGCGCCGGCGCGCCAACGAGGGGCGCTTGAGGAGCGCGGAGCCATGGTGATTGTCGTTGCCGGGCGGGGGGGGCGGGTGTCGATTCCGGCCGCTCTCCGTGCCCTGTTCGCGCGGGGTATCACGTCCTTGATGGTCGAAGGCGGGTCGGAAGTGATGGGCTCGTTTGTTCGCGAGCGGCTCTTCGACGAGGTGGTGATTTTCCGGGCTCCCCTGATCATGGGCGGCCGCGGCAGTCGCTCATTGGTGGGTGGTGACAATCCGCTCCACCTGAAGGAAGCGCTTCTTATGAAGCGGGCCCTGGTGGGACACTCCGCCACCCTGAGGTACGGACTGGTGGATTCGAATGAGCTGGAGGCCGAGGTCTACGAGCCTCGGTTGGAGCGGGCCCGGAGATTGTCTCCCTCGCGAAAGAGAGCCTGACCAAGAAATGTTCACGGGAATCGTCGAAGAGATTGGAGAGGTGGTCTCCTGCGAGGCGGCCGGGGATGTTCTGCGCCTCTCGGTGCGAGCCAGAAGCACGTCTGCGGGACTTGCGGTGGGAGGGTCGGTGGCGGTGAATGGCTGTTGCCTGACCGCCACTTCGATCACCTCCGATACCATGGGGTTCGACCTTGCTCCTGAGACGGTGGCCCGGACGCGGTTCGACCACCGGCTCCGTGCGGGCGAGGCGGTGAACCTGGAGCGGCCGTTGCAGGTGTCGGCCCGCCTCGATGGTCATTTCGTTCAGGGCCACGTGGATGGCGTTGGAATCGTCGAGGCCATTCGCGAGACGGGATCGGCCTGGGAGATGACATTCGATCTACCCGCCGAGCTGGCCAGGTACTGCGTAGAGAAGGGTTCGATCACCATCGATGGGGTGTCCTTGACCTGCGCGGGGGTGAGCGGGTCGCGGGTCCGCGTGGCCCTGATCCCCCACACCCTTGAGGTCACCACTTTGGGCCGCCGCAGGATCCGCGATCTGGTCAGCGTTGAAGTCGACCTGATCGCGAAGTACGTGGAGAAGCTCCTCCCGAAGTAGGATCGACGCTCCGGCCCCAGCGATCAGGCTGCACCCCGGAAAGAACCAAGGAAAGAACCCAAGTGGCCTTCGCCCCCATCAAAGACGCCATCGACGACATCCGCGCCGGTCGCATGGTGGTAGTGGTGGACGATGAAGATCGCGAGAACGAAGGCGATCTCACCATCGCGGCGGAAATGGTCACCTCCGAAACCATCAATTTCATGGCCACTCACGGTCGAGGTTTGATTTGCCTGCCTTTGACCGGCCAGAGGCTCGACGAACTCCGCATTCCTCTGATGGTCCAGGACAACGAAAACTCCGCGAAGTTCGGCACTGCTTTCTGCGTGCCCATCGAAGCAAAGAAGGGAACCACCACCGGGATCTCGGCCTCGGACCGGGCGACCACCATTCTGGCCGCCGTCGATCCGAACACCCGGCCCGAAGACCTGGCCCGACCGGGCCATGTGTTCCCGCTGCGCGCTCGGGATGGCGGAGTGCTGGTGCGGGCCGGCCAGACGGAAGCCGCGGTGGATCTGGCCCGCCTCGCCGGGCTCAGACCGGCGGGCGTGATCTGCGAGATCATGGCGGTGGATGGGACCATGGCGCGGGTGCCCCAGCTCGAGCGGTTTTGCGCCGAGCACGGCATCCGCATGATCACGATCCGCGACCTGATCCAGTACCGGATGAAGAACGAGAGACTGGTGCGAAAGATCGCGGAAGCGAACCTCCCGACCCGCTCCGGAGCGTTTCGGATTCACGCCTTCGAGAGCATCGTCGATGGCGAGCAGCACATCGCTCTGGTTCACGGGAATGTCCGTGACGGCAAGCCGGTGGTGGTCCGGGTCCATTCGCAGTGCTTGACCGGGGACATCTTCGGCTCCCGCCGCTGTGATTGCGGCGAGCAGCTCGAGGTGGCGCTCGCCCGCATCGTCAAGGAAGGCGCGGGGGTGCTTCTCTACCTGCGGCAGGAAGGACGAGGCATCGGCCTCGTGCACAAAATCCACGCCTACGAACTTCAGGACCAGGGCCAGGACACGGTGGAAGCGAACGAATCGCTCGGTTTCAAGGCCGATCAGCGCGATTACGGAATCGGTGCGCAGATCCTCGCCGAACTGGGCGTGGTGAAACTCAGGATGATGACCAACAATCCGCGGAAGTTCGTCGGTCTTGAAGGCTATGGCCTGGAGATCACCGAACGCATTTCCATCGAGATCGCACCGACCGATATTTCCAGGGGCTATCTGGAAACGAAGAAGCGCAAGCTCGGCCACCTCCTCCGCGAGGTGTGACCCGCTTCCCGCCCTGCGTTCGTGCTGCGGGAAGCACCCCACCAACGTCATTGCGAGGCCCCGGTCCGTTTCGCACCAGGCCGAAGCAACCCCCTCCGACCACTACCAAGCCTGCGGGGTGGTAGTTGGAGGACGGGGTTGCTTCGTCACTTCGCATTCCGATGGGCTCCTGCTGAGAAACCCGTTCAAGAATGGTCCATTTCAGCCTATTTTCGTCATCGCGAGGGACCCGTCGTTCTGACGTGGACCGAAGCGATCTCCCGAGAGATTGCTTCAGTCGATGCCGGAACTTCGGCTCCTTCGCAATGACGGTGGGTTTCTTCCAACCGTCACGGAGCGCGCAGCCTGGCCTTGGGCCAGCGCGAAGCCTGCCCTCGGGGCACGTAGTCCGTGGACCGACTCGCAATGACGTAGTGGGGTTCTTCTCGCAGCACGAACTTGGTCGGGGCGTGGGCCCCGGCCTTCTTGACGGACTACGTGATCTTTCCCTTCACGATGGCCGCGCTCACCGTCTGGATCGTCTTCTCCATGAACGTCCGGATGGCGTCCTCGCGCACCGCCGCTCCGGCTATCGCGTCGGCGTAGGGAACCCTCTTCACGAACAGCACCGCGCCCTTGTCATACACCCTCACTTCGACGGCCTCGCCGGTGGCCAGATCCTCGACCTGAATGTGGAACTCGCGACCGGCATGCTGAAAGACCCGATTGGAACCTGTGACCATGATTGAGCCTCCCCCTGCTCTAGCGCCGGTTCTCGGTTTGGGCGCCGCGTTGAAGGGACTGTCGCCGGAGCCAGGTTTCGAAGAACCAGTTCCCGATGGAGTATCGCCCGCCGGCCTGCTTCAGGTATCCCATCTGGGCAAGGCCGAGAAGGTGCGGGCCCAGAGTGTCGGCGGGCGTCGACAAAGCGGAGCCGATGTCTCCGGGAGAGAGCGATCTCTCTCGGGCCACCTCTTCCAGGATCCGCCGCTCCATCGGTTCGAGCGTCTGATAATCGACGGAGAAGAAGTTCGACACCATGTCGTCGTTCGCCACAACGTCCAGCGTTCCCTCGAGGTCCTTGTTCTCGAACAGGCGCGAGGCGATGAGCTGGACCAGAAACGGCTGGTTTCCGGTCTTCTCCGCGATGGCCAGGACGGCCGCTTCCGCAAAGCCCCCTCGGGCCAGCAGGGCGGTTGTCTCCTCGAGATCAAGCGGAGTGAGATAGGACGGGGGGAGGAAGCCGTGAAGGAACGGCGAAGTCACCAGGGCTGCGGTCTCGTCGAGGCGGGCCAGACGCCGGGTGGCGGTGATGACCGACCTGACCTCCGGACCCTTCTGGAGAACCCGGCGGAGCCGGCCCAGAGTTGCCACCTCGTTCCGGGCCACGGTCAGTAGTTCTTCACCCTCGTCCATCAGGATGAGGGTCTTCCACCCCGACCGCACGGCGCGACGGATTACGGACTGAAGCATGTCGGTGACGGTCAAGTCCTCGATGGCGTCGATATCGATGTCGGCCGCGCGTCGGAAGTGCTCGTTGTCTTCAATGCTTGCGATCAGCCCATCGGCGAGGCCCCGGGCGTCGGCGCTGCCCTGCAGATCCCAGTACAGGGCCAGATACGGCGTCTCTTTGCTGGCCTGGGTGCGGGCCTCGATTTCCTTCAGCAGGCTTGTCTTGCCCATGCGCCGCGCTCCGATGACCCAGAGAGAATCGCGGGAGCCGTCGAGGATCTCGCGCAGGAGATTGGCGCGGCCGAAGAAGTTTTCGCCGCGAACCCAACTGCCCGCGATGAATGGATTGCGCATGATTTTGGGCCTGGGTTCCTGTCGCGCTAAACGTGTGGTTGTTCGGAGGATTCGGCGGACCTCCGTCCGGAAACGGACTCGTCCGAAAGGACAAGCGCTTCCACCGCCACCACATCGCGAACCGCGATGGTCGAACGGCCCTCCTCGATCATGTGATTGACGGCGTGAATGCAGAACTTCTGAATGATGTATGGCTTGAGATCGCTGGCGTTGAGGATCTTCTCCACCGCCTCGTCTTCGAATCGAAATACGCCATGGACGGGGGTTCGGATCAGTTCCTCGGCTTCGTCGCGGGAGAGACCGGAGAGCTCGAACTCATCGAAGAAGTTGTACCAGGGCGAGCCCTCGCTCTTCCAGCTGCGGCGGATGCCGACCCCGCTCATCACCGCGACCAGATTCTCGGAAAAGGTCTTCATGAAAACGCTGCGCAGGCGCTGGTTCACGCGCTCTGAATATTCGTTCAATTCGTCGACCTCGTCGATGAGGAGCGCGAGTTTGACCTTCTTGGACGTGCGTCCCTTCAGGTCGGTGATCACCCGTTGCAGGTCGCGCGAAAAGTCGCGGTCGTCGTAGTCGTCGCTCTCCGACCGGAAGCGCAGTTCGGCCAGGGTCTCGGGCCCGAGGGCAAAGGCATCCACGATTTCCGACATCATGGTGTGGAAGAAGGTGTTCTCGGGGACGCCTTGAAGGTCCACCGAGACCGGGAAGAACTTGAACTCCGTCCCCTCGTCGTCGGCCAGGGCCATCTTGAGGTGGTGCATGAACGAGGTTTTGCCGATGCGTCGATCGCCGGTGATCATCAGGGAGTTGGCATGGATCATATTGAGTACACGACCCAGGAGCTTCTTGCGTCCGAAGAACATCGCGTTTGAGAGCACCGGTGCGCCCGCGATGTAAGGATTGAACCGGTTCCGCAGGGCTCGACGTCTCCGGGCCGCGTAGACTCCGGCGCCCGTGCCCACCAGCGAAACCGCACACAGCGCCACCAAAGGGTAGAAGTACGGGTTTTCAACGAAGGTCGGTTTTCGATCCACCTCGAGCACGACCTCGAACCCACGCCCCTTTCGATCCTTCACCGACACCACCACCCGGTTGAGGCCTCGGGTCAAGGGCACCGACTCGTCGAAGGTGTGGGTTCGGCCCTCACCTTCCTGGGTGAGATTCTCGGTTTTCACCACCGTGGATCCCGACCGGAACGTGATCTGGGCCAGCCCGCGGTCGTCGGTGGCCACTCCGGAGACCGTGATGGTGTCCTCCGTGGTCTCGGTCAGAGGGCGCTTGGGAGCCACGAAGGTCAGGGCCGGCAGTTCGCGGTCTCCGAGAAGGGCGTCAAGGGTCTTCTGGGCATTGCGCTCGTCGATATCAGCCAGTTGTTTCGTGGCCGTGGGATCGCCGGGGACAAGACCGAGGATCAGGTTCAGCCGGGTGCCGGCTTCGGAGTAGTTGCTCTTTTCGAGGAGCCGAAGCACTTCCCGCCGGATCTCCGCGATCCGCCGCTCGCTGTCTTGCTGCCTCTTTCGCTGAGCACTCAGGTCCTGAGCGCGCTTGAGCAGGGCCTGGGCTTCGGTCAGGGAGGGGTCGGTCGCCGCCTCTGTGAGCAGCGGGATGGCGGCGTCGATGGCGCCGGCCTCATAGAGTTGCCGTCCCTCGGCGAGGTCCTTGAGACGCTTGTCGCGGGTGGTGGTGGCGAGGATGCGGTCCTGGGCCTCGCGTCGTCCGTCGCGGGCCTCGGCGTTTGCGGGGTCGGTCTTCAGGATTGCGTCGAACTTGACCAGTGCGTCGGTGTGCTGGCCGGCATTCAGGAGCCTGCGCGCCTCTGCGAGGTCTCGCAGCAGGAGTTCCCGCTCCTTCTGAAGACGGGCTTCGGTTTCCTTCGCCGTCTGCTTCTGACGGAGTCCTTCGAGCAAAGAGGTGACCAGCGACCTGGCGGCGGCATCAAGGTTGGCGGCCCGGGCGCGGGCCTCGCTGGCCTTCGCGATCGCCTCATCGATCCGGTCTCGACTCTCAAAGCCGGCCGCCTCCGCCATCAGTTGCTCGAACTCGCGCCGGAGCGATCGGACGGTCTCCTGATTCTCCCGGTCTTCCGCTTCCTTCACGAGCTTCTTCAGATCCTCGTAGTCGGCGGCTACTTTCTGAATAAGCCCCTGACGCTCCTCGGCCCGGAAACTCGCGATGGCGTCGAGGCGGCGTCCGAGGCCCAGGTACGCTCTCCCGAGCTGGTAGTTGGGAAGGTAATTGAAGAACTCGAGGGAGTAGCTGCGCTCACCGAGGCTCGAGGACGGCCTCAGAACCAGGGCCTGGTTCAGGCGTTTGACCGCCTCCTCGAACCGGCGGTTTCTGATGCTGGTGTCGCGCGCGTCGAGATAGAACTCCTTCCATTCATCGACGGCCATGGCGGGGGCGCTCAGGAGCGAGAGGCCCAGAAAGATGAATATGGCGGTGGCGCGGCGCATGCTCGTTTTTCAGAGAGGGCAGTGTCGAGCCCGCCTCAACCCCCTGATCTTACCAAGGGGCGCCGACAGACCGGGTCTTTCGGATCAAGGCTCGGCGCTTCGTTCGGAGAAGAAGATCCGCTCGAGGCGCCGGGCTAGATCGGGACGGGCGAGAGGCGAGAACGAGGGAGCGAGGGCGAGCAGGCGATCCCACTCTCCACCTCTCTCGGTCTCCCGATTCAGGAGGCTGAGGGCCCAGACGCGGAGAAGCCGCGTCCGCACGTCGGAAGGCTCGGCCTCGAGAGCGTCGTCCAGTGAGGGCATGGCAGCCTCCGCCTTGCCCTCGAAGAGCAGGGCGAGGGAGCGGTTGAAAGAGACATCTCCTTGCCGGTGGTCGGCAAACCGGCTGGCGCGTTCGAAAAGGCTCGATGCGTCCTGGTCGCGCAACCGAAAACGCGCGACCCCGAGATTGTTGAGGACGGCTGAGGATTCTCGCGAGAGTCGCAGTGCCTCGAAGGTGTCACTGGCCTCGTTGTAGCGTCCTGCCTCCAGTTGTCCCGCGCCGGCCTGAAACCGTAACTGGCGCGCCAGTTGCGGAGGCACATCTTCTTTTTGAGGGCGGCCCGCGATCCGGACCGCTGCCTCGAAATCTCTCGCGGCGAGGAGCGCGTCCACCGCGCTCAGTCGCAGATCGACGGAAGCCGGGTCCTCGTCCAGTGCCCGAAGCAGGCCCCCTGCTCTATCCCCCGCGCTGCTCCGCATGAGGGATGGGCCCGCCAACGACAGGGAGCGCTCGGAGGGCGCCCGAAACCCGGCAAGGCTGGCCGGCTCGGCGGCGGGAGCCAGCCGTCGCGCGAGTTCATCGATCGCGGCGGGGGTTTCCGTCAATGATCGTGAGACCCGGACCGGGTCGCTGGCGACCGGCCTTTCCGCATTGAAGGACTGGGCCTCGATGGTCGTGGTCTCGCCCAGATCCAGACACCGGACCACAACCAGTCTCGTGGCCCCCAGGGACCGGGCCAGCGCCAGGCCCGACGCCCGGGTCAGAACCGTATCCGAGAGGGAGAGTCTTTTCTTCGCGGCCCTGGTTTCTTCGGCGGAGACCGTGTCATGGCCGAGGAGGCTGAGCGTCCGTGGCATCCGCTCGGCCACGTAGGCGCAGGTCCACGAGGCGGGTGTCGCGGAGGTGGTGGAGGCCGAGATAACCGTGAGTCCGGTGGCCAGGATCAGGCTGATCACCGCCCGGGCTGCCTAAACCTAAATACGTGGGATTGGTACCGAAGACTCGGTACGAATCCCATGGATTCATACAGAGCCAGGGCGGCCTGGTTGGATGCGGTGACGGACAGGGTGACGGAGCGAGCCCTCGCGCCTTCGAAAGCGCTGACCAGGGACTGCGTGAGGCAGTGCCTCGCCAGCCCCTGGCGACGGTGCTGCGGGGTGGTGGCGACTTCACTGATGTGGGCCACTCCCCGAAGGGGCCAGGTGAGGAGGCTGACCGCGAGCACCTGGCCGTTCACTTCCACCCGGCGTGAACCCAGGGAGTCGAAGGGTCCGCAGACCTCATCGAGAATGATCTGCCGAAGGATCCCTTCGCAGGAGCCGAGGGTATCGAAACTGGAAGATGCGTCGACACTGCCGGTGTCGAGATGGGCCTCGTGGACGAGCCTGGCCACCGATTGAATATCGAGACGGTGGGTGGGCTTCGTCCGGATGTCGGCCGCGGCCGCCGGTCTTGTGGCCAGCCAGGCGCTCCGATCGAGGGCCATGTAGATCCTGGCCGCCGACTCGAAGCCCCGGGCCGCGAATGGCTCTGTGAGTCCCCGGTCGGATGAGAAAAGGGTCTGGCAGTCGATCACCCGCAGTTTTCGGGCCAGCAGTTCGTCGAGAACCTGTTGAACCAGGAGGCCTTCGAGGCCAAGGGCTCTCGATCGCTCGCCCGCGAAGAAGGAACCCACGATCCCGTGATCCTCGTCTATCGCATAGGTGGCGTAGGCGCAAGCCCCCAGATCGTCGTTCGCTACCAGTCCGCGCAGCGTGCCCTCCTGCAGGGCGCCTTCGAGGCGGCGACGGGTCGGCTCGAAGTCCCAACTGAGGTCGCGCCCCCACATCGACGCTTCCTCTTTGAACAAACGGCCGAGATGATCCCGCGGCACGGACCCGACCGGATGGAAGGCGCTCGTCCCCATGAGGGCTGATCTTATGCGCGCTCCCTCCGGGTCGGGCCTATACTTCCAAGTCCCGTGGACCTGAGTTCCGAGTCGCGACGACGTGCGCTTGAGAGGGGATTGGTCTGCGAGGACGCGAGGGAGTTGTCGCCCGAGTTTGTGCGCGCGGTTGAAGGCCTCACCAAGCAGATCAAGGATCCGGTCGAAAGGCTGAGATTTCTGCGGAACTCCACCAAGTCCGTGCGGCAGTTGGAGGATGATCTGCCCCGGATCCCGGGCTTTGCTCGGCCCCTGGTCTACCGGTACCTGGGATGGCGAGGCCAGACCCTTCTCAAAGGAAACCAGGCCGCGGTGATCCGGCAGACTGCCCGGAGCAAGATCGCTGCCCTTCAGGTCGGGATTGTTCTCGCGGGCGGCGTCCTTCTAATCGGGGCATCGTACGGAACGGTTCGACTGGCTGCGAGTCTGGGCCGGAAGGCGCCCGTGGTCGAGGCCCGGGCCGTCACCGACGCACCAGCGATCACCGTGCCCAAGCCCGCGCCCGCCAGGGAGCCGGAGGTTCAAACCCTGCATCCGGATTCGATCTGGCTGGTGGAGGCCGATCGGGACCATGAGCTTTACAGCAACGGCCTGCGGATCGACACCACTCAAAGAGTAAGGGGTACAAGGCGAAGCTATGCCCCCATCGATGAAGCGACGGGCTCCGTGCTGGCCCTGGCATCGGAGCCCCTGGGCATCGTGTTTCACACCACCGAAAGCGACATCCTGTCCTTGGAGCCCGAGAACAACGCCTCGCTCCTGCGCAATTCGAAGAATCTCGTGGCCTACATCAGACGGCACGAGTTCTATCACTACCTCATTGACCGTTTTGGCCGCGTCTATCAGATTCTGAACGACGACTCACGCGCCAATCACGCCGGGAACGCGGTTTGGGCGAGTGGGGGCAAGGTCTATATGAACCTGAACCATGCGTTCTTCGGGGTCTCATTTGAGTCCCGGTTCGCCCCCGAGGGTCCCCTGCCGCTCACCGAGGCCCAGCTCCAGTCGGGCCGGCTTCTCACCGAGCACCTCGTCCGCCGATACGAGCTCGATCCGCGACTGTGCGTCACCCACGGGATTGTGAGCGTCAATCCGAAAACCCGGAAGATCGCCCATCATGTGGACTGGGCCAAGAACTTCCCGTTCAAGGCCTTTGGCCTGCCCGACGCCTACGATGTGACTCCGGCGAGTGTCAGGCTGTTTGGCTTCGGATATGATGACGACCTCGCGAAGGCGATCGGCGAGCCGTGGCCGGGCGTTTTCAAAGCGGAAGCGGAACTGGAGAAAGACGCCCGTAAGTCGGGACGATCGGTCGACGAACTGCGGCTATCTCTGATTCGACGCTTCGACGTCTGGTTCGAAGAACAAAGTCAAGCCGCCAAGAGCGCAACAAGCTCTTTAATTACCGCACCTGCCCCGGCAGGGCCTGGAGTCAATTGAATCTCATGGACGAGCGAAAAGATCATTTGTGGAAGGTACAGGAAGGGTCGGAGGCGGTCGGAAGCGACGACGGCTCTCACGGAATGCCCTTGGGCGTCGATGTGGGCACCAGCAAGATTGTCGCGGCCCGCAGACGGACCAAAGGCACCGAGACCTCGATGCAGTTGAACGCCTTCATCCCGGTGCCCTTCTCCCGATTTACGGAAACCATCCTCGGTCAGAACGAGATCCCCTACTTCAGGGACGGCGACGAATTGGTGATCTTTGGAGGCGCCACTGAACGGTTCGCCAACATGTTCAACTCCGAAACGCGCCGGCCGATGGCCGATGGGCTTCTGAATCCGAAGGAGCGCATGGGAACCGTGGTGCTCGAGTCGATCATGCGCGGCCTGATCCCGAAAGCCAAGACCCAGGGCGAAGTACTCTCGTTCTCCGTGCCGGCGGCTACCGAGGGACGTGAAGCGGAACTCGTCTATCACGAGGCCAGTCTTCGCCGGTTCTTCGAGACCCTCGGTTATCGGGCCGTGGCCATCAACGAAGGCCTGGCCGTGATCTTCTCGGAGCTCGAGGATCAGAACTTCACGGGAATCGGCGTCTCCTGCGGCGGCGGCATGTGCAACGTGGCCCTCGCCTATCTGTCCATTCCCTCGCTCCTCTTTGGGCTTTCCAAAGGCGGCGACTACATCGACAACTCGGTCGGTTCCGTGGTCAACGAGCCTTCCACCCGCATCAAGAACATCAAGGAAGAGAAGCTCGACCTGACCAAACCGCCGGCGGACAAGCTGGAGAAGGCTCTTCACATCTACTACGAGGACCTGGTTGAATCCCTGGTCGATGCGATAAGGAAAGCGGTGGCCAAGGCGGACAAGCTGCCGCGTTCGCATCGCCCCTTGCCCATCGTCATCGCCGGCGGCACCGCGAAGCCGCGAGGCTTCAGGGAGCTCTTCGAGAAGTCGATGAAGTCGAAGCCCTTCCCGGTCGATATCTCTGAGATCCGGGTGGCGGCCGACCCCGTCACCGCGACCGCGCGGGGCGCCCTGATTGCCGCGCTCTACGAGAAGTAAGGCCAGTTGATGAGCAGTTCGAAGGCCCGCCTAGGCGGGCCTTTTCTTTCGGGGTTGCTGTTGTTCGGCCTGGCCTTTCCTCCAGGTTCGGCGAAAGCGATGCAGAAGAAGGCGGCCCCCATGAAGGCGGAGAAGAGCCAGGACGCGCCCTCGCCCGCCGGTCAGGCCCTCGACCGCTTCTCGGCGTTTTTCACCGAGCGCGCAGGGGCCCACGGCATCGTTGGAGCGAGCCTGAGGGTGGTGGGATTCGATGGACCCCTCCGGCACACGTCGTTCGGCCTGCGCGACCGTGCGACCATGGCGCCGACCGACGAAGCCACGATCTATCACTGGGCCTCGATCACCAAGACCATGACCGGCATCGCCATTATGCAGCTGCGCGACCGGAACCGGCTGTCGCTCGACGACGCCATTGTGAAGTACGTACCCGAGCTCGAAGCCGTCCACAATCCGTTCGGGCCCATGAGCGCCATCACCATCCGGCAACTCCTGTCCCACACCGCGGGCTTCCGGGCCGGAACCTGGCCCTTCGGCGGAGACCAGCCGTGGCATCCGTACGAACCCACCGAGTGGTCGCAACTGGTGGCCATGATGCCGTACACGGAAGTGGAATCGGCGCCGGGCTCGAAGTACAGCTACTCGAACCCCGGCATCGTCTACCTCGGACGCGTCATCGAGAAGATCTCGGGCGAGCCGTGGGAGACCTATATCGAAAAGAATGTGTTGAGACCGCTGGGCATGACCCGGGCGTTCTTCGATCACGCTCCCTACCATCTCCTCAGCGAGCGGTCTCACAGCTACACGGTGTCGAAGGGGCGGATGGAAGAGGCGCGGTTCGATTTCGACACCGGGATTACCGTCTCGAATAGCGGTCTCAATGCGCCGCTCGGCGACATGGAGAAGTACGTTCGCTTCCTCCTTGGCCACGCCGAGACCGAAGCGGGCAGAGCCGTCCTTTCGCGGGCGTCGCTTGTGGAGATGTGGAAGCCGGTGACGCTGGTGGAGACGTCGGGTGCGGACCGCGTCGACATGGGTCTTTGCTTCTTCATCGAACGGCGTGGCGCTCGCGCGTTGATCGGGCACGGTGGCGACCAGAACGGTTTCATTTCTCACCTGTACCTTGACGCCGCGGCGCGCGCCGGTTATCTGGTTTCGTTCAACACCGATGCCACCGATGAGGTCGCAGTTCCGAACACGCGGGCGCTCGACGCCGAAGTGCGCGAGTTCTTTGTTGCCAAGGTGGCGCCCGCTCTCGAAAGCTTCGCGACCCGGTCCGGCCCGTCGTCAAAGCGCTGATGATGGAAGCCCGTCCTCGTCTGGCCCTTACCGTGGGCGATCCCGCGGGGATCGGCCCTGAGATCGTGCTCAAGGCCCTGGCCCACCCCGAAGTGCCGCGCGCGGAATGGGTGGTGTACGGCTCGAAGGACGTGATGGCTGGCTGGGCGGCGTCCTTACGGATTCCACCCGTCGAAGCCTCTGGCGCCTC
>JANLSZ010000053.1:0-5303 GCA_031362685.1 Vicinamibacteria bacterium | reverse complement strand
TCACCACCGAGTCGCCGCCGATCAGGATGTTCGCGGGCTTGATGTCGCGGTGGCAGCGGATGCCCTTCGACACCGCGTACTCCATGCCCCGGCAGAACTGGATCGCCCAGAGCAGCGTTTTCTCGGGCGGAATCGGCCCCTTCTCGAGATGGCCCTCCAGACTGTTCGGACGCCCCGCCCCCGCCTTCACGTACTCCATGGCGATGTAGAGATGCCCGCCCACTTCGTCGACCCACTTCGCGCGCACCAGATTCGGATGGGTGCCGAGATCCATCCAGATCCGCGCTTCCTTCTCGAACAGGGCGCGGGTCTTCGCGTCGCGCAGCAGCTCGCCACGCAGTGTCTTCAAGGCGACGATGTCGTTGCTCGCGAGCGAGCGCGCGAGATAGACGATGCCGAAGCCACCTTCGCCCAGGGTCTCGATCACCTGGAAGAAGTCGCCAATAAAGTCGCCGCGCTGATAGGCGGGAAGCGCCGATGGAGCCTGGAGCGGCGCCACCTCGGTCGGAGGTGCGGGGGGGGCGGGCGCGCGTGGGGCGGGCCGAGGCGGGGCCGGCTTCACCATCGAAGGCAGGACGTCCGCGGGTGCGATCGCGGAGTCCACATTGGCGACGGGAGGCGGGGAGGGAGGGTTCGCGGGGGAAGGGCCAGGCGCTCCCATCCCGCCCCGACAGAAGGGACACGTGGGCGCCCGATCCGAGATCCGCTTGCCGCACGAGGGGCAGGTGACCAGCATCTTGAAAGGGGCTCAACCTATCAACTGGCGGAACGCCGGGTCGTCCTTGAGCGTGCTCAGTTCCGGCTCGCGCCGAGCCCTCGCCTTTGTGTAGTCGGGCCGCAGGCGCACCGCGCGTTCGAGACTCGCAAGCGCGGCCTCGCGCTGTCCCCTGAGGGCGTACGCGCAAGCCGCGTAGTAGCGGGTGAACGCATCGTCGGCGCCGAGCTTCACCCGGGTCTCGAAGACATCAAGAGCCTGGTCGAGCGAGATCGCGGCCTCCTTCGAAGCACCGCCGCGCTGCTGGGCTCCCCCGAGCCTCGTGTACAGCTCCACCAGAATCCGCTGGCGAAGCGCGTGATCGACCCGGTCCAGGAAGGCGAGTTCCTTCTCGAAGCACCGAACCGCGGCCTCGTCCTGTCCTTCGAGGGCTTCCACCTGACCGAGCCGCATGTAGGCGCCGACGATGCGGATGGTCTCGTGGCCGGAGGCCGAGGCCTCTTGAAGGGCGATGGCCTGCCCGGCGGCGGCGCGCGCGCGGGGCAGATCGCCCACAAGGGCCGCGCAGTGCGAGAGCTGGAGCCAGTACCATCCCGCCGTTGGGTTCAACGCCAGCGCGCGCTCGTAGTACGGAACCGCGGCTTCGAAGTCGCCCTTGCCGATGAACAGGGCGCGGCCCATGGCGGAGAGGGGGGCCGGGTCGTCGGGCGAAAGAGCGAGGGCCTTGCGCAGGACGGCGATCCCTTCCTCGATAGCACTCGAGGCCACGAGGGCGAGCCCGAGTTCGCGGCACGCACGGAGGAATTTCGGATCCAGCTCGATGGCCTTCCGGAACTCCGCGATGGCGCGTTGATGAAACTCCGGTATGGCGAGGTAGTCGGCCTTGCTCGCATAAGAGGCGCCGAGTTCGACATGCGCGCGCACGTAACCCGGGTCGAGGGCGATGGCCCGCTCGAAGAAGATGACCGACCGCTCCAGGCCCTCGTAGGTCTCGAGTCTCTGATTCAACAGGCCTTTCGACAAAGCCTCGAAGGCCTCGACGACCTGCGTCTCTCCGCGGGTCGCGAGGGTGGGCGCGGCATCCGGAAAGAGCGAGGTTCGGAGCCGGCCCGCGATTCGGTCCTGAAGCTCGAAGATGTCGCCGATCCGCCCGTCTTCCTTCGCGGTGGCATGATTCCGGCCGCTCGCCACGTCGAGAACCGCCGCGGTCACGCGGACCACATCCGCGGAGCGCTGATAAGCCCCCGCCACCACGAAGCGCGCACCGAGTTCGCGACCGACGCGCAGTGCTTCCTGCTCGTCGATCTGATCCTCGCCCAGCCCGAGCCGCCGGAGCGATCCCTGCACGCGGTCGCGCCCCGCGACCTGGACCTGCGAGGAGCCGCGCAGTTCGGTGGTGACGGTCTCCGCAAGCCCGGTGCCGAGCCACGCGTCCTCGCCGTTCATGGTGATGTTGCGGAAGCACAGCACGGCGAGAAGGGGAAGGCCCGACTCGGTGACGCTCGGCGGGGTCAGAGTAGAAAGACCCGCGCCTGCGACCCGGAGGTCCGCGCAGACTTCGTCGAGGGTCGGATAACGCTGCGAGAGATCCTTCTCGAGCATGCGACGCACCACCTGTTCGACCGCTTGCAGCCTGGGGTCGCCCGCCCCGTTTGAAAGCGGCGGCGGATCCTGGTGAAGGATGGCGTCGAAGACCGCCACCACGTTGCCGCCCGTGAAGGGCTGCCGGCCGGAGAGCAACTCGTAGAGCACGACCCCAAGCGAGAAGATGTCGGCGCGCGCGTCCACGTCGAGACCGAGAGCCTGCTCGGGCGCCATATACGCAACCGTCCCGATCAGGCGGCGATCTCCGGACGCCTCCGCGGGATCGCGAGTCCAGGTGGACCCTCCTTCCGCGACGCTCCACGCCTCCATCTTGGCGAGGCCGAAGTCGAGCACTTTGACCCGGCCGTCGATGTCCACCATGACATTGGAGGGCTTGATGTCGCGGTGGACGATGCCGCGACGATGCGCGGCGGTGAGGCCATCGGCCATCTGCCTCGCCAGATCCAGGATCGCATCGAGCCCCGGCGTGGTGCGCCGCACGTGATCGAGGATGGACTCGCCGGGAACGTACTCGAGCGCGATCAGGGCGAGCTTTCCATTCTCGGTTTCGGTTTCATCGACTTCGTAAATCACGGCTACGTTCGGGTGATTCAGCACCGAGGCCGCCCGCGCTTCCTGGAAAAGCCGGGCCCTCGCCTCGGGACTGGAGGCGGTGTCGGACCGAAGCGTCTTCAGGGCCACGAGTCTCCTCAGCCTCGTGTCTTCGGCCAGGAACACCTCGCCCATGCCGCCTTCGCCGAGGCGCTTGATGACGCGGTAATGCGAAATCACCGTTCCAAGCATGGCCATGACCTTGATGATACGGGCGGGCGGGCGAGTTAGGATCCTTGCTCGATGGCGAGCGCTTTGTTCAACGACCGGGCCGACAAGATCCGGCATCGCGTGCTTTCTCCCTTCGGTTTCAAGCTCTTCCTGTGGAGAAAGCTTCCGCTCGGCGCGTTCGCGGGATTGCGCCTCCGTTCGCTCGATGAGGGCGGATGCACCGTGATCCTTCCCGGTGGGTGGCGAACCCAGAATCCATTCCGGTCCACATACTTCGCCGCGCAGGCCATGGCCGCGGAGATGTCCACGGGCGCGCCCGCCCTGGTCCTGGTCCAGGGATGCGAGGTGAAGGTCTCACTCCTGGTGACGGAGGTTCGGGCGCGCTACACCAAGAAGATCGCCGGTGAATCGCAATTCACCTTCCGGGAGGTCGGCCTGATGGCTGACACCATCGAACGCGCCGCCCAGACCGGAGAGCCGGCGACCTTCGTGGCTCGCTCCATCGGCAAGAACGAATCGGGCGACATGGCCTCGGAATTCGAAGTGACCTGGAGTTTCAAGCGCCGCGACTGAGCCCTCCCAAACTGCCGGGGCGCGGGGAACCAAACGCTTTCGACGCTCGTAATCCAGGGAATGAGGTGTTTCTGGGCTACATGATCTCCAGTTCGAATATCGAGGCCTTGCGGATCGCGCTGTCGTCGATCCTCGCGCACAAGCTGCGATCTTTCCTCACCCTCATCGGCATCATCATCGGCGTAGCCTCGGTGGTGGTGGTGGGCGCGAGCATCAGCGGCCTGAACAGTTACGTCATCGAACGGGTATCGAAGGTTCTCGGCGTCAATCACTTCATGGTCTCCCGCATGGCCGGCAGCGGGAACGTCACCGAGGAGCAGTGGGAGAGGATGGAGCGCCGCAACCGCCGGATCGGGTGGCTCGAGATCGACTGGGTCGATGGCCATTGCGACAACTGCGCCGAAGTGGGAGCCCAGGCCAACCAGCGGCAGGACCTCAAGCAGAACGGGCAGGAGTTGCTGGGAACCCAGGTCACCGGGGTCACCGCCAACATGGCCGTCATCGAAGACAAGACCATCGAGGAGGGCCGCTTCCTGCTTCCCCACGAAGTCGAGCATCCGATGGCGGTGGTCGTGCTCGGCATGGATGTCCGCGACAAGTTCTTCCTCGGAGACGACCCGGTCGGGAAGACCCTGAAGATCCGGGGGCTCGACTTCAAGGTGGTGGGGGTCGAAGCGCGGCGCGGCTCCATGTTCGGGCAATCGCTCGACAACCACGTTTACATCCCGATCACCACGTTCCAGCGCATGTATGGCACCAATCCCAGCCTGCAGCTCCACGGCCTCGCGCGCAGTGAAGACCGGTTCGACGGGGCCATCGACGATGCCCGGGTGGCCCTGCGGACCAGGCGAAAGCTCAAGGGCAACGACGACGACAACTTCGGCCTCGTGAATGTGGGCGAGGTCAAGGGCGAGGTGAACCAGTTCACCGGGGCCATCGCCATGGTGGTCACTCCCATCACCCTGATCTCGCTGGTGGTAGGCGGCATCGTGGTCATGAACATCATGCTGGTCAGCGTCAACGAGCGGACCTTCGAGATCGGCCTCCGCAAGGCGCTGGGCGCGAAGCGGCGGGAGATCCTGGTGCAGTTCCTGATCGAATCCGCGGTCTTGTGCGCCATCGGAGGCGTGCTCGGCCTGCTCCTGGCCGCCATGGTTTCGGGCGCCATCTCCGCCGCCACACCCATTCCCATGACCATCACCAGCGGCTACATCCTTCTCTCGCTCTTCGTGTCGAGTGTGGTCGGCCTCGTCGCCGGGATCTATCCGGCGTGGCGCGCCTCCCGGCTCGACCCCGTGGTCGCACTGACGAGGACGGCCTAGCAGCCCGTGGTGAAAGTCGGCCTGCATTCGACGAACGCTGCATCCCGTCTGGGCAGCGTTGCTCGTCGCCTCAATATTCGCGATATTGAGGCTCCTCGGCGCCTTGCCAGACGGGCGCATCGCTCGTCTCGGTGCCACGACGGACTTTCACCACGGACTGCTGGGCGATGACCGCCATCAGGAATCGATCGTTCGTGACCGCGGAAGCGCTTCGGATGGCCCTCGACAATGTGCGCGCCCACAAGCTGCGCAGCGCTCTCACCGTGGTGGGCGTGGTCATCGGGGTCAGCGTGGTCATCGTCATCTCCTCGGTTCTCACCGGGATG
>JANLSZ010000018.1:0-2808 GCA_031362685.1 Vicinamibacteria bacterium | reverse complement strand
GCAATTCCCAACTTTGCCTCCTTCGCGCTTCGCCCGAATCGGTGCGTGGGAGGTTCTTGGTAGGGCACCCGCGCTTTCAGCGCGGCTTAGCCCTAGCAATTCCCAACTTCGCCCGAGAATCTGAAAATTGTGACTACGTGTGGCGAAACTTTCAGACGGTCCTTCAACCGCGTGAGCGACCAGGCCACCTTATGTATAGGTTGGACCTTGACCAACACCGAATCCTTCGCCGCAATCCGGGCTGCAAATTCCGCCAAGCCGGTCTTCAGATCGTCAAGGGGCACGATCCGGTAGCGGTCGAAGACGGCGGCACACCTTCTATATCGAGCCCACGGACAAGATCGCCTTCATAGACAGGGCGGTGAAGCCTTAGTCCTCCGGGCCGGACATCGTCACGAGGCTAACGGGGTTGGACGTTCCCAAGCGAGCGTGACACACGCCGGCCGGCTCCCCCGGGAGAATGGCGGTCATCCGCATGAGCCTTGGGGCGGCTACCTGGCCCGAGCAACTGTGGCCCGGGAGGGCCAACCGGCGAGGCGCATTCCCCTTCAATCTCGGGTATACAATCCGAGCATCCAGGAATCCGACACTTCCGCGCTCGCGCAGCGCGAACCGGGAGCGGTAACCATCCACGGAGTGCAAAATGATGAAGCGCACAATAACGACGGTTGCGGCAGCCGCGATATTCGTGGCCGGCACGCTGCCGGCCCGGGCTCAAGACGGGCATGAACAACATGACCAGCACGCGCCGTCGCCCGGCAAGGTGGGCAATGTCGCCTTCGAGACCTCTTGCTCACTCGCGGTCAAGGCCGACTTCAACCGCGCGGTGGCCCTCCTTCACTCTTTCTGGTTCCCCGAGGCCATCGCCGGCTTCGAGGGCGTTCTTAAGAGCGATCCCAACTGCGCCATCGCGTATTGGGGCATCGCTCTCAGCCGATGGGGAAATCCGTTCGCTGGCCAGCGCACACCGAGCGCGCTCACCCAGGGCAAAGCGGACATCGACAAGGGGTTCAGCACCGGGTCGCCCACGCCGCGGGAGAAGGGCTACCTTGGAGCGGCCGCGGAACTGTTCAGCGACACCAGCCCGACGACCCAGCGGGCCCGGGTGCTCGCCTATTCGGCTGCGATGGAGCGCCTGTCCAAGGAGAATCCGCAGGACATGGAAGCGACAGTTTTCTACGCCCTGGCCCTCACCCAAACGGCGCTTCCCACCGACAAGACCTACGCGACGCAGCTGAAGGCGGCGCAGATCCTGGACCCGCTCTTCGTGCAGCACCCCGACCATCCGGGAATCGCGCACTACATCATCCACAACTACGACTATCCGCCCCTGGCCGAGAAGGCCCTGGGCGCGGCGCGCCTTTACGCGAGCATCGCGCCGGCGGTTCCTCATGCTCTCCACATGCCATCGCACACCTTCACCCGCGTCGGCTTGTGGAAAGAGTCGATCGAAACCAACCTGAAGTCGGCGGACACCGCGAAGAACGCGAAATCGTCGGGCGACGAATTGCACGCCCTCGACTACCAGACCTACGCCTACCTTCAGACCGCGCAGGACGCAAAGGCGCTCCAGGCCATCGAGCGGGCGAAGCAGGTGACGAGCTCGGGCGAGGGCGCCACCGCGGGCGCGGCCGGCGCGGGTTCCTTCGCGCTCGCTGCGATGCCCGCCCGCTACGCTCTCGAGCGTCGCGCGTGGGCCGAGGCCGCCGCCCTTCCGGTGCTCCCGGCGAACAGCCCTTACACTCAGGCCATGACTCATTTTGCGCGCGCCCTGGGCGCCGCGCACAGTGGCAACCTCGCGGCCGTGCCCGCCGAGCTTGCGGCCCTCCAGGCCATCCGCGACAAGATGACCGAGATGAAGGACCCGTACTGGCCCGAGCAGATCGAGATCCAGCGGCGGGTGGCGGAGTCATGGATGCAGTTCGCCGAAGGCAAGCACGACGCGGCGATCGCGGCCTTGCGCTCGGCCGCGGACGCGGAGGACGCCACCGACAAGTCGGCCCTGACCCCAGGACCGCTGGCGCCGGCCCGGGAGCTGCTCGGCTTCATGCTGCTCGAGGCGAAGAGGCCCGCGGAGGCGCTCCTCGCCTTCGAAGCCACCAGTAGGAAGGAACCCCACCGGTTCCTCGGAACCTACGGGCTGGCGAAAGCGGCGGCGGCCGCGGGCGACCAGGCCCGCTCGAAGGCCGCCTTCAAGGAGCTCGTCACCATCGCCGCCGACGCGGATACGCAACGCACCGAGCTCGTCGAGGCCAGAAAAGCCGCATCCTCCTCGATGAAGGAGTAAGCGCCCACCTTATTCGGTGCTGAGGCAGTCGCACGGGAATCCATCGCGATGGTTGGCGAAAATCCGCTTCCTTCCGCGAAGCCCGCGTCGATCGCAGCAGGTGGAACTCAAAACGCGTCCCTTCAAAGCCCCACATCTCGGGCGAGCGCTTCTGCCCCTCCCGGCTACGACCTTCGCCAGCCGGTCCTCTCGAACCAGCGGGCCACGTCTTCTTTCGGTATGCGGTGCCGCGTCGGCCGGCCATGCGGGCAGTAGTCCTGGAACTCCGTGGAGAGAAGGCCCGCGACAATCTCGTGCATGGTCGGCTGGTTGATCTTCTGACCCGCACGGACGGCGGAGTGGCAGGCCAGGCTTGCGGCCAGGCGATGGGCCCGGCCCTCGACCGCCCAGTGGGTGTCGGAGCTGTCCTCTAGCTGACGGAGGATTCGGGTCACCGACTCAGCGGGGTCGCGGCCTGAGAGTAGATGCGGGATCGATCGGACCAGGAGCGAGCCTGCGCCAAATGCTTCCAGTTCGATACC
>JANLSZ010000372.1:0-1804 GCA_031362685.1 Vicinamibacteria bacterium | reverse complement strand
GCGACGTCATGGGCAAGTACCATCCTCATGGCGACGTGGCGGTCTACGACACCCTCGTCCGCATGGCCCAGCCCTTCAACATGCGCGCCATACTGGTCGACGGCCAGGGCAACTTTGGCTCGGTGGACGGGGATCGCGCGGCCGCCATGCGCTACACCGAAGCGCGCCTCACCAAGATCGCGGTCACCAAGATGGCGGATCTGGACAAGGAGACCGTCGAGGTCCAGCCCAACTACGACGACCGGCTCGAAGAGCCGACCGTCCTTCCGACCATTCTCCCCGCCCTTCTGGTCAACGGGTCCTCGGGCATCGCGGTGGGCATGGCCACGAACATCCCGCCCCACAACCTGCGCGAGGTCGTGGACGGGCTCGTTTACCTGGTGGAGAACCAGAATCTCTCGGTGAACGAGCGCGTGGAAGGCCTCCTCGAGCGCGTGACCGGGCCCGACTTCCCGACCGGCGGCTACATCCTGGGCAAGAGCGGGATCCGTCAGGCGTATCTCACCGGGCGCGGTTCGGTGACCATGCGCGCCCGCGCGGAAATCGAGAAGCGAAAAGGCGACAAGGAAGCGATCGTGGTTACCGAGATCCCGTTCCAGGTCAACAAGGCCCGGGTCATCGAGAAGATCGCCGAGCTCTGGCGCGAGAAGAAGATCGACGGCATCACCGAGGTTCGCGACGAGAGCGACCGCCGCGGCATGCGGATGGTCGTTGATATCCGCAAGGGGGAGTCGGCGCAGGTCATCCTGAATCAGCTGTACAAGCAGACCCAGCTTCAGGACACCTTCGGCATCAGCCTGCTCGCCATCGTTCACAAGCGGCCGCGAGTTCTCTCACTCCTGGAGGTGTGCGACTACTTCATCGGCTTCCGGCGGGAGGTTGTCCGAAAACGGATCGAGTTCGAGCTTCGCAAGGCCGAGGCCCGCGCCCACATTCTGCGGGGGTACGTCATCGCCCTCGACAATCTCGATGCGGTCATCGCGTTGATCCGGAACGCCCCCTCGCCACAGGAAGCGCGAACCCAACTCATCGCGCGCTTTGCGCTATCGGAGATCCAAGCCGTGGCGATCCTGGAACTCCAACTGCAACGACTCACCGGCCTTGAGCGGCAGAAGATCATGGATGAGCTTGCGGAGATCGAGGCGACGATCGCCCGGTTGAAGAAGATCCTCGGCAGCAAGCACGAGATCGACATCATCGTGGTGTCGGAGCTCAAGGGCCTCAAGGAAACGCACGGAGACGCCCGACGGACCGAGCTCATCGACGCCCCCGACGACATCTCGATTGAGGACACCATTGCCGACGAGGATGTCGCCATCTCGATCACCCATGACGGCTACATCAAACGCACGCCGATGACGATCTACCGCAGTCAGCGCAGGGGCGGCCGCGGGCGCGTGGGCATGAAGACCAAGGAAGAGGATTTCGTCGAGAACCTCTTCGTGGCCTCGACTCACTCCTACGTTTTGATCTTCACCAATCGGGGCCGGTTGTATTGGCTCAAGGTCCACGAGATTCCCGACGTCGGCCCCCAGGCCAAGGGAAAAGCCGTAGTGAATCTAATCCGGCTGCAAGACGGCGAGAAGATCGCGGCCTTCGTGGCCTGCCGCGATTTTGAGACCAAGGGATACATCGTTCTTGCCACCCGCAAGGGAGTCATCAAGAAGACGGAACTGGCCTCGTTCTCAAACCCGCGCCCGGGCGGCATCATCGCCCTGGGAGTGGAGGAGGATGACGCCCTCATTGATGCCATGCAGACCACCGGCGCCGACCAGCTGCTTCTGAGCACCCGCGGCGGAATGGC
>JANLSZ010000191.1:0-26058 GCA_031362685.1 Vicinamibacteria bacterium | reverse complement strand
GGGATCCTTCGCAGGCGCGAGATCGATGACGAGAGCGCGGTGATCGGACGGCACTCCATAGGTCCAGCTGCCGCGGACGATGAGATCCCGGGTGATCCAGCATTGATCGATGCGCGCAGCCGGGAGCCGGGCGGGGAAGGTGGCGCCGTAGCGGAATCCTGTCCAGGCATCGAAAAGTCCGGGACTCAGACCGACCTCGAGGGGTAAGGCGTTGAAATCGCCGCAGACCACGGCCGGGAACCGGTTGCCGAGGAAGCGTTTGAGTTCCCGATACTGATTCCGTCTCTGTCCCTCCGTGTACCACTGGTTTCCCAGAGTGGCCAGCGCCGCCACGACTTCCGGGATGGCAAAGCGCAGGTTGACGAGGGCGAACGAGCGACCGTCGGGAGTCGTCGTGGTCACCATCTGCGGCGGTTGCCAGGGTCCGGGCCAGGTCAGGCCAACTGGCGAGATCGGCCATCGACTCAGGAGGCACTGATCACTTCCGTCCAGGAACTGAAGACCGAGGGCGCGAGCCGCGGGGGCGCATGAGACCGCCACCTCCTGCATGAAAACGAGATCGGGCTCCAACGGGCGCAGGGCCTCGGCTACCTCGAGAGGCCTGGTGTCGGCATTGACCGTCACGATTCGAATGCCGGCCTTCGGAGTGAGCGGCCATCGAGAGTCCCGATCGGCCACGACCAGAGCCAGCGGGGCCAAGAGCAGGGTGAGCCAGAAGGCGATGCGCAGCCTTCTCCTCACGCGTCCCGGCGCCTGACTCCGGGGCTCAGAAGCAGGGCGGTGAAAGCCATGGCTCCCAGGGTGTAGAGGGAAGCGATGACCCAGTACGCCGTCGACCCCCCGAATCGGATTCCGTATTTCAGCAGCACGATGGCTCCAATGATGAACTGCGTCTGGTTGCCGACCACGACGGCGCGGCCGTAGATACCCCCGAGCGTCGACTTTCGGGAGATCCAGCTCATGGAACCGAAGCCGATCAGGGCGCCTCCGAGAATCGAGGCCAGAGGTTCGACGTCGGTTCGTCCAAGGACGGCGCCTCCGGCTTCCTGGCCCGCGAACAGCAGGACCATTCCCAGAGCACCCAGAAAGACGGCGGTCACCGTGGTGGCCCAGCCCATCGGGCCTCGACCGATTTCGTTGCTCATGGCCGCATTCTCTCCTGCGCGGATAAGCTTCCCCCATGTCAGCGCAGAATCACCACAAAGTCGTCATCCTCGGATCCGGTCCGGCGGGGCTTACCGCCGCTATCTACGCGGCCCGAGCCGAGCTCAAGCCTCTGGTTATCGAAGGGGGCGGGAATGATGACCCCACCGATGTCGCCGGCGGGCAGCTCATGTTGACCACCGAGGTCGACAACTATCCCGGATTTCCAAAGGGCATCCTTGGTCCCGAGCTGATGGAAGGGATGCGCAAGCAGGCGGAACGATTCGGCACGCAGTTCGTCACCGGTTCGGTGAGTTCCGCGACTCTGGGGGCGCGGCCGTTCGTGCTCAAGACCAGTGTCGGCGACCTCACCACCGATGCATTGATAGTCGCGACGGGCGCCCGCGCGAAGTGGCTGGGGATCGACGAAGAGGTCGAGTTCCGGACGAAGATCGGCGGGGTGTCGGCCTGCGCCACCTGTGACGGCTTCTTCTACAAGAACAAGCATGTTCTGGTGGTGGGAGGGGGCGATACCGCGATGGAAGAGGCGACGTTCCTGACCAAGTTCGCTTCGAAGGTCACCATCGTGCATCGTCGCGATAGGTTGCGCGCCTCGAAGATCATGCAGGAGAAGGCCCAGAAGAACCCGAAGATCGAGTGGCTGCTCGACTCCGCGATCGAGAAATACATCGGCAAGGCCGAGGGCAAGCTCAAGGGGGCCCTCGTCCGCAACCTCAAGACCGGCGAGGCGAAGGAAGTGGAGTGCGGCGGCGTCTTCATGGGGATCGGCCACGAGCCCAACACCACGGTTTTCGCCGGGCAGCTCGAGACGGACGCCAGCGGGTATCTGATCACCAAGTCCGGCAGCACCGCCACCAGCATTCCCGGGGTGTTCGCCGCGGGGGATGTGGCCGACCATCAGTATCGGCAGGCCGTCACCGCCGCGGGCACCGGCTGCATGGCCGCCATCGACGCGGAACGGTATCTGAGTCATTGAACGGGGGGGCCGCATAACGCCCTTCGAGTTCCGTGCTCAGCCCCCCCGAACCCCCCGCGCTCCGGCCCGAGTGAATCGAGCCTGCGCTAACCTCGCGTGAACGCCATGCGCATACTCCTGCTCGCCCCGCAGCCTTTTCATGAGGTGCGGGGCACGCCTCTGGCGGTGGCCGCTCTGGCATCTACATTGGGGGAGCTGGGCCATGACGTCGATCTCCTGACCTTCCCGCAGGGGGAAGCGTGGAGCGCCCCCCGGGTGCGCCACCTGAGATCCGCGCGCACAAGCGGCGGGCGGATCCGGCCCGGCTTCTCGCTCGCCAAGGCGGCTCAGGACATTCCCTTCGCCTGGTTTGCCGCGCGCCTCTCCCGCTCGGGCGCCTATGACGTCGTCCACGCGGTGGAGGAATCGGCTTTCCTGGTGGCGCCCTTCCTGCCGCCCGGGGTCAAGTTCGTGGTCGACATGGATTCCGATCTCGGCGAACAGCTCGCGCACTCGACCTCGGTCCTGGCCCGCGCCCTGGGGCCGCTCGCCCGCTGGCTTCACCATCGCTCGCTCCGCCGCGCGGACCTCGCCATCGTCATCAATGCGCGACTCGAAGAATCAGTGCGGCGCGTGCGTCCGTCGCTCCCGATCCATCGCGTGGAAGATCCGCCCTTGGTGTCCGCCCCGAGCGATGCCGATCGTCAGGCGGCTTTGTTGCTGCGAGCCGATCTGGATCTCGGCGACGCTCCGGTGGCGCTCTACACCGGGAACTTCGAGGCCTATCAGGGCGTCGAGTTGCTGGCCCACGCGGCCGCCCTTTCGGAGCATGCGGTATTCGTTTTCGTGGGAGGCGAGGCGGAGGACATCGCCTTGCTCAAGCCCCGTCTCGGTCCCGCATCCTTGTCCCGATGCCGTTTCGTGGGCAAACAGCCGCCCGACACATTGCCTCGCTGGATGGCTCTCGCCGATGTGCTCGTGTCGCCGCGCATCCTCGGCGGCAACACCCCGTTCAAGATCTACACCTACCTCGCGTCGGGAAAGCCGATCGTGGCCACCCGGCTCGACACCCATACCCAGGTGCTGTCGGACGAGACCGCCTTTCTGGTCGAGCCCACGACCGTCGATCTCGCCGCGGGTATCGATTCGGCTCTCCGCGACCCCGGGCAACGTGGGCGTCGCGCCGCAAACGGCCGGGAACTACTCGATCGCGAGTTCTCGGTCGCGAGGTATCGCGAGAAGATCGCGGCTGCCTACGCCGCGCTTGGTTAGGGGCGTTGCCAGCGGGCGATGACGCCTTTCGGTCCGACCGCCCAGCCCGTTACCCGGCCGGGCGCAAAACCCGCGGTGTTATAGGGCGTTGCGTCGATCGCTTTCCAGGTCTTTCCGCCGTCGCTGCTGATTCCCGTCCCGGCCAGGCCAACGGCCACCACCGACCCGTCCGGGCCGGGGCCACGCACCACGCTGGACAGGAAGCCCGGGTCCGCTTTGATCGGTGTCCAAGTGGCGCCCCCGTCGCGGCTGAGGCTCGCCTTCACGCTTTCGAGGGTGGGCTGCTTGTAGTCGCCGCCCACGGTCAGCAGGGTCTTTTCGTCGAGCCACACTACCGAGAAGAGGCCCTTGGAGGCGGCTCCCGCGGGCACCGGCGATGTCGAGACCTGGAAGGTCCGGCCACGATCGGTTGAAACGAAAACGCGCGACTCGGAAGCGCCCCCGGTTACGAAGGCCATACGCGTTCCCGGACCACTGACCAGACACGATCCGCTGGCCGCGAAAGCGCCTTCGTTTTCAAGCGCCATGGGCATGCCCGCATCCGGCGCCGGTTTCCAGGACTCGCCGCCATCGTCGGTGGTGTACACCTGAAATCGCCCGCGCACCGGATCCCCGAAGAGCGCCCCGCGCTGGTGATCCCAGAACGTGAGGGCATCCCAGAATCCGGTGGGCTCGGTGTTCCCGAAAACGCGTCGCCAGGTGGCGCCGCCGTCCGTGGTCTTGTAGACGTTCGACGCCGGGCCCGGGCCGATGCTCATGGCTATGGCCGTGTTCTCGTCCCACGCCTCGATATCCCGGAAGTCCAGCCCCTCCGCTCCGGCTACCGGCCGCACGTGCCACGTTGCTCCGTCAATGGTCCGAAGCACCGTGCCCTTCGAGCCACTGGCCCAGGCGACTCGATCACTGACCACGGCGAGCCCGCGCAGTTCGACCGTGACCGGACTCGCTTGCGAGCGCCATGGTGAGAGGGCCGGAGATGGCGCCTGGGCCATGGCGGATAAGGCGAGAAGCACCAGCGCCAGGTTCGCGACGACGGCGCCAGGACGCTGGGTTGCAGCCATGAGGATCTCCTCTTTCAAGACGGGTGCGGCGTGAAACCGAACGGAATGAGAGTTTCCTGGGCAACGCGAGGCCCCTCGGCGGTGAACCACAAGCGAAACGCCCTGGCGATGGCGGCGGCGGCGGGGTGTGCTTCGGCTGAGGGCTCGAACCGGAGAGCGAAAGTGGCGACCGGCTGACCTTGCCGCTGCAACCCGATGAGCTTGACCCGCACGCTCCTGGTCGTCATCGCTTTGGCGGCCTCGCAACAGGAATCAGCGCGCTCCGGCGACCCGATCCAGGCCTGCGCGCTGCGCAGGATGTCGTCTTCGACGGTGAGCAACGGAACATCGAACCTGCGCGTGCCGTCCGCGAGGGCGGAGACGTGGGTTCTCCTCTTCGCCCGCAGACTCGAACCGAAAACCGCTTCCCAGAACGACGCTTTGGCGCTGCCTTCGCGATAGAGGTGATCGGCGGCCGCGCCCGGAACTTCAAGATACGTTCCCGACACGCTCAGTCCTTCTCCTTTCGGACGATCATCAGGCCATCGCGGATGGGCAGCAACACGTTGGTCACTCGGGAATCCGCCTTCACCATCTGATTGAAACCGCGGAGCGCGCGCGTGGGTTCGTCCTGATTCTCGTTCTTCAGAAGCACCTTGCCGCTCCACAGAACGTTGTCCGCGATGATAAAGCCGCCCCGACGGACCTTCTTGAAGACGAGCTTGTAGTAATTCGTGTAGTTCGGCTTGTCCGCGTCGATGAAGACCAGATCGAGGGGCTCGGCCAGGGTCGGGATGATTTCCGCGGCCGGGCCGATATGGAACTCGATGCGGTCCGCGTACGCCGACTTCGCCACGAATGCCCGCGCGACCTTGTGAGTCTCTTCGTTCACGTCCAGGGTGATGACCTTCCCGCCTTCGGCCAGACCCTCGGCGAAACACAACGCGGAGTAGCCGAGGTAGGTGCCGATCTCGAGCACGACCTTGGGCCGGATCATCTTCGAGATCATCGACAGCACCCGGCCCTGAAAGAACCCCGACAGCATCGAGTGGTTCGAGTAGTTCGCGTAGCACTCCTTGGCCAGGCTTTGCAGGACAACGCTGTCTGGAGACGTGAACTCCTCGGCGTACTTGATCCACGTTTCTTTCATGCCGTGGATTCTAGTGGCTGCCCCGCGAGGGGTGCGGTCGCCGTCGCCCCCGAGGGGCGCGGACGCGCCTGGAGTGGCCTTCGGATTCGTCTGTCCGCGTAGTAGCCTCCTCGGCTCCGTCATGGACTTCACGCCCCTTCGCCGGCATCGCGACTACCGCCTTCTCTACATCGCGCAGAGCGTGTCGTTTCTTGGGACGATGATGACGTACGTCGCCCTGCCGTATCAGATGTTCCAGTTGACGCACTCGTCTTTCAACGTGGGGCTTCTCGGTGTGGCCGAGCTGGTTCCGCTGCTCCTGACCGCGTTCATCGGCGGGGCGCTCGCCGACTCAGTGGACCGACGCCGCATGGTGATCGTCACGGACATCTTCCTCGCCGGCGGCAGCCTGGCCCTGGCGCTTCTGGCGTTCCATGGCGCTCCACCCGTCTGGTCGCTCTACGTCCTCGCCGGTTTCATGTCCGGCATGAATGGGTTGCAGCGACCATCGATCGATGCGCTGATGCCTCGCCTGGTCCCGCGCGAGGATCTCATGGCCGCCGCGGCGCTCGGCTCGTTCCGCGGCAGCTTCATCATGATCGTGGGTCCGGCCATCGGAGGCGTTCTGATCGCTTCGAGGGGCCTTGCCCTCACCTACGCGATGGACGTGCTGAGCTACGTCCTCGCTCTGGGCTGCATCGTCCTGATCCGCAAGACCAGCGTGCCCGAGGGCGCCGAGCGCCCCACCGTAGAAAGCATCCGTGAGGGCTTCCGTTACGCACGGAGCCGACAGGAGCTCGTTGGCACGTACGTCGTGGACTTCGTAGCCATGATCTTCGGCATGCCCATGGCTCTGTTTCCGGCCTTGTCGGAGACGCTGGGCGGGCCGGGAGTTCTCGGGGTCCTGTACGCGTCGCCGGCGGTGGGCGCTTTCATCGCGAGCGTCACCAGTCGATGGACGCGCGGCGTGCGTCGGCATGGCCTTGCCATCACGGTGGCGGCCGCGGTATGGGGTGTGGCGATCGTGATCTTCGGCTTCTGCGACTCCATCGTCCCGGCCGCCTCCTTCCTCGCCCTGGCCGGCGGCGCCGATGCGGTGAGCGGGATCTTCCGCTCCACCATGTGGAACCAGACCATTCCCGACCATCTGCGCGGCCGCCTCGCCGGCATCGAGATGGTGAGCTACATGAGCGGCCCGATGCTCGGCCATCTGGAAGCGGGCATGGCCGCGGCGGCGTTCGGCGTCCGCGCGTCCGTCGTCTCGGGCGGCGTGCTGTGCGTGATCGGCGTGGGGTTGTGCGCCCTGATGCTGCCGAAGTTCATCACCTACGACGCGGATGAGTTCAAGAGGTTGCAAACCAGTCCCGTGTAGCCTCGCGTGCGATCCGTCGAGCACGCCTAGTCGAGCACGCCTAGTTGCCTTTTCGGACAAGCGGTCCTAGCATTCTCGCGACCTGGAACCAGTGACTGGACAGGATAGAAAAAGGAGTGTCTTGATGCGAAAGAACCTGTTCCTAAGTGCCCTTGTGGTGAGCTTTGTGATGTCGGCTTCGGCTTCGATGGCCGCGGCCGCCGATAGCTGGCTCGGCAGCTGGAAACTCAACATTGCGAAATCCAAATACCTGCCGGGGCCCGCTCCCAAAAGCCAGAGCTTGAAGTTCGAAGCTACCCCAGCCGGAATCAAAGTCTCGACGGACGCTGTCGGCGCCGACGGAACCGCCACCAAGGGTGGCTTTACCTCGAGGTTCGACGGCAAAGACGTTCCGTATGCCGGCAATCCCGACGCCGATACCGCTGCGCCCAGGCGGATCGATGACAACAGCTACGAAAACGCCTGGAAGATGGGTGGAAAAGCGACGGTCACGGCGAAGGCGACTGTCTCCGCGGATGGCAAGACACTCACCGTTACCCAGACCGGCACGAACTCGAAGGGCGCCACCGTAAACATCTCCGCGGTGTACGACAAGCAGTAGACCGGCTGGCGGCTTTCAACCGGACAGTCTTTGAACGAGGCGCGCTCGGCGTAAAGTAGACACCTGCCCGTTCTTCGGAGGACCCCATGAACAAACGACTCGTTTCCGCCTCTCTCGCCTTTTCTCTGGTGGCCGCATTCGCCTCTCCGGTGTTCGCGGTCAAGAAGGGTCAGGCGAAGTACTTGGGAGGCACGACGAAAACGATCGCCGAGAATGCCGAGGGGCCGTTCGATCTCACCAACGAGAAGCGTCTCACCTTCCTTCCCAAGGACAGCGCTGTTCTCGAGATCCCCTGGGACCGGGTGTCTCAGCTTGAGTACGGCCAGAAGGTCGCTCGCCGCTGGCGCAGTGCGATCCTGCTGAGCCCGTTCGCGCTCTTTCACAAGGCCAGGAAGCACATCGTGACCATCACCTACCAGGACAAAGACAAGGCCGAGCAGGCAGTGGTTCTCGAATTCGACAACAATGACATCCGCATGGTCCTGGCCAGCCTGAAGGCGCGCACCCTTCAGACTATTGTCATGCAGGACGAGGAAGCCAAGAAGGAAATGGGCGGTGCGATCGAGAAGAAGTAGAGGCCCGCTCAGATCGCGCGGAAACGCGGCGAGCGGTACAGCAGCGCCGCGCTGAGAACCGACATTCCGATGAGGCTTGCGGAAATTGCGACGGCGGGGCCGAAGGCGGTGATGGAGTAGCCAAGCAGCAGCGCCCCGAGCGGCGAACCACCGCGGAAGGTGAGACCGAAAAGGGCCACGATCCGGCCGCGCATGTCCTCGGGGGCCAGCTCTTGGACCAGTCCGTTCAGGGTCGAACTGCCGGAGACCTGAACGATGCCATAGAGAAAGAGGAGGACGGTGGCGAGCCACTGGCGGCCGCAGAGGACGGCGGCGGCGGCCAGCAACGGGCCCACCGAGAAGCACATCAGAACGAACTTGCCCCGGCCCGCGAACCTCCCTCGGTGCGCGGTTCCGATGGCGCCCACGATGGCGCCGAGGCCGATGGCGGAGAGCAGTAACGAGTAACCCCCGGCTCCCGACCCCAGGACTTCATCCGCAACCACGGGCAGGAAGGTGGTCAGAGGAAAGACGAAGAATGACAAGGCGCCCGCCAGACCCACGATCATGGCGATATCGGGCGCTTTGCGCACGTAGGCAAGACCCTCCCGGAGACTGCTGGCCATGCCCTGGGGCTCGCGGACGCTCGCCGCGATCGCGGGAAGCCGGATCAGGAGCAGCGCGATTATCACGGCCACAAACGAAAATGCGTTGATCACGAAGCACCAGGCCGCGCCCAGGGCGACGAGCAGAGCGGCGGCGATGGGCGGACCGATCGAGCGTGAGAGATTGAACTGAAGCGAGTTCATGGCCACCGCTCGGGGGATGACGTCGCGGGGAACAATGCTGGTGAGGAAGGCCTGATAGGTGGGCGCGGACTGGGACTGGGCGAGGCCGGTGATGAATCCCACGATCACCACCGCCCAGATGGACAGATGGCTGGTGAAGTACAAACCGGCGAGGACGAGAGCGAGAGTCAGCTGCACGAACTGCGATGCCATCAGGATCGTCTTCTTGTTGATCCGATCCGCCAGGACCCCGCCGAGCAGCATGAAGGTAACGAGGGGAAGCTCGCTCGCGAATTGACGCCAGCCGAGATAGGCCGGGTTCTTGAACTCGGTGTGAATGACCCAGGACAGAGCGACATCCTGAATCCAGGTGCCGATGCTGGAGAGAAAAGCTCCGGTCCAGAGCAGCCGGAAGTTCCGGACCTCAAACGCCGCGAGAAACGCGGGAAGACGGGCAGAACGCACGCCTTCGGCGAGGATCTCTGGTTCTTCGGAGGTCAGGGGATTACGTCTTCAGGCTACTTCTTGACGGCCTTCTTGGCCGAAGCGGCGATGGCCGCGATCCTGCGAGCCTTCAACGTCTCTTCGCGACGCTTCCGCCGCCGCCTGATTTCCTTGTGCCGTTCAATCATCGAATCTGCCTGTCTCCAGTTGAGTTTCGCCTTGCGCGAAGACGGCATTCTACCGTGATTGACCGGTTCGGGGTGTGGCTTAGGTTTCGTAGACGCAACGAGCGCGGGAGAAGTGAATCTCATCGCCGTGGGCGAGCGCCTTTTCCGTGATTCGCTGGCCATTCACCTTGGTGAAGTTCGTGGAGCCCAGGTCGATGAGCACGTGGGCGCCCTCGCGATAATCGACCCGCGCGTGGTCGCGCGAGAGCAGGGGCGCGTCGATGAAGACGCCGCACTGCGGATCGCGGCCTATGGTCATCGATCCCTCGCCCAGTTCGAAGGCGACGTCGTCGGACGGGGAATCAGTCTTCTTCCAGATGAGGCGAGCCATGGTTCAGGGAGTCTCGACTAGCGGGCGCCGGAAAGGGCGGCGATCCGCCGCTTCGCGAGGTCAGAAACCCGCGGCCCATCCTGGGAGAGCAAGGTGGCGGCTTGATCCTGGGAGGCCTGGGTGTACTCATCGAGGGCTTCCTTCGAGTATCCGAGGTGTTCGAGCGCCACTCCCGCATAAAACGCCGCGGTGCCGCGCGAGAGTCCGGGAGCGAGCGGGAGTTCGTTCTTGGCCTTGACGAAGGCGTCGTGGGCGCCCGAATAGTCGTGAAGGCCAAGGGAGATGAGGCCAAGATTCAGCCGCGCGAGGGCCGCATTCTCGGAACCTGGGTAGCCCTCGATGGTTTGACGCAGGTCCATGCAGATCTTGTTGGCGAGAACTCCGGCCCCCGCAAGCGAGATTTCCCGCGGCGCGTCGTCGAGTAGGAGATCCACCGTCTTGGCCCCCCCCGCCGCGTTCACCGTGATGGACAAGGGCTTGGCCGTCCCGGCGGCGGCGAAGGTGGCGAGAAGCTCTTCGGTACTCGTGATCTTGCGCCCGCCCGCGGCGGTGACCACATGCCCCTTCACAAACGCTGCTTTGTCGGCCGGCGACCCCGGGACCACGCGCAGAACGACCGGACCCTCGTAGAGCAGGGTGTCGACGGTGACCAGACCGGACCACGCAGCTCGCAGCGGCAGCTTCTTTTCGAAGGCCGCGAAGAAACGCGCGTAGGAAGAATCGTCTTCCATGACCACGGCGGCCGAGTCCGGCACCACGCTACCCGCGGCGAAGACATGCAGGGCTGCCGACCTCGCCAGCTGTTCCTCGGGGATGCGGCCGACCAGGAATCCCTGCACTTCAAGCACCGCGGCGAGTTTCTCGAAAACTCTGCGTACCAGGGCGGGGTCTGCCTTGCCGGGGGGCAGGACGTCCACGAGCTTCAGTCGCTCCGCGGACAGTGTTTTCTCCACCACGGCGCTATCCGCCCTCAGAAAGTTCATGGCCCGGATGGTGGCAGAGGCCACCCGCGCCAGGCGGCCCTCCATGGAAGCGAGATTCCGCTCTCCCGAAGGCCCGTCGGCAACCACTCCGAGGAAAGCCAGGGTGGGGCGGATCTGCGCCTTGAGCTCGACGGTGGCCCGCGCCTTGAGATCGACGTCCTGCACGAAGCGGCCGGCCGCGTGCCGCACCTCGACTCGCCTGATTCCCGCGCACACCGACCGCAGGGTTTTCGGCGCCACTCCTTGAGCCTCGCCGTCGATGAAGATCTGTCCGCCCGGAGGATCGGAGGTGAGGGCGATGACGCCGATCGAGGGCTCGAGTTTTACCGGCGGGATGTCGTAGTCCTGAGGTTCAGGAATGTCGAGTCCCAGCTTGAGCGTTTCGTAACAGGGTCGCCGGAATTCGATGGTGTGGGAGCCGGCGGGAAGGTCCGGAATCTCCATCCGGCTCGAGGACCGCGCGGGGTCGAGGCCGCGGGCGGCCGCGATGGCAGCCAGGCCAGGGTCGAGGACGCCGCTGGTCGAGCCCTTTCGAAGGCCGTCGATCAGAACCTCCACATCGGTCGGCTCGGTGATCACGAAGCCCGTGGCCGACGTTCTCACCAGATCGAACTGAAGGCTGAGGGTCTCGCCCGCGGCCACCGTGACCGGTCTGGTCTCCGGCCGGTATCCGTTCTTGGTGATATCGAGAGTGTAGTCACCGGCCACCACTTCGAGGGGGAAGAAGTCGGTGACCGAGAGCGGCTTTCCGCTCAATGAAACCGTGGCGCCCTGGGGCGCCGACTGCACGGTGACGTAGCCGATGATGCGCGCCTTGACCGTCTTGAAGAATTCCACGACCTTGGGCGAAATCGAGCCCTGATCGAGGTTGTGCTGGGGCCTCAGGGCAATAAGCGCGCGGAAGCTGTCGCCCGCCTTGTCGGTGTTGCCGAGATTGAACTGCACCCGGGCCCGGTATTCGTAGGCCTTGACCAGCAGGGTGGCCCCGGCCTCGGAAAGTGAACCCTGGCGTCTTTCCGTTTCGAGTCTGGTGATGATCTCTTCGAACCGGACCAGCGACTGGCCTTGCTGGGGCCCTTCGAACTCGGTGACCGCCTGTTCCAGGGTGGTGCGGAGGGCGGCGAGATCCGATTCGGACTGGGCGAAGCCGGGTCCGGGCCCGAGGCACCAGAGCACCAGGAGGGCAGCCCGCAAGCGCGTTCTCACTTGAACCTCACGATGGTTTCCGTGCGGTCGTCGTAGACCAGCGCCGCCCCGGAGAGATCAATGGCGATGGCGCGGCTCTTTTTCACGTCGGCCGCCCCGAAGGTGGCCATCAGCGCCCCCTTGGCCGAGAACATGAAGATGCCCTGGTCCTCATCGGCAACATACACGTTCGAGAACGCATCGATGGCGACATCGGCCGGCTTCTTCCACTCGAACCCCGGACCCCGCGGACCGATTGTGGTGATCAGCCGTCCCCCCTCATCCATGATCTCGACCGTCTTGTCGTCCTTGCGGAGCATCACCACATCGCCCTTGGGGGTAGTCAGCAGTTTGATTACTTCCCGTTCGGTGGGGCCGGGGAACACGGATGCGAAGGTGGCGCCCTTGAACCGGAGGAGGCGTTTTCGCTTGAGGTCGGAGACGAGCATGTCTCCGGAGACGAGCAGGGTGGCCGCGCCGATGCGGTCGATGATCTCCATTTCGCCCGGTTTCTCGGAAGGGATGGAGAAGGCCAGGACGCCCGTGGTTCCCACCTTGACCGCGAGCTTCGATGCGAACACCACCTCGCCCAGAGGCGAGACGGTGAGGGTTTGCGGATCTTCCGCGGCCAGTGAAGCGCCGACCTTGAAGGTCGAATCGAAGGCGATTGCGGACTTGGTCTTGTTGGAGGCGATCCAGGTCACCCCCGAAGGGGTCACGGCCAGCGAACGGACATCCTTCAAGGCCTCGCCCAGAGGGACAGAGAAGGCGGCATCTTTCTGGAAGACCGGCTTCTCAGCCCCATACAGCCGATACAGGGCGGTGGTGGCGTTGAGGGCACGGGCGGCCGCGGCCGAAGCGGGGTAGAGAGATCGGACGCGCTGAAACTCTTCGATGCCGTTGAGGACATCCCCGGCCATGACCAGCGACTGGGCAAGTTCGAACTGAGCCTCGGGCGCTATGTCGCTGGAAGGATGATCGAGAACCGCGCGCCGCGCCGCGTCGATGGCGGAATCGAATCGCCCGGCCCGCCGGAATACTGCGGCCGAGGCCGAGAGAGCGTGGGGCACGAACGGGCTCTCGGGGTAAAGACGAATGACCCGCTGAAAGTTGGCGAGAGCGTCGTCCAGCGCCTCGCGGGAGGCCGCGGTGGCGAAGGCGATGCGGCCCATCTGAAGATAGGCGCCGGGCGCTGAATCGCTCTGCGGATACTTCTTGGCGATCTGATCGTAAACCTCGCGAGCCCGGGTCAGGTTTTTCTCGACGTCTTCAGCGTACCGGCCGATGTCGAGCAGCGCATCGTCCGCATATGGGGAGTTAGGAAAGCCGGTCACGATGGTCTGGAGGGCGTCGAGTCCCTGCCGGGCTCGCCCGTTGGCGAGATCGGAGCGACCGTCCTCGAGAAGGCGCCTCGCCTGGTCATCGGCCCGGGGCGGCTGCGCGACGGCGTTCCCGCTCACCGCCACAATCACCGCCACGGTGGCGAGGACACCGGCAGGCTTCACGGCTTCTTCCCCATTACGTAGGAAGGCCGGCCGGCCTGAATCTGCACCTTCTCTTCCGCGCGCGCGCCGTCCGGCCATTCGAACGTGACCACGTGGCTTCCGGCCACGATGGTTCGGTCGAGAATGGGCGGGTAGTCGACGAACACTCCGTTCAAAAAGATCTTGCAGTTGTCGGGGCTGGCCCGAACGCCGATCTTCCCGGTTGAAGGAGCCCGGATGGTGAACGAGCCGCCCCCCACAAGCTGGACGGACTCTCGATGCTTGAGAAAGACCGACGCCGACTCGACCAGGACATCATAAGTTCCGGCCGGCAGGGTGGCGGTGAGGCCCGGCTTGTCCGTGCCGAGTATCCGTCCGGACGCGGAAACCGTGACGGGATAGGCGCTCTCCACCACCAGACTGGCCGGCGGCCCATCGGGGGCAAGAGTCGCGTCCACCGAGCCCGGAATGGGCAGATCGACCCGGATCTCCTTTGACTGGTATCCGGGAAGCGAGAGGGTGATCGAATGCGCGGCGTTGGCTGCGACCTCGGCGCTGAAGGGAGTGACTCCGATGCTCTTCCGATCGAGCCGAATCGAAGCGCCTGCGGGCTGCGACTTGATTTGGATCATCGTCTTGGGGACCACCGCCGCGGGTCGCACCGGGGCAGTGGCCGCAGTGGGCGCCTGAGGGGCCGGGTCTGCGCCGGGAACGAAGATCTCGGTGATCGTAGGCGTGGGCCGAGCGGAGGTGGAGCCGGAAGTGGCGGCTCGGTTGAAGTAGAGGAAAGCGGCAATGGAACCTGTGACCACAAAGGCCGCGATGGCTCCATAGAGCACCATGTTCGACCCCGGACTCGCCCCGGGCGGGGGCACGGGGGTGGACGTCCCCCGGGGCGTTCCCTGGGTTACGGTGTTGGCGCTTCCGCTTACGGTTGGGCTGGAGCCCGTGGTCTCGTCTCCTTCCCCCGTGGCTCGGCCAAACGTGGCGTCGAGTTCGGGGAAGGCTGACATCTCGTTCACGTCCCGGGCTTCCCCCGGCTTCCGCTTGAATAGTCGGAGCAGCCGCTGGGCCTCGGTCGCGTCCGGGTTGGCGAGGGCGATTTCTTCCACGGTTCTCAGGATCGTGGGGTCGGCCTGCTTCGCGGCCAGGCTCTTTCTGGCCCGACTCAGCGCGGCCACGTTGTCTGCGCTGAGAGGAGGGAAGGGATATCTCTCGCGCACCCGTGCGAGTTCATCGGCCATCAGGGCGGCCGAGCCGAAGCGTGCCTCGGCCTCCTTCTCGAGCGACTTGTCGATGACCCTTTGCACGTCCGCGGTCAGAGGCCCGGCGGCTTCCAGGGGAAGGCGCGGATGGGGCTCGTTGACGATTCGGTAGAGCACCCGGGTGGGGTCGTCCGCGGTGAACGGTCGCTTGCCCGCGAAGAGCTCATGCAGGATCACCCCGACCGCGAACACGTCGGTGCGTCCGTCCAGGGCGCCTCCGCGGATGTGCTCGGGACTCATGTAGTAAGGCGTTCCCACCATCATGCCGGCCCGGGTTACCGACTGGCTCTCCACTTTCGCGATGCCGAAATCGAGGATCTTGACCCCACCGTCGTCGAGTACCCGGATGTTGGAGGGCTTGATGTCCCGATGAACGATCTGATTGGCGTGGGCGAAGTCGAGACCGCGCAGGGTCTGGATCACGATATCGAGGCGCTCGGTGGCCGAGAGCCGTTCGCCGGACCGAAGCAGGGTATCGAGATCCTGCCCGCCCAGGACTTCCATGGCGATGAAGGGCAGGCCCCGATCCTCACCGAGTTCGAAAACGGTGACGATGTTCGGGTGCTGAAGCCGGGCCGCCGCCTTGGCTTCGATTTCGAATCGCCCCCGGCTCTCGTCGTCGGGCGATCCTTCAAGCCGAAGAGTCTTGATGGCGACGTCGCGATCGAGAGCCTCGTCACGTCCGAGGTAGACGACGCCCATCCCGCCCTTCCCGAGTCTCGCCCGGACCCGATACTTTCCGATGCGGTATTCGCCCGCAGTCCGGGGCTGGGCTGCGGCGTTACCGGCGGGCATCACGAGAATCGCACTCGATTGAAAGGGCGATCAGAAGCGTCGGCCAGGGGCTGCATGCAACTGAGCCTCTCGATTTCAATCGTCCCGCTTGACCAGGAGGACGGTGATGTTGTCTTCGCCACCCCGCGCATTGGCCTCGGCGATCAAGAGGGCTGAAGCCATTTTCGGATCGGCGTTCGCTTTGACGATCCGTTCGAGATCCGCGTCGACCACCATCCCCGAGAGTCCATCCGAACACAGGAGAAGCACGTCCCCCACCACCATCTCATGAGAGGTCACGTCGACGCTCAGTTCGGGGGCGGCGCCGATGGCGCGGGTGACCACATTCCGGAGGGGATGCGACCTCGCTTGCTCGTTGGTGAGCACGCCCAGGGCCACCTGTTCGAGAACCCAGGAATGGTCGGTGGTGACCTGGTGGATCCCGGAAGCGTTGATCAGATAGAGACGCGAGTCGCCCACATGGGCGATATGAGCGGTGGTCTCCTCGAAGAGCACTCCCACGATGGTGGTGGCCATGCCTTCGTAGTCCGCATCGGTGAGACTGAGGTCCAGAACCTTCTGGTTGCCGAAACGGACGGCGGTTTTGAGGCGGTTCGCGACCAAAGAAAGATTCGGATCCACGCCCCAGGGCCAGGTGATATCAGTTTCTTTCGCGGTGAGGGCGACAAACTCAGCCACCGCCTGAACCGCGGTGCTCGAGGCGATCTCACCCGCCGCGTGTCCCCCCATGCCATCGGCCACAATGAAAAGGTTGTCGCGGTCGTAGATTCCGAGGTAGTCCTCGTTGTTCTTTCTCCGCCTTCCCATGTCGGTTGCGCCGAAGAAATTCAGTTTCAAGGTCTTCGGCCTAAGGGGGGGCAGGGGAAGTGGCTGAACATCGGTCGCCTCATTGAACTTGGGTAAGTAGACATCAAAGACAGAAGCCGAAGCAAACCCTTTGCGTTTCAGCGCTTGCGCAGGCGATCGAACAGGCCTCGAGCCGTCTCTGCCGTACTTCGCAAAGCGCTCTCGGGTTCCGCGGGCCCGATCTGGATTTCCTTCATGGCTCGAGCCACTTCCGGATGTTCCGGGTTGATGGCCACGGCGCTCTCGAGAGCCCGCTTGGCCCGCAGCTTCAGGCCCTGCGATTGGAGGAGGAGCGCCAGTTCGACCAGGTAGGCGACGTTCTTGGGGTCGAGCTTTGACGCCGTCTCCATGTGAGCCATGGCGTCCCTGACCCAGTTTGGGTTCTTGGCCAGGGCAAAACTCAGCATGGCATGAGCCTTGGCACTTCCTTCATTCTGGCTCACCGCCAGGTTCAGGAGCTGCACGGCGGTGTGATAGTCCTTGTTCTTGTAGGCCTCGATCCCCTGCGCGAGGACGTCGACACTGACCCCAGCGGATGAGGGTAAGGGCGAAGTGGCTGCGGCCGGGCCGGGCTTTTGATCTCGAGACGGCAGGGGTCGACCCTGGACCATGGGCGGCGCTGGCCTCGGGGTCGAGGTCGTCGCCGTTGTGGTCGTCGTTCTCGTCTCACTTGCCGTCGGGAGCTTGGCGGTGTAGTCGCGCCGTGACCGGTCTTTCGAGAGGGTGTCGTAGGCCGCGGTGACGTTCTTGAAGACATTCTCGGCCTGTTTGCGCGCCTCGCGGTCTTTGACTCTGTCCGGGTGGGTGTCGCGCGCGAGCTTCAGGTAAGCGTCGCGAATCTCGGTCGAGGTTGCGTTCCGGGGGACACCAAGAATGGCGTAGTAGTCGGTCATGGGCGGGGTTCGGCGGGAGTGGCGGAGGAGGATACCTGATTGAACGGCGCTCTAAAACCGGGAGCGACCCGGCGGCTCCGGAGGGGTCGCCTACTCCTTCGTTCCGCCCTGGGTTGAGGCCTTCACGAAACGCTGCGCGGTCTTTCGAATCGCCTCGGGGACGTTCCGGTCGACCGCGATGGCCTTGATGTCCCGCGGCTGGAGTCGTGAAACGAAACCCATGGCGATGGGCAGGGGGGTGCGCGGATTCTTCACCAGCGAATTGATGACCCCGTACTTCTTGGTCCAGTCGCGGTTGGTACCGATGCGCCGCAGCACTTCGTTCGAAACGTTCTTCATCGAGGCGAACTGCTCGATCTCAGCCTCGGTGATCTTCGGGGAGCCGAGCACGGCCAGGGCGACCAGACGGTTCGGGTCTCGAATGAGGAAGCCGCGAGCCTGGGCGTCTTCGGTGAGCGCGGCCTTGACCTTCTTGCCCGTGGTCAGGGTGAACAGCCGTTGCAACTTGCTGACCGCCTTCTCGTCCTTCTTCTCATCCTCGGTAAGCATGGCCTCCGCTTCTTCGGGCTTGAGCGCGACGGCGTTTTCGTCGAGCTCTTTCGTTTCCGGCGCGGGAGTTTCGGCGGCTTTGGCCTCGACCGGGGCGGCCACCGGCACGGGCGGGGGAGCCGGTGCTACGGGCGCGGCCGCAGGTTCGGGCGTGACGCCAATGGAGAAGGTCTCACGAAATTCCGCAAGGCGCCGCCGCTGATCCTTCGACAACGACTGATTGGCCTCGATGCGGGCGAGCAGCGGAGGGTGTCGGAGAAGCCGGGTCTGATTGATGACCACCAGCTCGGCCAGGGCCTCGGGAAGCCGGCTCGCCTGCTGAGAGATGGCCTCGTCGGGAGTACTTGTATTCTGGAGGCAGGCATCGAGAAGCTTCGCGTCGCTGCGGACCTCCAGGGTCCAGGAAAGCACGGCCAAAGACGCGTCCCGGGCTTTAACCAGCGGGTGCAGGGTGTCGACGCTCAATTCCGAAAACGTCTTGGTGGCCAGGTTCGCGACCTCGGCCACCGGGTCGCGGTGCATCAACTCCAGCAGGTCGACCAGGTCCTCGGGCTTCAGGGGGAAGGCGCCCTCGGCCGCCATCATCCTGACTTCGAGCGGCACGCCGCCCTGGCGGATCTGATCGACGAGCGGGTTGGAGGCGCGAGTCTCAGCCATCGCTCAGTCGCGGCTTCTATTCAAGAGGCCTGGGATCTCAGCCGATGGGCTTCGGGAGAACGCTCTGCGAACCCGCGGAAAGAGCGCCAATGGCTTCGGGCGACAAGGCGATATTTCTCTTCACTTCGCCACGATTGCCGAGGGGTCTGCCGGGGCCGCTGTCGATGGCGACGAGAAGGCCACCGGCATTGCCGACCGCCAAAGATGCGTTCTGTCTGGCAACGATGGAGAACGACTCGCCCTTCTTCAGGACGCGGTTCTCAACCCGGTCGCCGCCCACGTCGAGACCGATCCAGCAGTCTTCGGTTGCGGTGAGAGTCAGATGCAGAGGCTGGGGCAGCACCGAAGCCGCGTTGGTGGCGGTCCCGCCAAGGGCCGCCGTGCCATCGGTTGAAGCGGCAACCGCCCCGGGGTTGCGCGGTGTTTCGATCCCTGCGTAAGGACTCTGCGACACGTTGGCGGGAGCGGCGCTGGATGGCTGGGTGGACCGGGTCGAGAACCCCGGACTCAGGATCAGGGCCGTCACCGTTGCAAGCCCACCGGCGACCAGACCAGCGTTGACCAGGCGCGCGGCGAGCCGGCTGGAAACCCGACGCCCTCGCTCGCCGACCTCGGTGTCAATGACCGGAGCCCGGGTCGCGTGGAAGCTCAGCTCGGTCAGAATCTTCTGTTCGTCGAGGGCGAGGAAGCGCGCGTACTCCCGCACGAAGCCCCGCACGAAAAGGCCTTGAGGCAACTTGTCGAGGCGGTCTTCCTCGATGGCCTTCAGCATGCTGACTCCTATCTTCGTGGACGCAGCGATCTGTTGCAGAGACACACCGCGCAGTTCGCGTTCGCGACGAAGGGAGGCGCCGAAGGACGTCATGATTTCCAGTGGTTTCGATCTTATTGAGTGGCTATCGCCAATTCCTCCGATTCTAGGCCCGGAACACCGGAGATGGGAAGATACTTTTTGAGGTTTTTAGGGAAAGTCGAGCTGCGGGCGTTCTGCTACGCTCCCTCGACTAGAAACATGACGATCCCCGACCCCAAACCCGATGCGAATTGGCTGATCTATGGAGCGAACGGCTACACCGGTTCTCTGATCGCCGAGGAGGCGGTGAAGCGTGGGTATCGGCCCCGATTGGCCGGGCGGAATCGCGACGCTGTCGCGGCCCTCGCGGCCCGTTTGCAGACTCCGGCGGCTCCCTGCGACCTTCAGGACCCTCAAGGCTTGCGCGCGGCGGTGGCCGGATGCCGGCTCGTTCTGCACTGTGCCGGGCCCTTCTCCGAAACCTCTCGTCCCATGCTCGAGGCCTGTCTCGCCGAGGGCGCCCACTATCTCGACATCACGGGGGAGATCGATGTGTTCTCCGCCTCTCACGCCCGGTCTGCCGAGGCGGCGGCGCGCGGAATCTGCGTGATTCCCGGGGTTGGCTTCGATGTGGTCCCGACCGACGGCGTCGCCGCGCGTCTGAAAGAGGCCCTTCCCGAAGCCACGGCGCTGGTTCTGGCCTTTGAGGCCTCGGGAGGCCCGAGTGTCGGCACTGCGAAGACCAGCGCGGCCGGCCTCGCCAAAGGCGGCCGGGTGCGGCGGGGTGGCGCCATGGTCGAAGTCCCGCTGGCCTTCAAGACCCGCACTTTCATGCGCGGCGACAAGCCTCGGCTGGCCATGACCATTCCCTGGGGAGACGTATTCACCGCACACATCACCACCGGGATACCCGACATCGAGGTGTACATGACGGCGTCAGCGTCTACCATCGCCTGGGTGCGCCGGCTCAACTGGGTACGCCCGCTTTTGCGCTTCGGGGTGATGACCCGGCTTCTCCAGCGTCGCGCCGCAGCCTCCGTCAAGGCGCCCTCGGCGGAGAAGCGGGCGAGCACGAACTGCTATGTCTGGGGCGAGGCAAGGACTTCAGACGGACGGAAAGCGCGTATCGAGATCGAGACGCCCAATGGTTACGACCTCACTGTCACCGCCTCCCTCGGGGTGGTGGAGCGTCTCCTCGACAGCTCGACTCCGCCGCGGCCGGGTTACTTGACGCCGACCCAACTCATGGGCTCGCGCTACGCGCTCGGTCTTCCGGGGGTCGTCGCGAAGGCCGGGCTTTGAACCTCTTGCAGAGCGCGGCTTCCGGCCGCGCGGCCCGCTACATGGATGCCCTTCTGGACCGGCACCTGAAGGACCTCAAGTTCGGCGAAGTGACCCGGGCCCTGCGCGCCCTCTCCGCCGGTTATGTAGAGAAGCGCGAGGAAGGCGGGCTGGCGCGTGCTCTCGATGGGCGAGGGAAGCGGGCGGCGTTCGGCCTCTACTACGGCGGCACTCATTTCCTCACCGCCCAGGCTCTGGTTCGCGAACTTGACCTGGGCTTTGCCGGCGCGGGGCGACCGACCGTCCTCGATCTTGGCTGTGGCACGGGCGTTTGTGGCGCGGCCTGGGCGCTTCTCAGCGCGGATCCCACGGCGGTCATCGGCGCCGATCGATCGTCCTTCGCCCTCCACGAGGCGCGCTGGACGTATCAGACCCTTCGAGTCAAGGGCGAAACCAGCCGGTCCATCACGGAGACCCTTGACTGCATTCGCCGACCCGAAGGCATTGTGATCGGATGGACCCTGAACGAGCTCGATGACGCGAAACGAAACCTCATCGCGGAACGGATCCTGCCCTGGGTGGTCAAGGGGTCGCGTCTGCTCGTGATCGAGCCGGTATCGAAGCGCGTGGCTCCATGGTGGGACGAGTGGACGAAGAGATTTCCCGCCGAGCGATGTTCAGTCTTCGAAAAGAAACTCCGGCTGGATCTGCCCCCGAAAATCGCTCTGCTCGCCAGGTCGGCCGGGCTCGGCACGGACGCCACCGTGGTTCGGGTTCTGGCCATGACCGGAGCCTGACCGACTTCGGCCGAAGCGCTCGGGGGTGCGGGGGGCCAAGCAGGAATGCAGAAAGGATTGCGGCCCCCCACCTCAGGAATGCTAATCTCCACGCCTTCTCGTCCAGCGCGCCGGAGTGGCGGAATTGGCAGACGCGCACGGTTCAGGGCCGTGTTCGCTTCGGTGAGTGTGGGTTCGACCCCCACCTCCGGCATTTGGCTTGGTGTGGCTCCTCAGTTCGGAGGGGCCACCCTTTGGGCCTGGAGTTGGTCGCCGCTCTCGCCGCGAACCGATCCCTCTGTTTCCATCCGCCTGACTAGACGTCCATTCCTCACCCCTCGCACAGATTCTTGAAAAACATGAAAAAACCCTCTATTTCCGACGCCTTCCTCGGCCGCGTGGTCGGCCACCCCGCGGGCTTCGCCTTCGTGAATCCCCTCCCCGGGAGTCCGGACGCGCCTCCCAATCCGACCCTCAAAGTCGACTTGGCCTTGCTTCACGGAGCGTCCCATGGGGACACCGTCATGGCCAGAGTCACCGGGAAAACCGATAAGGGCTTCTCGGGCGAAGTGGTCAAGGTGGTCGAGCACTCGGTGAAACGTGTCGTAGGTCGCTACGAAGTCTCCCGCGGCCACGCCCACGTGGTTCCTTTCGACCGACGGCTCTTTCAGAACGTTCAGGCTCAATCGGCCGACGCCACCATGAAAGTGGAGTCGGGTGACATGGTGGTTCTGAAGATCACGCGCACCGCCACCGCCACTCGGCCGGCCGCGGGTGTGGTGGTCGAACGCCTGGGCAAGATGGACGATCCGGGCGTCGACCTCAAGGTGATCCTGGCTCAGTACGAGCTCACCGCGGAGTTTCCGGCCAATGTGGTGGCCGAGACGGAGGCGGCGGCCGCGAACGTGTCGGACGAGGAAATCAAACGGCGCATGGACTTCCGTCCGTGGACCACGATCACCATCGACCCCGAAACGGCCAAGGACCACGACGACGCGATCAGCATCGACCGTCAGCCCAACGGGAATTTTCTTCTCGCTGTTCACATCGCCGACGTGGCGCATTACGTCCGTGAAGGCTCGGCTCTCGACGCCTGCGCCTACGCGCGTGGGAACTCGGTTTACTTCCCGGGCTTCGTGGTGCCCATGCTGCCGCACGCTCTGTCGAGCCGGATCTGCAGCCTGGTGGAAGGTGAGAGTCGCCTTACCCAGACCGCGGTGCTGGAGGTCGATCAGCGGGGGCAGGTGGTCAAGGCGGATTTCTACGACGGCGTGATCAACTCGGCGGCCAAACTCGCCTACAAAGATGCCCAGGCCATCCTCGACGGCGATCTGCCCACGCGCGAGAAGTTCGCGAAGGCGGTGAAGACCGTCGAGGTGTCGAGAGACCTCGCCCTCGTCCTCAATCAGGCGCGGAAAGACCGCGGCTCCCTCGACTTCGATCTGCCCGAGCCGGAACTTCAGCTCGACCCCCTGGGCGTGGTGGAGAACATCACTTCAAACCCGCGTCTGTTCGCCATGCGCATGATCGAAGAGTTCATGCTGATCGCGAATGAAGCGGTGGCGAAGGCCCTTTCCCAGAAGAACGTGGCCACGCTCTACCGCATTCACGAGTCGCCCGACCCGGATCGTCTCGAGGAGTACCTCGAGCTGGTTCGAACCTTCGGTCTCAAGGTCACAGCCGACCTCGAGCATCCGCAGGGCAAGGACTTCCAGAGGATTCTGCGTCAGGTCGAAGGCCGTCCCGAAGAGCGCCTGCTCACGTATCTAATGCTGCGCACCCAGAGACTGGCCCGCTACGCGCCCGAGAATCTCGGGCACTTCGGCCTGGCCAGTGAGAACTATCTGCATTTCACCAGCCCGATCCGTCGCTACCCGGACCTGGTCGCCCATCGCGCGCTTCGAGCCCTCCGCCACGGGAAAAACCCTGCCCAGGTGACCTGGCCTCTCGAGGAGATGGCGGCGCACCTCGGGGAGACCGAGCGCAAGGCTTCGGATGCCGAGCGCGATCTCATCGAGTGGAAGAAGGCGCGCTTCATGTCCTCCCGGGTGGGCGAGACCTTTCAAGGGGTCATCTCCAGCGTCACCCCCTTTGGTCTGTTCGTTCAGCTCGCCGACATCTTTGTCGAAGGCCTGGTCCACGTCACCACCATGGCCGACGATTACTACATGTTCCGGGACACCGATCACGCGCTCCGGGGCGAGCGGACCAAGCGGACCTACAAGCTGGGCGACCGCGTCGAGGTTCAGCTCATCAAGGTGGACATGGATCGAAGGCAGATCAACCTTGGCTTGACCGATGTTTTGAAGCGCATGGCGAAGCCGGAGGTTGCGCGGAAGGTTTCGACGGCGAGGCGGACGCCGAGAACGCCGGCCGCGCCTGAACGCCCGCCCGTGAGGAAGTCCGCCCGACCGCCTTCGACGCGTTCCAGATCTTAGGGACGCCCCTGCGATTCAAGGATTCTGAGTCGTTCGCGAATGTCGTTGCGTTCGGCGCGGTCTTCGAAACGGAGTCCGGTGACCAGGCGAGCGGAACCTTCGGCCGCGGTGGGCGCATCAAATCGGACATCCTCGACCGCGAGGTCGTAGGCCACGGTTCCAGGCAATAGTTCGCGCGGGCCAGCCGCGGCGTGGGCCTTGATGACGCAGGCGAGACCGGCGTCGTAGATCGCGACCGTTGCCGAGGAGCGCAGTCGCAGATTCTCCGCGGACTGACTCTTGTCTCCGATTGCCACCCGAAGGCGCGTGCTGGAAATCACGAAGACCTCATCACGCGCGAGCATCATCACGTGGGGGCGCAGGAAGGCATCCGCGGTGATGAGGAGCAGGGCATGATCGCCGCCCTCGGCGCGGATCCAGCTTGCGATCCCATCGGGAATGACCGGTCCCGGATTTGTAAGCATGGGGAATCCATTCTCTCCGTTCTCTTCGTAGAATGCTGGACAACCCATGCCCAGGAATCGCCCGAAGTCTCTCTCCTCTCTGGCCGTCGCCATGATGATCGTCCTCGGGCCTCAGGCCCAGAGCGCTCGCGCGCAGGAGCCGCCGCCGCCCGCCCCGGGGAAGCCGGGCGCCTCCGATCCCCTCGAGCTTCTGCCCGCCATCGGACGCATCGGCGCGGCGGTGGGCGCTCACTTCGGGTGGTCTCAAAACCCCTACTCCCTTGGTTCCGGGGCGCAGGGCGCCGGTTTCATCAACCTTCCGTTGAAGAAGCTGGGTGGGGGCGTGTTGTCGTACGAGATCTCCATCCGATTCGCGCGCAGCACCAGTGATCCGGTCACGATCACGAATCCCATCGCGTTCATCGCGAATCTCGCCGCCACCGGTCGAGGCGACACCGGTCCATTTCCGTATCGGCGCGTGGTGCGCTCGGTTGGCTCGATCCTTCTCATCGAACCGGTGGGCTTCAAGTACGCGATTCACTCCTTGGGACGGTTTCGCCCTTATCTGGTCGCGGGGGCCGGTGCGGCCGTGGTCATCACCAGGGAAGTCCCGGAGTCCGATCAGAGCCTGCAGTTCACGGGAACATCGCCTTTCGACGCCGATCTGATCGCCGGGCTGGTGGCGCAGTCGAAGGAATTGGAGGCGCTCGATCGTCCTACCGGGCAGGGCAATATCGAAGTCGCGGGGCACGTGGGTGCGGGCTTCGAGTATCGACTGAGCCCGGGTTTCTCCTTCCAGACCGACTACCGGTACACGAGGCTGTCCGGTCGCAACGCGTCGATGCAGATCGCGAGTGCGGGCCTCGGGATTCATTTCTGATGTCGGCCAGGGGGGAGGGGCACGCGACGCGGCGGGATCTGCTCTTCCGGGGCGCCGCCGTGCTGAGCACCGCCGCCCTTCTCGGAGGCGCCACGCGCCCGGCCGAGGCGAAGGACTACGGGTCGAAGCGTGAGGCTCTCGATGAACTCGATCGTCTTGCCTCAGTTTGCGGCATGCGTCTGGGCACGGTTCGTCGGTCGAGGTCCAGCGCCGAGGTTCTGGTTTCCCGCTATCTGGCCGCCCTGCAAAGACACCGGTCCACCCGCGATGACGTGCGCCGACGCTTCGCTCTGCCCAAAGGGGTCGACCCCGGGTCCCAGCTCGGAAGTGTCGATGACGATCTGGGGGGGCTGCGCCAGTCGCTCGACGACTTGATGGTTGCCTATGCGGAGTGCCTGCCCGTCTTCGGCGATTCGAAGGTGGTCTCGCGCCTCGCCGTGGATATGGTCGAAGTCTCGAAACTGCGAACCGTGATCGACCTGTGGGCGGAATCGGAGGCGGCGTGAAGCTTCAGGCTCATCTTGCACCGGCTCTGTGGACGGCGCGTCGAGAGTTCATTCGAAGCGCTGCCGTGGGTGCGGGCGCGTGCGCCGTGGTCTTCAAGTTTCTGGAAGGACGCGTGGACGCCTTGCCGAAAAACGAGGACACCGACATCGCCATTCTCAACGCGGCCCTTGGTCTCGAACACGAAGCGATCGGCCTCTACGCCGACGCCCTCTCTCGGGATCTCGTGCCCGTGGGCCTGCGCGACTACGCGGTCGAGTTCAAGGGCGCGCACGAGGGGCATCGCGACACCCAGATCGAGATACTGCGCGAGCGCGGCGTCACCGCGGTCGAGGCGCACAAAGTGGATCCGATCAGAGAGGCGAGCGCAGGCGACGCGGTGCTGCGCCGCCTGCTGTCGGTTGAAGCC
>JANLSZ010000324.1:0-28280 GCA_031362685.1 Vicinamibacteria bacterium | reverse complement strand
ATTTCAGAAAACCTCCTGAAATGGGGCGAACTCGAACGGGTTTCTCAGCAGGGACGCGTCGTTTTGGGATGGACCGAAGCGATCTCTCGGGAGATTGCTTCAGGCCAACCAGACCGATCTGGCCTTCGCAATGACGGTGTGAGGGTTTCTCCCAACAGTCACGGACGTAGTCCGTCGAGGGGCTCGCAATGACGTGAGGGGGGTGCAGGACGGACAGCACGGGGTTGGTAGCTGGGACCGTCGGTTTCGCCCGCGCGAACCCCGCACTGCGCGTCACCCCACTACCAGGCTCGGGCTGTCCGTTCTGAACCCCCTCACGTCATTGCGAGGAGCCACTCCGTCTGGACCGCGACGAAGCAACCCCCTTCCCACCACTCCCCACCCGAAGTGTTTCTCAGTCACCGACGAAGTCCGTGAACCGACTCGCAATGACGAGGCCGTGGCACCGCCTGAGCAGTGTCAGATCGCGGTGAGGACGTCCGAGCCGGTGAGGATGTAGGTCTTGCCGGCGGGGAAGTCGCGAACGAGAAGTGCGGGGTTCTCGGGTGTGATCATCGAGGCGAGCAGAGTGACTGGAGTCTCGATGTCGATGAACCGGAACGCCTTCTGCATGATCGTGCTGACCGGCTCCTGGCGAATCGAGGGGTTCTGGACCATGCAGGCGTAGGCGTGGGTTTCACTGAGCGAGCCCACGATGCGCTGGTCCTGCTTCACCGTGATCTGCGAGAAGTTGTTCTCGGTCATCCGGCGGAGAGCCTGTTCGACGGTATCGGTCACCTCGACGCCGACCAGATCCGAAACGCTCTTGTTCTTCACCAGGTGGCGCGCGGTGGGGCCGGGGACCGTCTCGTAACCCATGGCCCGCATCCAGTCGGGATTGAACATCTTCGCGAGATAGCGCGTCCCGTGGTCGTGGAAGATCACCACCACGGTCTCTCCCGCCTTGAACCGGTCCTTCAGCTGGAGCAGCCCCGCGATGGCCGAGCCCGCCGAGTTCCCCGCGAAGATTCCTTCCTGCCGGACGATTTCCCGCGTGTAGATGGCCGCGTCCCGGTCCGTGACTTTTTCGAAATGGTCGATCACGGAGAAGTCCACGTTCTGGGGAAGGAAGTCCTCGCCGATACCTTCGGTCACGTACGGATAGATCTCGTGCTTGTCGAAGACGCCTTGTTCCTTGTACTTCTTGAAAACGGAACCGTAGGTGTCGATGCCCCAGCACTTCACCGAAGGCTTCTTCTCCTTGAGGAACTTCCCGGCGCCGCAGATGGTGCCGCCGGTGCCCACGCCCACCACGAGGTGATCGATCCTCCCCTCGGTCTGCTCCCAGATCTCCGGGCCGGTGGTTTCGTAATGAGCCTCGGAGTTGGAGAGGTTGTCGTACTGGTTTGCCTTCCAGCCGTTGGGGGTTTCCCGGAGCAGTCGGGATGAAACCGAGTAGTACGACCTTGGATCTTCAGGATCCACGTCGGTAGGGCACACGATCACCTCGGCGCCGAAGGCGCGCAGAGCGTCGACCTTCTCCTTCGACTGCTTGTCGGTGGTGGTGAAGATGCATTTGTAGCCCTTGACGATGGCCGCGATGGCGAGGCCCATGCCGGTGTTGCCGGAAGTGCCTTCGATGATGGTGCCGCCCGGTTTCAGGAGGCCGGCCTTCTCGGCATCCTCGATCATCCGGACCGCCATCCGGTCCTTGATGCTGTTGCCCGGATTGACGCTCTCGATTTTTGCGTACACCGTGGCTTTGATGTCGCGAGTGAGGCGATTCAGGCGGATGAGCGGGGTGTGGCCGATGGCGGCGAGGACGTCGTCGTGAACGTTTTGGGCCATGAAGTTCGATCCGCGAGCGACGCTATCTTGTGCGCGAGCAGCGGTCAACGCGCGGTTGGCGGAGATCCTTGTTCACTTGGCGATCCCGTCCAGGCCGAAATCCACGAACACCTTCATGGTCTTCCCGGGAAGAATCGTGACGATCCGTTGCAGCGGCCGATAGTCACGATGAAGAAAGCGCACCACATGCCTGCCCACGGCGAGTTCCAGTGTTTTCGTGCCCGCGATCATCCCTCCCTCCTTCCCGTCGACCGTCACCTCCGCGAAGGGCGCGGCGCCCAGCTCGAGATAGCCGGTTGCAGTGGCGGCGGGAGGAGTGCTGGATTCCGGCGCTGCGGTCGGGGCTGGCCCTGGCGTCTGAGGGGGACTTGGAGTGACCGCAGGGGCAGGCGTCGGCTTGCCGAGCGCTACCGGCGTCGGGGCTGCTGCGGAGAGGGGGGTGGGCGTCGTTTCGGGAATTGGATCGAGCGCCTTCTCGGTCGGTAGGGCGCGGGTCGGCCTCGGCATCGCGACCGTCCGAGCGATGGAAGGGATGGCCGTTGGCGTCTTCGGCGACGGGTTGGGTGTCACGGCTGGTTCGGTCGCAGCGGCCACTGCCTTTGGCTCTATTGCGGGCTGCGAGGGCTTTGGCTCGGGTCGACTGCGCGCCAATTCGCCGACCTGAAGGCCCAGCCAAACCGTAGCTCCGAGCCCCAGGAGGACGCCGCCGGAGGCGCCAAGCCATGGGCCCCAACGATGACGTGAGCTCACGACGGCCTTCGGCTCCTGGGCCGGCGACATCACTATGGGGGGTGGCCCCTCCGTCCGACGAACGGGTGCAACTTCCGGCGTCGCGATTGCCGCGGTGGTTAGATCCGCCGCGGGCATTTGGGGTGAAACGGGGGCGGCCGCCGACGGGACGTTTGAAACCCGGGCGGCGGCCAGGGCGGCCACGAAGGCGCGCGCGCTTTCGTACCGATCCTCCGCATTTTTCGCGAGCGCTTTCTCGAGAATCGGCACGATCGCCGGTGGAATGGCCGGATCCTCGAGCTGCGGCGGGGCATGGACGTGCAGCATGATGGTGGCGATCGGCGTATTCGCCCGAAACGGTACGCGCCCGGTCAGCAACTCAAAGGTCATCACGCCCAGCGAATAGATGTCGGTTTTGAGGCCGGTGGGCTGTCCCTGCACCTGCTCCGGGCTCATGTATTCCGGGGTGCCGAGGATCTGACCCGTGACCGTGGACATCACGTCGCCCACGCGCTTGGCGATACCGAAGTCCATCAGGCGCAACCGACCGGTGCTGTCCCTCATGACGTTGGCGAGTTTGAGATCCCGATGAATGACGCCCGCGTCATGGACCGCCTGAAGGCCCTCCCCGATCTGACGCGCAATATCGAGAGCCTCGTCCGCGGTCAGGGCGCCCCGGGAGTCCAGGTACTTCTTGAGGTCCTCTCCATCCACGAACTCCATCACGATGTACTGGAGGTCCGGGAGATCCCCGTACTCGTGAATGGCGCACACATTGGGGTGCCGGACCTTGCGGGCGAGCTTGATCTCGGCGCGGAACCTCCGGTCAGCGTCCGCGGACCCGCGGACTCCTTCGCCAAGGACCTTCAGCGCGACCAGCTCGTCGAGCGAGCGGTCGTGCGCCTGATAGACCGTGCCCATGCCTCCGCTTCCGAGAACTCCCGTGAGTTCGTAGCGGGCCGCGATCACCTGGCCCTTCTTCAGGGAAGGGCTTCGGGGCGAGTGGCCGCAGAGGAAGCAGGCGGTGCTGTGGCCGTCCATCTCCGCTCCGCACGCGGAACAGACCGGAATCCGATCCGTCTCCCCTGCGTTCATCGACGTGTCAACTCCACTCCGCCCCGAGCTTATCGCCATTCCAGGCGCGCTCCCCCTGTCTTGATCAACCGCGGAATTCGCGATTGGATCAGGGCGGGCCGTCGCGTGGGGCGCTCTGCGGCCACGAAGGAGGTCGCGGTGACATGAGTCACATGAATCATTGCCAGACACGCGTCCCCCCTGACAAGCTCGCTCCATCATGGCGAGAATTCATCATCGTTCAAAGCAATCCTCCGTTGAAGACCGTCGAGACTTCCTCCGCATTCTCTCGGGAGGGGCTGCGCTCGCAGGGGTGGCGCCTCTGGCCGGATGCGGAGCCGAGTCAACCTTGACCGGCCCCGGCGGATCGAGTGCCGGTTCGTCGACGGGCAGCAGCAGCGCTTCGTCGAGCAGTTCATCGACGCCCTCCAGCAGTTCGTCGAGCGCCAGTTCGAGTTCCTCGGCCTCCTCGTCCAGTTCCTCCAGCTCCTCGAGTTCCTCCAGCTCAGGGTCGGGGGGAGGGTCGAGTTCTGGAGGGTCATCATCGGGTTCGGGGAGCTCAGGTTCCGGATCGTTCGCGGGCTTCGGACAGAGTACGAGACACTAGACGTCGATCGACGGCGGGGATGGGGAACCGCTCGCGCGCCCTGACCTTTGGCGAGCGACACGAAACCCACTCTCGGTCCGCGATGGAGTCGTGCTTTGCCGAAAGAGAAACTTCTCCTCAGAAACTTCCAGTCGCCGGGTGACATCCTGATGCTCACGGCGGCGGTCCGTGACATTCACGCCTGCTATCCGGGCAGGTTTCTGACCGATGTGCGCACATCGTGTCCGGACTTGTGGAATCACAATCCCAATCTCACCCCCCTCAGGGATGACGATTCGGCGTTGAGGGTTGTGGATTGTCAATACCCGCTGATCCATAGATCCAACACCGCGCCCTATCACTTCATCCATGGCTTCATCGAGCACTTGAATGAACTCCTGGGGCTTCAGATCAAGCCGACCCTTTTTCGCGGCGACCTCCATATCTCAGACGACGAACGCCGATGGTTCAAGGGCGTGATCGCCAAGAAAGGTATGCCCCCGCGCTTCTGGATGTTCGCTTCCGGCGGCAAGTTCGACTACACCATCAAATGGTGGGATGTGAAGCGATACCAGAAGGTCATCGATCATTTCGCCGGACAGCTCGATTTTCTTCAGATCGGCGAGTCTCAACATCATCAGCCCGCGCTCCGTGGCGTCATCGATCTACGCGGGCAGACCACCCTTCGGCAACTGGTCCGACTCATGTACCACGCCGAAGGCGCGGTGAGCGCGGTCAGTCTGCTCATGCACCTGGCCGCTGCGGTGCCGGTCAAGCCGGGCATGCCGCTGAATCGGGCCTGCGTCGTGGTAGCGGGCGGACGCGAGCCTCCACACTTCACCTTCTACCCCCATCATCAATACCTCCACACCGCCGGCGCCTTGCTCTGTTGCGACAACGGCGGCTGCTGGAAGTCGAGGACCGTGGCCCTGGGTGATGGCGACCCCAAGGACAAGGAACTCTGTCTCGATGTGGTCGGTGCGCTTCCCCGGTGCATGGACATGATCACCGCGAGGGACGTCATCCGCGGGATCGAGCGCTACTACGAGGGCGGAGCGCTCAAAGCCTTGGAGACACGACGTCCCCGACGATGAATCGGCTCTTGGGGTTCGCCCCCACAGGTCAAGAACCCACTGAGTTACTGTGGTGTGAACACGATCTGGTACGAGAAGCTCTCACTTCCCGAGCCGGAAACGTAAAGCGCGTAGGGGCAGTAGGTATCACTTGCCGACGCGCGGTGAGTCAGGGTCAGGGGTCGAGCGGTGGTGGGCGGCGTTTCCGCAACGTAGGGGCCGAAACCGCCACAGTTTTGTCCCAGCTCGAGGCTGAAGGCGTTGCCTCCCACCGTCCAATTGCCGGTGTATTGAATCAGTCCGGCCGAAGGAACAGTGAAAGCCGAAAACCGGGTCGTTACGCCCGGAGCGGATACCTGTGAACTTCCGACCACCAGCACCTGGGGCCTGGAGACCGCGGCCGGTGTGGGGGCCGACGAGCCGCCAGCCAGGGCCACGCCTCCGGCGGCGGCGGCGAGTCCGCCGACGATGAGCAGCGCCTTGCTGCTTCCTCCGCCCTTGCCTGAACTGGCGGCCGGTGCTGGCGTCTTGCCCGGAGGAGAGGCCTCGTTCTTCGCTTCCTCGTAGGCTTGAATGACCCGCAGGGGAAACTTCTTGGGGTCGAGCTTCATTCCCTTGTCGTTACGCCAGGCCTCCCTCATCTCTGTTTTTGCGCGCTCCCACTGGCCCACCCCCAGGTAAGCGATGCCCAGATAAAGATGGGCGAGAGCCAGTTCGGCGCCCCGCCCCTTGACGCCGGTCAGGCGATGGACCGCGCCATCGAGCGTGATGAGGGCGGCGTCGAGGTCGCCCTCGTCAACCTGTCGGATCCCCTGCGCGAGCTCGACTGATCCCGTTTGTCCGATCGCGGGTACCGGATTGATGAGGGGCAACGAAAGGAGAAAGCAAAGAAGACGCCGAGTCGTTCTCACGTGCTCAATTTTAGCGCATGCCCCAGTCATCGATGGCGGGTCTGCTCTGGAGGTTGTTGTGGCCGGTGGGGCCCGGATAGATCGAGGGCTCACTAGCCCCTTCGCAGCGCTTCCATCACTTCGAGGTGCGCGGCTTTCCATGCGGGATACCCACCCGCCGCCACACCGGTGGCAATCGAAGTGAGGAATCCGAAGGCGATGAACGCGGGGGCCATGGCGATGGGCCATGAAGCCCATCTCTGGATCAGCAGCGCGGCCGCGGCTCCGAGGAGAAGTCCCACAATTCCGCCGCACGCGCTCAACAAGGCGCCCTCGGCGAGAAACTGTGCGGCGATGTCTTCGCGCGTGGCTCCCACTGCGCGCCGGATCCCGATCTCACGCACTCGTTCGGAGACGCTGGCGAGAAGTATGTTCATGATGCCCACGCCGCCGACCAGAAGGCAGATCAGCGACGTGGCTCCGGTGACCGCGCCGAACACCGTCTGGGTTTTCTGCTGCTGTCGCAGGACTTCGAGGGGCACCACCAGCTCCACCGCTTCGCGGCCGAGAGACGCCTCCAGGGTCCGACGCGCCGCCGCGGCCAGGGCCTGCGCGTCTTCGGATCGCTGCAAGCGGATCAGCACCTCGTCGATCCCCTTCTCCGATGCCGAGCTGCCCGGAATCGTATTCCAGGGGACGATCACCGACCGGTTGAGATCGCGACCCAGAACGGGTACCGGCGAGTGGCTGGACCGCCGGGTGGCGCGTGGTTCCAGGATGCCCACTACATCGAACTCTTCCTCGCCGATACGAATCCGTTGGCCGAGCGGAGGGCCGTTCGGGAACGCGGCACGAGCGATTTCCGCTCCCACGATGGCGACCCTTCGTCTCTCGGCGATGTCGAGCGAGGTCAGAGTTCGTCCGCGCGCGAGGGTGTAACGCGCGGCCAGGGCGTAGGTCTCGGTGGTTCCCACGATGGTCGCGGGGATGGCGACACTCGGCCCGGGGATCTCAACCGATGCGGTTCGAATGGGAGCGAGGGTCACCAGGCCGGGCAGCGCGGCCCGAAGGCGCGCTGAATCCTCCATGGTCAGTTCGGGTCGAGGCCCGCTGGCCGTGGTCGCGCGCACGCGAGCCACCAGGGTGTCCGCGCCGAGTTCACCGATCTGCGAAAGTGCTTCGCGTCTTGCCCCTTCGGTGACGGACGACATCGCGGTGATGGAAGCGACTCCGAAGAGGATTCCCAGAATGGAAAGCGCGGAGCGGAGAGCGTGGGCCCGAAGACTGGCGATCGCGCGGCGGATCAGGGCGCGCAGGGCAGACCGGGTCACGCGTCTCCCTCGACGCGGCGGCCGTCGCGTAGCTCAATCCGCCGCTGGGCGCGTTTCGCGAGGGCTACGTCATGGGTGACCAGAACCAGGGCTCGGCCGCTCCGAGGCAACGAAAAGAGCAGGTCCGCGATCTCGGCTTCCGTGGCTGAGTCCAGATTCCCGGTGGGCTCGTCCGCGAGCACCAGCTCCGGATCGCGCACCAGGGCCCGCGCGATGGCCACCCGCTGCGCTTCGCCCCCCGAGAGTTCCGATGGGAAGTGGGTGGCCCGCGACTCGAGGGACACCGAAGCGAGGGCGCGGCGAACCGGCTCGCGCCATTCCGACTCGGCGATTCCTGAATACAGGAGCGGGGTTTCCACGTTCTGCTCGACCGTCAGTTCCGGAATCAGGTGGAAGGACTGGAACACGAAACCGATCGATTGATTCCGAAGCCGCGAGCGCTCGCGGTCGCTCATCGTCTCGACGCGCCGGTCCTTGAACGAGACGTGACCGGAAGTCGGAACATCGATGCAACCGATCAGAGACATCAAGGTGGACTTGCCCGAGCCCGACCGGCCCACGATGGCGAGGCTTTGGCCCGCCTCGATGCGAAGGGTCACACCATCAACCGCGCGGATCTCGGTGTCGCCCTTTCGATACGTCTTGTGGACGTCGATCAACGAGACGAGAGCGGGTGCTGTGTCCATGCCACCGGCCCTAGAAACGATCGCTGCCCGCTCCGGCGAGATTGGGGTCCGATAGAGCTACGCGATCGCCCGGCTTCAAGCCCTTCTCGACCACGGCGAAGTCCCGATTCACCGAGCCGGTCACCACTTCGCGCTCCCGGAAACCGCCCAGTTCGCGGACATACACCACACGCTTCCCCTCCCGGTCAAACACCGCCTGGATGGGCACGAAAAGCGCCTGTTCCTTTCGCTCGACCTGAATCTCCACCGTCGCGGTCATCCCGGGGCGCAGATGTTCGTCGCGCTCGTTGATCTCCACGGTGATGCCGAAGTATTTGGCGCTGCGCCGGGCGAAATCTTCCTGAGCCAGGGTGCCGACCAGAGTCACCCGGCCGGTGAGTCGCAGATCGGGATACGCGGCGACGCGGACCTGCACCTTCTGACTTTGCGCGACGCGGTGGACGTCGGTCTCGCGCACCCGGGCCTCCACCGTCATCTTCGAGACGTCGGGAAGGATGAGCAGAGGCTGGTTGGCCCAAACCTGATCGCCCACCTGCGGTTTCCTCTGCTCTGAACCGAAGAAGACGGGGCGATAGACGACGATGCCGGGCACATCGGCGCGAACCTCGCAGCGGGCGAGTTGCGCGCGCGCGGTGCCGAGGCGCGCCTGGGCCTCCCGGATCTTGCTCGCCGCACTCTCGATGGCGGCCTTGCGCTGTTCGAGCCGTGAACCGGCCGCGGAGAGAAGGGCCTTCGAGGATTCCCGCGAGGACAAAGCCTCCGCGCGCGCCTGCGAGCGCTCGAGCGGTCTCCCGAACTCGAAGAATGAATCGTGCCGGCGCTTGGCGATGGCGAGCTTCTCCTCGGCCTTCTCGACCTCCTGATCCGCGCGATCCATCTCCTGCCGGGTGATGAAACCCTCGGCGAGTAAGGGCTTCAAGTCGTCCCGCGCGCCGGTGGTGCGGCGCAACTGTCGATCCGCTTCCGCGAGGTCCGCTTTCGCCTCGTCCTCGCGCAGCTTGCCCCCGCCTTCTTCGACGTCGCGCAATTCCAGGCCGCTCTTGTCTTCCTTCTGACGCGCCGCCGCCATCTCTTCTCCGTTCTGCACTTCCTGGAGAGACAGATCCTGTCGAGCCTTGACCGATTCGGCGAGGGCCTGCGAGAGCAGCGCCTCGCTTTCCCGGATCTGGTCCTCGAAAGGGGTCGAGTCGAACAGGATCAGCAGGTCGCCCTTCGCCACCACCTTGCCTTCGGGTGCGAGGGCCACGATCTTGGCCTGATTGCTCTGGATGGACGAGGCGTAGGTGACCGACTTCAACGCCTGGAGGGCGCCGGTTTCCACGATGGTCAGGTCGAACGGTCCTTCCTGGGCGAGCGCTGTCGCCACCTCGGCATTGGCGCCCGTGACGGAGCGCAGCAATGCGGCGAGCGCGAGGCCGCTTCCCAGGGTCGCCGCGGCGATGATCCACCGGCGTCGATTCATGGCTGCGGTTCCAGATTCACATTCAACCGTCCCACCACCCGTTCCAGATCGAGCCGCGCGACCTGATAGGCGGCGAGGAGTTGAACCAGCGAGCTGCGCGCGGCGAGCAGGCTGCTCTCGGCGTCGACCACATCGAAGTTCGAGGCGAGGCCCCGCTGGTAGCGGAGGTTGGCCAGGCGCAGCTGCTGTTCGGCGATATCGACCGCGCCGGTCTGGGTGGTGATGCTGCGCGACAGGCTGATCAGTTGACGATGGGTCGATCGCACCTCCGACTCCACTTCATAACGACGCTGATCGTAGGAGCGTTGTCGCGCCGCGACGTCGAGGTTTGAGAGTTGCACCCGGGCGATGTCGGCCGCCCGCTCCAGCGGAACGGAGGCGGTAAAGAATGATTCCCAGCGCTGGTTGGTCACGGCGAAGGGACCGGTCGGGCCGGCTCCTTTCTGTTCGGTGTAGCGAAGGTTCAACGACATGTCGGGAAGCAGATTCTGACGCGAAAGAGACGCGGTTCGTCGCGCGTCCTCGACCTGGTCGCGCACCTCGGCGAGATCGAGCCTGGCCGTGAGGGCGATTTCGATCAGGGTCTCGACGGTGCCGAGGTCGTCCGCCCGGGGCGGCGGGATTTCGGCGGGGGCCGGCTCCGACGGGTCATCGGGCGCCTTGCCGAGCAGGAAGTGGAAGTTTTCGATAGCCGACTGCAGCGCGGTCTCCGCCTGAACCGTGCTCTGTTCCGCCTGCGACTCCGATAGCTGAGCGCGATACACATCCAGCTTGTTCGAGAGGCCCACGTCCAAACGCGCCTCCGAGGCCTTGCGCAGGGCCACACTTCGGGCGGCGCTCTTTTGGGCCACGGAGAGAAGTTCCCGCTGGGCCAGGGTCTGGTAGTGCACGCGGGCGACCTCGACCATGAAACGTTGTTTGGAGAGAACGAGATTCCGCTCCTGGGCCTCGCGCGCACGTCGCGCGTTGCGAAGATCGTAGAGCGAGGCGTTGGGTCCGAAGCCGCGCAGCAGGGGCTGGGTCCAGGTCAGAGCGGTGTCGGTGGCGCGAGTCGAAGGGGTCAGGATCCCCTCGAAAGTCCGGGTGATTCGCTCGGCCCGGATGTCGCCGCCGAGCCACGGAATGGCCTGGGACGCGGCGATCGACCAGCCGCTCTGGTTGGGACCATGGAAGTACGACGGCGTGATCTTCGGAAAGAAGCGAGACTGCGCCTGGAAGGCGCCGATGTCGGCGGCCCGGAGGGAGTCGCGCGCGGAGGCGATGGTGAAACCGTCCCGCAACCCGGCGCGCCACGCGTTTTCCAGAGTGATGAATTGGGGTGTCGCGGCGGCCACACCGCTCCCGGCGAAGGCGAGGCACAGGATCGTGGGCAGCAGAATCACTCTGCGGTTATCTTCGCGCATTCAAGGTCGGCCATCCGAGGATCTTAACCATCGGAGCGCGGGTTGCGCGATGGCCGATCGGTCGCGAAAGATTGGGTAGTATGGTCTATGAAGAAACAGTGGCGAGTCGGTTTCGGCTTTCTCATCATCACCGGTGGCTCGGTCGAGGCTCAGACGCTGAGCATTGACCATCAGCCGGTGGCGTGCGCTGCGGCGGGGAAGTTCCCGAGACTGGAAGCCCGCTTCGCGCCCGCAGAGGCGGTGGCGGCTGCGCGTGTCGTGTTCCAGGGGCAGAACCCCGAGTGGTATTCGGTGGCGATGAAGCCCGAAGGGGCGTCCTTCACGGGGGTTCTTCCGAAGCCCAAGGGGAGCCTGAAGGCCTTCCGTTGCTACATCGAGGTTACGGGCAAGGCGCTCGGCACCAACCGCACCGCTGACTACACCACGAACGTCGTCGACAGTGCGAGCGCGTGCAAGGGCAAGATCATGGCCGCCACCCTCGGATCGGCGTCGGTGGTGCTTCAAGGGCCGGCAGGCGTGGCCGCCTTGCCCACGGGCTTCGCGTCTTCGGGGGTGGTGGCTGCGGGGTCAGCGGCGGGCTCGGGGTCAGCGGTGGGCGCCGGCGCCGCCGGTGGGATCGGAGCGACCGCGCTGGTGCTGGGCGGTCTGGCTGCGGCCGGCGGGGCGGTGGCGGTGGTGGCCGGCAAGGGCGGCGGCGAGACCGCATCGACGTCCGGAAACCCGCCTGCGCCCGCACCCGCGACCACCCCGACGCCCGCGCCGACGCCAACGCCGCCGTCCGGTGTCGCTTGTCCGGCCTGCTACGCCGGTCAATGGCGCCTTCAGGCCACCCTGACATTTGTCGCCAACCCCTCGATCTGCGGAAGCAAGCCGGGCGATCTCGGCAAGGTGGAGACGATCACGCCGGTCACCTTCAACGCGAATGGGAGCATGGTGTTCCCACCCAGCGCGGGAACCAGCGGAGCCGTCGATGCCCTCGGCAATTTCCGGCTGGATCTCGCGGGCGATCCCCCGGGGTCCGGCCTCACCTGCCCGGCCGGCCAGGCCACCGGGCGATGCGCCACCGTCAACTCGTGCAGCGGCACCGCGACCCAAGGCGGAGACAACTACACCATCGTCTTCGACCGTCAGTAGAGCAACGCCTCCCGCCGGGAAAGGGGCGTAGTATCTCGCTCAGCGGAGCCGTGACGAGGTACGGCCCGGCCGGCTCCCTGGAGGGTGTTATGAAAGCGCATCTGCTGGTCGTTGCTGTCGCTCTTCTCGGTTGCTCGAAGCCAGGGCCGACGCCGCCCGCGGCCCAATCGGCCACGGCTCCCGCGGTCGTAGCGACCGCCCCGGCCACTGCGGCGCCTCCGCCTTTGTCCGCGGTCCCGCCAGCACCCGCCCCGGCGCAGGCCGCCGCCATCGCCACCGCCGACGGCGAGACCTCCGGCGTTCGCATCGAGGTCACCGAGTTCAAACGGACCAGCGGGGGAACAGTGAGCCTCAAGTTCTCGATGATCAACGACTCGGACAAATCGGTTTCGTTCGGCTACGCCTTCGGCGACCCCGGCCATGACATCAAGGACTTTGGTTCCATCGGCGGCATCCACCTGATCGATCCGGTTGGCAAGAAGAAATACTTCGTGGCCCGCGACAGCGAGAACACCTGCGTCTGCAGCCAGAAGCTCAAGGACATCTCCAAGGGAAGCCGCGTGAACCTGTGGGCCAAATTCCCGGCCCCGCCCGACGACGTGCAAAAGATTTCGATCGTCATCCCCCATGTCTCGCCGATGGACGATGTGCCTCTGAGCCGTTGACCCCCTGGGGTTCCATGGCACGACAACTCTCCCGGTTCGCGATTCCGCTGCTGTGGCTGATGGCTTTCGGCAGAGCGAGCGCGCAGGAACAGGATGTTCCGCCGGACGCGAAGTTCAAGGTCCTCGATATTGTCTTCAAGGTCGAGAGCTTCGGGGGTGTGGTGGTCGATCTCCAGGTGAAGGAGACCGAGACCGAGGTGCGGATCGAACTGGCCGCCGATGTTCTGTTCGAATTCGATAAGGCGACTCTTCTGCCCAAGGCCGAAGACACGCTTAAGAAGGCGGCGGAGTTCATCGGCCAGCGGGCGAAAGGGACGGTCCGTATCGAAGGGCACACCGATGCCAAGGGCGACGATGCCTACAACCAGAAGCTCTCCGAGCGTCGGGCGGAGTCGGTCCGGCACTGGTTCGCCCGCCAGGGCCTCGCCCATGTTCGCTTCTCCTCCAAGGGTTTCGGCGAGACCCAGCCGGTCGCGCCGAATGCGAAGCCCGACGGCAAGGACGATCCGGAGGGGCGCCAGAAGAACCGTCGCGTCGAGATCGTGATCAGCAAGAAAGGCTGATCGTCGCGCCGCGCGAGGGCGCGTAATATTCCCCTCAACGGAGCCATCGCAGTGGCGCATGATTTCTCAGGGAGTTCTCATGAGCAAGCATCTTCTTCCCGGTCTGGGAGTTCTCTTTCTCCTCACGTCTTCCTCGGTGCAGGCGCAGCTGGGGGAGGAGGTCTCTCGACCGGCGCACTTGTCGGCATCGTCGGGGGTGTGGGCGCGGCGGCGGCGGGAGTGGCGGTGGCGAAGAGCAAGAGCGGCGACGACTCCGGCGGCGCCTCCTCCGTCAGCTACTCGGTCACCTTCCAGTCCAACAGCAACCAGACCGGCATCGGCCTGGTCGAATGCGGGGGCTTCCCCGGACTGTTCTTCAGTTCACAGGGTGTCACATTGAATGCCAGTGGCAGTTTCGACACCGTGTGGGGGAATCCACAATTGTTGCGCGCGGTTGGGCAGGTGACGTCGACGACATTCCAGGCGACCATGACCTGCCTCAACGGCGCCAGGAGCGGCTCGATTTCGGCGACCGGTTCGCCCGGTCTCTACAACGGGACGTTCGAGTTCGGTAATTCGTTCGGGCCAGTCACGGTGACGAAGCGGTAGGCCCGCGCGGCAGGAGCGGTCGGCCTGAACGAACCGACGTACTATTCTCCTCGCCGGGTCGGTTGATTCATGGGACCGCGCGTTGCCTGGCTTAGGGAGGATCTCATGACGAAACGTCTACTGGCCGGCGTCGGCGCACTCCTTGTCGCCGCCGCGTCGGCGGGAGCGCAGACTCTGAGCATCGAGCATCAGCCGGTGGCGTGTGCTTCGGCGGGGAAGTTCCCGAGACTGGAAGCGCGCTTCGCGCCGGCCGAGAGCGTGGCGACGGCGCGAGTGATGTTCCAGGGACAGACCACGGACTGGTATTCGGTGGCGATGAAGCCGGAAGGCGTCGTCTTCGCGGGAGTTCTTCCCAAGCCCAACAAGAGCCTGAAGTCTTTCCGGTACTACCTCGAGGTCACCGACAAGGCGCTCGGCACCAGCCGCACAGCTGACCACACCACGGCGGTCGTCGACAGTTCAAGCGCTTGCAAGGGCAGGATCATGGCCGGCGCGCTCGCTTCGGCGTCGGTGATCCTCCAGGGCCCGGCCGGTGTGGTGGCCCTGCCCGCGGGTTTCGCGTCGTCGGGCGTCGTGGTTGCGGGATCTGCGGCGGGATCCGGATCGGCGGCGGGTGCGGCCGGGGCTTCGGGCGCGAGTGGAGGGGGCGGGCTCGGCGCCACCGCCCTGGTGCTCGGAGGCGTGGCCGTGGCCGGTGGGGCGGTGGCGGTCGGAGCGGCGAAGGGAGGTGGCAGCGATAGCTCGTCGGCGTCCGGAAGCCAGCCCAGTTCGGCTCCTTCCGGAAGCATTTACGGCGTTGCCTTCCTTCCTAATCCACCCGGCATGGACGTTTCGGTTTGCGCGGGACGTTCGCTCAGCTGGGCCGGCCACAACGTCTTAGCCGACACGAACGGGAACTTCAACCAGACGTGGTCGGTCAACGAGCCGAACACCATGCGTGTGGCCGGACAGGCAACCGCGACAACCTTCCAGGCGACCCTAACCTGCGTCAACGGCGCCCGCAGCGGTTCGATCTCGGCGACCGGCTCCAACAACAGCTATAGCGGAACCTTCGCGTTTGGGCCCTCAACCGGGCAAGTGGCAGTCACGAAAGAGCGATGAGGCTCTGACCCGCAGGTCCGGCCCTTGCGAGCGACTCGACGTTGCTTGAAGAACAAGGTGTACCATGGTCACAGGTTGAGCGGGGTCGATCCCGATCCCTTCTCACGGCGCCCCCGCAGCCGTCGCCGCGATGAAGCGATTGTCGCTCTTGCTGGCGCGGTTCATGAGGTGTTCCATGACGAAACATCTGGTTGTTGGCTTTGTCATTCTTGCCGTCGTGTGTTCCTCGGCCGGCGCCCAGACCCTGAGCATTGAGCACAAGCCGGTCGGGTGCGCGATGGCCGAAAAATTCCCGCGACTGGAGGCACGCTTTGCGCCGGCGGCGAGCGTGGCCACCGCGCGCGTTTTGTTTCAGGGACAAAGCCCCGACTGGTATTCGGTGGCCATGAAGCCGGAAGGCTCCGCCTTCGTGGGAGTACTTCCCAAACCGAAGAAGAGCCTGAAGAACTTCCACTACTACATCGAGGTCACCGATAGAGCGCTCGGCACGAACCGAACCGCGGATTACACGACCGCGGTTGTCGACAGTTCGAGCGCCTGCAACGGCAAACTCATGGCCGGAGCACTTGGCTCGGCGTCGGTGGTCCTCCAGGGCCCGGCCGGTGTGGCTGCGCTGCCCGCTGGTTTCGCGTCGACGGGGGTCGTAACAGGTTCCGCCGCAGGATCGGCGGCGGGATCGTCGGCCGGTTCGTCTGCGGGTGCGGCGGGCGTCGCGGGTGCGGCGGGAGTGGCGGCCGCCGGCGGGGGTCTCTCGACCGGCGCGCTGGTGGGAATCGTGGCCGGGGCGGGAGCGGCCGCGGCCGGCGTCGCCGTCGCGGCCGGGAAGAGCGGCGGCGGGGATTCGTCGTCATCTGGAGCCTCGCCCACGCCAACTCCAGGCCCAACTCCCGGCCCTTCCTCCACCTCGTACACGGGGCCTTTCAGTGGGCAGTATGTTGTCACGCAATCCTTCAGTTCGAGCGGGCCTGGCGGCGTCACCAGCATCACAACCTGCCTCCACACCCGTACATACAGCGGCACGATGACGGCCACACTCCAACAATCCAACGGGGCGGTGACTGGGCAAGCGAGCACTAGCGGGACCGACACCGCGATCGGGGTGTCGGGATCGCCCAACTGCAGCTCCCCGGGCCCGCTGGGCAGCTTGTTCTTCTCCTGTGCGGTTACGGGCTCGACGGGCAGCTTTGGGTGTACTCAACAGACGAGCTTTACGTCCGGAGGCCGAACGAACACGGAGATGCACGGGTTCTCAGCCGCCTTGAGCGGCGGCGTCGTCTCGGGCACCGTGACCTACTCCGACACGGGTCAGGCTGCCACAGGGATGGACAGCAGTTCGACCACTTTCGCGGTCACGCTGCGCTGAGATCCCTCGCGCCCCCTCCTCACTTCGATCCGCGCCGTCAGGTCCGGCTGCGAGAGATGGCCCATGTGCCCGTGGCCTAATGCGAGCCGGGCGACGGCGATGGCGACGGCGACGGATCGGCCGGGGGCATCCGCTTGTGGGCGTCGATCTGCTTCTTGATTTCCCTCACCGCGACCGCGGCCACGCCCAGGAGATCGAGGGTCGGGGTCACGTGAGGGCGATAAGGCGCCATGTCCCGAAGCGTGGGCGCGCCGCCGGGTGTTGCGCCGCGCAGCATGTTGCCCTTCTCGTCACTTTTGTCGAAGAACCGCGCGATCGCCGCGTTCATCTCGAGAGACCGGACTTCCGCTGCATCCTCGAACCGCAACAGCGGGACAGTCGTTCGATCCTTCGCGGTCTCGAAGCCGTAGGGGATGAGTTTGTACTTCGGCGTGGGTGACGGGACGGCCGAGGGCGGCGGGGACGGCGTCGCGGACGCAGCGCCTTGAAGCGGCTCTATCGCCGCCATCGAAGTGGTGGTCACCAGAACCATGACGAGGGTTTCAGGCGCGAACCGCATGCTCTTGAGACGCTCAATCAGCCGGTTGGTCGCCGGGAAGGTCTCTCGAAGGTCCGTACCAAGCGAGGGCCGAATTCCTGAGTGGCTCCGCTCCGCGCGGACCCCCTGAGCAAGGTCGCTGCGCTGCCAAGAAACCCGTGCGAGAAAGGCCCGTTCCAGACCTTTTCGTCACTGCGAGGAGTACAGCGAAAGGGAGACGACGAAGCAGTCTCTCCGGGGATCGAGAGATTGTTTCAGTCCGAAACGAAACTTCGGGTCCTTCGCAATGACGGTCATGGGGTTTTTTCCAAAAGTCACGGACGTAGTCCGTGGACCGACTCGCAATGACGATGGTGGGTTTCTCTCCCAAGTCACGTCCCACGGACGTCCCCGGTTCGTTTGTCACTTGGCCGAAGCGACGGGGGTTGGGGGGCGGGTTCCGCCTGGCTCGCAGCCACAGATTCGAACCAAGCGAAGGCCGGATTCCTGAGGGGCTCCGCTCCGCGGACCCCCTCCAGAGCAAAGTCGCTGCGCTCGTTTGTCACTCCGGCCGAAGCGATTGGGGGTCTGGGGGGCGGGTCCGTGCAACGCCCCCCAGCTTAACTACGAAGTGATCATGAAGCGCACGTTGGCGTGATCGGCCTTCGAAACCAGGGTTGAGCCGCGCAGCTTGCGCTTCCGGCTCTTGGACTTCTTGGTGAGGATATGGCGCTTCATCGAGTGATTGCGCTTGATCTTTCCGGTGGCGGTGAGCTTGAAACGGGCCACCGCGGCGCGCTTCGTCTTCTTCTTGAGTTTTGTCTTTGGCTTTCGCATGGTTTTTCCTCTTAGTTGGGGGGCCGCAAAAGCAGTTTCGCTGCCATGCTCAGCCCCCCAAACCCCCGGGCCTGCGCCGAAGTGAATTCGGCTCCGGCCTCTATTCTACGTGCCCGGGAATTATTGTTGGTTTATTGGCGTTCTCGGGCGGCTCACCTTGGCGGCTTCCGCTTCGGACGCCGGGGCTGGCGCGGGCTTGTCTTCGCTCTTCTTCGCGGGCTTTTCCGCCTTGTTCTTGTCCGGTTTGGCGGCACTGTCGGCTTTGGCTCCGCCCTTGGCCTTGGCGGCGCCCTTGGCTTTCGCGTCGTTGACTTTGGCCGTCGCCTTCGCCAGTTCCTTACCCGGGGAGAGGATCTGGGTCATCATGTTGCCTTCCAGGCGCGGCGGCACTTCCACGATGGCCGAGGCTCCGAGGTCGGCGGCCAGCTTGCGCAGGATGTCGAGACCCACGTGGGAGTGGACGATCTCGCGGCCGCGGAACTGGACCAGTGACTTCACCTTGTTTCCTTCGGCCAGGAAACGCTCGACGTTGCGCTTCTTGAAGTCGAAGTCGTGATCGTCGACCTTGGGCCGGAACTTCACTTCCTTGATCTGGATGTGCTTCTGGTGCTTCCGGGCCTCGGCCTCCCGCTTGTTCTGCTCGTAGAAGAACTTGCCCGCATTCATGATGCGGCAGACCGGGGGGACGGCCTGGGGCGCTACCTCCACCAGGTCGAGTTCCTTCTCCATGGCGATGGAGAGGGCCTGTTCGGGCGGCATGATGCCGAGCTGAGCGCCATCCGCGTCGATGACACGGATCTCCTTGACGCGGATCTTTTCGTTGATGCGGACTGATTTGGGATCTATGGGGCACCTCCGGCGTTTGACGAAAGCCGCCCGGGGGCGCGCTGGTCGTCACTAACCAAGACTGAAATACGGGGAATCACGATGGCTCTTCGTTCACGTTATGCGTGGCGATGAGTCCTGAGAGTTTGCTGGCGAAGTCAGCGACCTTCATGGCGCCGAGGTCGGCCTTGAAGCGATGGCGCACCGCGACCGTGCCTTCCGCCGCTTCCTTGTCGCCCACCACGAGCATGTAGGGGACCTTCTGGCTCTGGGCTTCTCGGATCTTGTAGCCGAGTTTCTCGTTGCGCTCGTCGACCTTGAGGCGGAAGGCGGAAAGCTCGGCCGCGACCTTGCGGGCGTACTCGTTGTGCGCCTCGGCCACCGGAATGACCACCGCCTGCACGGGGGCGAGCCACACTGGGAAGGCGCCCGCGTAGTTCTCGATCAGCAAGGCGATGAAGCGTTCGAAGCTGCCAAAAATCGCGCGGTGGATGACGATGGGACGATGATCGGCCCCGTCCGCGCCCGTGTACGAGAGGTCGAAGCGCTGAGGAAGCTGATAGTCGAGCTGGATGGTGGCGCACTGCCATTTGCGGCCGAGGGCGTCGGTGACGTCGAAGTCGATCTTCGGTCCGTAGAACGCGCCATCGCCGGCGTTCATGGTGTAGGCCTGGCCCGCGGCGTCGAGCGCCTTCTTGAGCTGAGCTTCCGCGTCGTCCCAGGTGGCGATGTCGCCGAGGAACTCGGCCGGCCGAGTCGCGAGCTTCATCTCAATCGTAAGACCGAAGTCCTGATAGACGCGCTGGACGAGCTTGAGCAGACTCTCGACTTCACTCGCGATCTGATCGGGGGTAATGAAGATGTGGGCGTCGTCCTGGCAGAACTGGCGCACTCGGGTCAGGCCGGAAAGCACGCCCGACGCTTCGTTGCGATGGAGAACGCCTTGATCGTGATAGCGGATGGGCAGTTCGCGATAGCTGTGCTTCTCCGCCCCGAACACCAGCATGTGGCCCGGACAGTTCATGGCCTTGAGCGCCATCACTTCAGTGCCCGCCTGAATCTCGAACATGTTCTCGCGGTAGTGGAACCAGTGGCCGGAGGTCTCCCAGAGTTTCTGGTTGTAGGCGAGAGGCGAGCGCAGCTCCACATAACCCGACGAGAACAGAATGCCGCGCATGTAGTCGGCGAGGATGTTCCAAAGGGTCGTGCCTTTGGCCAGCCAGAACGGCGCGCCCGGCGCCCAAGGATGGGTCATGAAGAGGCCGAGCTCTTTGCCGAGCTTGCGGTGATCGCGCTTCTTCGCCTCGGCCAGGCGGAACAGATGCTGGTCCAGCTCTTCCCTGGTGAAGAAACTGTACCCATAGATGCGCTGCATCGACGCGTTTTCCGCATTGCCCTTCCAATAGGCAGCGGCGGGGGAGGGATTGAGCTTGAACGCCTTGATGTGGGAAGTGCTCGGCAGGTGCGGGCCGAGGCAGAAATCCATGAACTCGCCCATGGTGTAGCACTGGACCATGTCGCCCGCCTTCTCTTCGATGAGCTGGCACTTCAGGGCCTGGCCTTTGGCCGCGAAGGCGGCCAGCGCTTCGGCTTTCGGAAGGAGCTTCTTCTCGATCGGCCGGTTCTGCTTGACGATATGGGCCATCTTCTTTTCGATGGCCACCAGGTCTTCGGGAGTGAAGGGCTGACTGGTCAGGAAGTCGTAGAAGAAACCATCGTCGGTGGGCGGACCGATGCCGCACTGAGTTTCCGGAAAGAGTTCGGTTACCGCGGCGGCGAGCAGATGCGCAGACGAGTGGCGGTAAATCTCGATTGGAGAATCGGCTGGGCTCGATTCGCCCGAAGGACCGGTCAAGTCTGGGATAGCAGACGACGACATCAGCGTGGGCTGAATGGACGGATCATCAAATCGCGTTCGGTCCTTATGGTTCCCTGAGGAGTCTTCTTTGAAACGTTCTGCGGTCTGGTAGGCGCGGATGGGATTGAACCATCGACCTCTTCGGTGTCAACGAAGCGCTCTACCACTGAGCCACGCGCCTGTGCGTCCAGGAGACCGCAACGTTCCTTCTTGCCCACGGAGCGTATCGAAGCCCGGGCCGCGGTGTCAACTTTGAGGCGGGGACCGCAATTCCCCCTGGCTTGGGGATTTTGGGCGAGCGTACAATCGTCGCTCGCTCACCGGCAAAGGAAAGCCTGGACCCATGGCAGACGCCCTTCGTGATTTGCTCCCGCCCCTCAAGGCTCAGCTCGGAAAAGTGATTCTCGGCAAGCCCGAGGCCCTGGACCAGCTGTTGATCGGCCTCCTTTCCGCGAGCAATGTGCTCCTGGAGGACGTGCCGGGCGTGGGCAAGACGACGCTGGCCAAAGCGCTCGCTCGTTCGTTCGCCGGCGACTTCAAGCGGGTCCAGTTCACCCCGGACCTGCTGCCCACCGACATCACTGGCTCCTCCGTCTACAACCCGCAGAACGGCAGCTTCACCTTCAAAGAAGGCCCGGTCTTCTGCAACATCCTGCTCGCAGATGAGATCAACCGCGCCTCCCCCCGCACCCAGAGCGCCTTGCTCGAGGCCATGAGCGAGCGACAGGTGTCGATCGAGGGGCGCACCACCGCGCTGCCCCAACCCTTTCTGGTCATCGCCACCCAGAACCCCGTCGAGTACCACGGAACCTATCCTCTGCCCGAGGCGCAGTTGGATCGCTTCGGCCTGAGGCTCGCCCTCGGTTACCCGGCTCCGGAACACGAGGTGGACGTGCTCTTCAGCCAGACCCATCACCATCCTCTCGATGATCTGACCCCGGTGATCGAGCCCGCGGGAATTCTGGAGATGCAGGCCGCGGTTCGAGCCACCAGGGTTGAACGCAGCGTGGGGCGGTACATCGTGGCCCTGGCGGGCGCCACCCGCGTTCACGCCTCGCTCAAGACCGGCTGTTCGCCCCGAGGCACGCTCTCCCTTTTCCGGATCTCCCAGGCTCGCGCTTATCTCGAAGGCCGCGACTACGTCGTGCCGGAGGATGTGAAGACGCAGGCGATCCCGGTCCTCGCCCACCGCCTCGCCCTTGACACCAAGGCGCGCTACGCCGGGGTGCGGAAGGAGGACGTGGTGCGCCAGATCCTCGATCAGGTGCCGGTGGGCCTCTGATGCAAACGGTGCGCGAGGACCTCGGCGTCCGTTTGCGGAGGACCATCGTCGTCGGCGGTGCGCTGCGGGCCTGGGACACGCGCCTCACCCCGCGAGGCCGCTACCTTCTGATTGCTCTCGGCCTGTTTGGATTTGCGGGCGCCGACACCAGGAAGTCTCAGGTCCATCTCCTCTTTGCCGGGGCGGCCGGGCTCTTCCTGTCCGCGGTCGCCTTTGCCGCCAGGCCCCGCCCGCGCGTTCGCCTCGAATGTCCCATGCCGGAGACGGCGACGGCGGGGACCGCCATGGTATTCACCGCTCGCGTCACACCCCTTCGGGGCCGGGGCGGCGAACTGGTGGTGGAAATGCCCATCGCCCCGGAAGCGCGCGCCCTGCTTCAGGTGAATCCGCCGCGAGCCTTCCTGAACGTCGGCGCGGAGCCCGTGGAAGTCACGGTTCATCTCCAGCCCCAACGTCGAGGTCGGTATCGACTGCGCGGCGCGCGGGCGCGACGCACCGATCCACTGCGTCTGATGAGCACGACCTCGGTCGCGGCCCCCGACCCGACCCTTCTGGTCTACCCCCGTTTCTGGCGGCTCGACCACTTCGACGTCCCGGTGGGACGAAGTTATCAACCGGGCGGGATTCCCCTTGCGTCGAGCACCGGCGATGCGATCGAGTTCGTGGGCACGCGCGACTATCGCGAGGGCGACCCCATCAAGAACATTCACTGGCGTTCCTGGGCCCGTCGCGGGCAGCCGGTGGTGAAGGAATATCAGGAGGAGTACTTCAGCCGCGTGGCCCTCGTCATGGACACCTATGTGCCGCGTGGTTTCACCCCCGCGCATCGCCTGGCTTTCGAAGGCGCGGTGTCGGTGGTGGCATCGGTGGCCGACTGGTTCAGTCGAGGGGAGGCGGTGGTCGACGTCCTGGCCGCGGGCCCCGACCTCTACGAAGTGAGCGCGGGCCGCTCTCTCGCGTATCTCGACAACATCCTCGACGTGCTCGCTTGCCTGGAGCCCTGTGCGGACCCTCCCTTCGCGACGGTCGGGCCGCACCTGCACGAGAAGCTGGCGCGGCTGACCAGCGTGGTGGTGGTGATGCTCGATTGGGATGACGCGCGTGAACGGTTTCTGCGCGGCGTACGCGAGCAGGGCGCCGCCATGCGTTGCATCATCGTGCGCGACGGTGAGACCACGAAACCGTGGGCGTCGGCCGCGGGCGACCTGGGCGATTTCTCTCAGATGAGCACCGATGACGTGGAGCGGGCCTTGAAGGCGGAGACTCGTTGATGCGGGTCGCCCGACCCACCCTGTCCCATCTCTTTCTCTGCGCCTTTGTGTTTCTGAGCGGGGTGGCGGTGGCTCTGGGCCTGCATTCGTGGCTGGTCGCGATCCTGCTTGTGGCTCCCATCGCCGCGGTCATGGTCGAGATCGACTTGCCAGAGGTGGTTCGGACCAACGCTTTCAAGGGGGCCCGCCTCGGCGCTTCGATCGCCGTGCTCGGTGGCCTCGTCATCTCCATCTATCCGGTCGCTCCGGAAGCGTTGATTCTGGGCGCAAGCAAGGTGGCAGCCCACGCCCTGGTGCTGATCGCGGGCGCTCTTCTGCTCGCCCGAACCCCACCCGGCGGGGGGGTGGCGCCGGCCATGCTTGGCGCGCTCGTGGCGGCTTGCCTCCAGCCCGCGTCGTCTTCGCTGCGCGTGGCCATGGGGGCCGCCTTCGCGAGCCTCGTGGCCTGGCTCGCCACCAGTGACGATGAGGGTGGCCAGGCGGTTTCTCTCCGTCCGATGGCGCTCGCGTTCTTCGTTGCGGCGTCGGTGGGAATCGCCGTGGCTACCATGGTGTTCCTGCCCTGGGCGCAGCCGCAGGTCGAGGCCATGGCGGCGAGAATGATCTCGAACGATCTCGAAGCGTCCACCGGTCTCGCTACCGAGTCCCACCTTGGAGACGTCGAACGTCTCGCCATCTCGAAGCGGGTGGCCATGCGTCTTTACGGCGATCGACCAGCGGACCTGCGGGTGCGCGCCTTCACAAGGTTCGACGGGCGATCCTGGAAGACGGATCCGCGTGCGCTCCGCCATTTGATCGCGGTGACCGTTCCGGAGGGTCGATGGCCCGCCTTTGACGAAACGCCGGGGATGTCCCTCGCGCCGTCGTCCACCCGGCCGGATGGAGAAGGCCTGCTTGCCGCTCGCCTGGTGGTGACTTCCCCGGAGCTAGGAGCGATGCCCGCCCCGGCGCACACCGTGGCGGTCAAGGTCGAGGACGTGAACGTGGACCAGAACCCGTCGGGCATTCTGTTCCCCAATGCCAAGGCCGCCTTGTACGCGGTGGTGTACGCCGATGGCCAGGTCCGAGGCGCGGTGGAGGCGGCGCCCGGCCCGGAGATGCTCGAAGTTCCGGAGCGGCTCGATCCCCGCATGCGAGAACTTGCGGTTGCGCTCGCCGGCGCTGATCTGTCCGCAAGCGATCGCGCGGACCGTGTGGTCGCCTACTTCCAGTCCGGTTTTCGCTACTCCCTGAACGTCGGGCGGTTCCACACCAACGACCCCGTTTCGGAGTTCGTGTTCGATAAGAAGAAGGGCTATTGCGAATACTTCGCGACCGCGACCACTCTGCTGCTGCGAATGTCTGGAGTGCCCGCCCGCTATGTCACGGGTTATGCGGTGAGATCCTTTCAGCGATCGGGCGCCCACTACGTGATCCGCGATGAGGACGCCCACGCATGGTCCGAGGCGTATCTGCCCGGCCGCGGCTGGGTCGAGGTGGATGCCACTCCGGCGAGCGACTACGAAGCGCTGCATGGCGATCTCCAGGCCGGAGGAGTTCTGGCCGGCCTTCGATTGATCTATGACGAGCTGGCGGCTCGCTTCTCCCAGGGTGGGGTTTGGGGATTGCTGCGCGGGGTCGGCGCGCTGGCGATGGCCCATCCCATTCCCTTCGGCCTCGCGCTGGTTGCCTTCGTCGTCTCTCGCATCCATCGGCGCTGGCGATCCCGATCAGCCGCCGGTCCCCCGGCTCCTTCCTTGCCGACGCCCGCGGCGTTGAGTCCGCAGATGCGACAGCTTCTGCACCGGATCGACGCGCTCTGCGCGGCCCGTAGCTCGCCGCGTCCACCGTTTCGAGCGCCTCGAGAGCACGTGAGCGACCCAAGGGTCCAACTGGCCGACGCCGAGCGCTCAATCTGTCTGCGCGCGGTCTCGGGCCTCTACGCGCAGGCGTATGGCGGCGAGGCCATGGGGCCACAGGAACTCGAAGCCATGGCGACCGACCTCGCCTCCCTCAACATGCGGCCACGACCCGCCGCTTGAGGCCCGACGCGCGGGGTCACCGTTCCGGTCGGGCCTTCCCGCACTCGCTTCCGCCACGTTTTCGAGCGGTCGAAATCGCGTAGGACCGTCTCGCCGCATCGCATAGACTGCCCTCGATGCTTTCGACCCAACGGGCGTCTCGGATCATCTCCTTTGACGCGCTGAAGCAACCGCTCTCCCCGCTCTTCCGCGATTATTTCGCGTCGCGCGGCAAGGCCTCGGAGTTCTATCCCCTCGGGTTCTCCCGCGAGGACATGACGAAGGCGGCGGCGGTCACCGCGGCCTTCGGTCATCCCCGGGCCGGGGTCGCCGCAGCCCTCGCGCGCGAGCAGCCGGAAGGAAGCGAAGCTCGTAGAAACGCCGAGGCGCTCAAAGACCCGAGGACCCTGGCCGTGGTCACCGGCCAGCAGGCGGTTCTCTTCGGAGGCCCGCTCTATGTTCTCTACAAAGCGCTTGCGGCCATGGAACTCGCGCGCCACATGAGCGAGTCCCTGAAGACGAAGGTCGTCCCCGTGTTCTGGGTGGCCTCCGACGACCACGACTTTGCGGAGATCCGCGCGACCACCATGATGGACGGGAACTCCGAGCTCAAAACGCTGCGTTATGAGCCCGCCCTGGAGCCGAACCTGCAGCCCGCGTCAACCATCATCCTCGACCAGACCATCGACCCCCTGGCGAAGTCGGTGCGCGACCTGCTCCCGCCCTCACCCTGGCGCGACGAGGTGTGCGACGCCATGGTCGCGGCCTACCGTCCCGGGGACTCGATCAGCGGCGCCTTCTCGAAGCTCCTCCAGCACTTCCTTCCCGGCCTCGTCATCATGGATCCGGCGGTGCCCGCACTCAAGGCTCTGATGCGCCCGGTGATCGATCGCGAGATTGCCGAACTCTCTCCCACCTCGCGGCTCGCCGCGGGCATTGGCGAGAAACTCCTGGCCGCCGGATATCACCAGCAGGTGCCGGTGCGAGCCAGCGGTTTCCTGAACCTCTTCCTCGTGACCGAGGGCAAGCGGCGTGCGCTGGGCGTGAGCGACAAGGGCATCGAGGTGCGCGGCGGCAACCAGGTGATGACCAAAGAGGAACTGCTGGAGCGCATCGCGGCCTCGCCCGAAGACGCGAGCCCGGGGGTCATGCTGCGCCCGCTGGCTCAGGACTATCTGCTCCCCACCATCGCCTACATCGGCGGCCCGGCCGAGGTCGCGTATCACGCCCAGATCGGCCCTTCCTACGCGCACTTCGGGGTGCCCCGTCCCGTGATCTTCCCGCGCCCTTCGTTCTCGCTCGTCGACGCCGCGACCGCGCGGGCGATGGAGGCCGAGGGGCTGTCGTTCGAGGAACTCCAGACCGATACCGAGACCTTGCTCGGTCGCGCTGCCCGTGAGGCCAATCCCGAGGTCGAGCGCTCGTTCGCGGGGTCTCGGGCCGCCATCGAGGCGGCGTTCGGCGGCGTCGAGGCGACCCTCGCGAAGCTCGATCCCACCCTCCGCGGCGCCGCGCAGTCGGCCCTCGGTCGCGCGCTTCATCAGATGGAGGGCCTCCAGGAGAAGGCGTTGCGCACCATGAAGCGGCAGGATGCGACGCGCGCCGACCGCATGCGCCGCACCCGTGATTTCATTTTCCCGGGAGGCGCCTTGCAGGAACGCGGGGTCTCCTGGATTTCGCTCCTCGCCAGGTACGGCCCACCCATCGTCGACGACATCCGAAAGAACATGGACCCGTGGGCGAAGGGACATCAGGTGCTGCCGATATGAAGATTGGAATGGTCGCTCCGCCTCTGGGCACCGCGTCGATGACCGTGGCCGCGTCGCTCTCCCGCAATCTCGCCCGTCGCGGGCACGAGGTCCACTTCATCGGTCATCGTTCGGGCACGCCGTACCTCGCCGAGGACGGCGTCAGCGAGCATGTGATCGATCCTTCCACCTGCGCCGCCACCGACCCGCCCATGCACGACCTGGCTCTGGCCGCGAAGATCGCGGCGGTGGCCGAGGAGGTGAAGCTCGATTTCATTCACGTGCACGCCGCCATCCCGCACGCCATCGCCGCCGCCCTCGCCTGCCGGATCGTGGCCGGCAAGGCCCCGAAGCTTGTCACCACCCTGCATGGGGTGGAGCTCACGCTCATCGAGTCCGACCTGTGCCTGCTGGGTCTGGCTCGTCACGGACTCGACAGCTCCGATGCGGTGACCTGCGTGTCGGATTCGCTGAAGCGGGTGGTGATCGAAGGGCTCGGCCCTCGGGCCATTCACGTCATTCCGGACTTCCTGGATCCGATGCCGCGCACGTACAGGGTCGGCTCGTCCGACCGGCCCGCGATTCTGCACATCTCGAACTTCCGTCCGGGGAAGCGCATCGACCTGGTGATGGAGACCTATCGTCGCGTGTTCCGCGAGATCCCTTGCGACCTGCTGCTGGTAGGCGATGGCCCCGAGCGGGCGATGGCGCGCGAACTCGCGCGGGCCTCCGGCCTTGCGTCCTCGGTGAAGTTCCTCTCCGGGGTCGAGAGTTACGAGGCGCTGCCCGAGGCCGATGTGTTCCTGCTGCCTTCAGAAAACGAGACGTTCGGTTTCGCCGCCCTGGCCGCGATGGCTGCCGGGATTCCGGTGGTCGGGTCGGACGCGGGCGGGCTGCCCGAAGTGGTCAAGCATGCGGAGTGCGGGTATCTCCTTCCCGTGGGCGATGTCGAAGGCCTGGCCGAGCGCTGCTGCGAAATCCTTCGCGACAAGGAACGTCGCCGCGAGATGGGCGAAGCGGGCCGCCGCCGGGCCCAGTCGCTCTTCGGCGCCGAACGCGTGGTGGGCGAGTTCGAAGCCCTGTACGCGAGCCTGGTCTGACCCGACGGCGAGCGGCCCCTGGTCCAAGCTCGGAGATAGGTCGTCATTGCGAGTCGGTCCACGGACTACCCCCGTGACTTTGGAGAGAAACCCCATCGTCATTGCGATGGACCCGAAGTTTTGTCTCGGACTGAAGCAATCTCTCGGGCTCGCGAGATTGCTTCAGGCCGCTACCAGAACGAATGGGCCTTGCTGAGGAACCCGTTCGAGAATGACCCATTTCAGCCCCCTTTTCGTCATTGCGAGCCGTGGACGTCCGTCGGACGTGACTATTGGGAGAAACCCCACACCGTCATTGCGAAGGCCAGATCGGTCTGGTTGGCCTGAAGCAATCTCCCGAGAGATTGCTTCACTCGATCCCGGAACG
>JANLSZ010000321.1:0-7730 GCA_031362685.1 Vicinamibacteria bacterium | reverse complement strand
CGTTCCGGGATCGAGTGAAGCAATCTCTCGGGAGATTGCTTCAGGCCAACCAGACCGATCTGGCCTTCGCAATGACGGTGTGGGGTTTCTCCCAATAGTCACGTCCGACGGACGTCCACGGCTCGCAATGACGAAAAGGGGTTGAAATGGGCCATTCTCGAACGGGTTCCTCAGCAGGAGCCACTCCGTTGGTACGGCGACGAAGCAACCCCCTCCGACCACTACCGACCCTAAGAAGCGCCGTACACCGGCAGCAGAAACCTCGCGGCGTAGTCGATACCCGGCGTTTCTGCTTTGACCTCCAGTTCCCAGTAGCGCCGCGGCATTTCGATCAGGCGATTCGAGAAATCGCCCGCGGGGAGGCGGATATTGATGGGGATCTCCATGTCGGCCCCGCCGTCGAACTGGCTTGGGCTGATCTCCTGCTTCACCTCGTGAAGACAGTAGAGGACCTGCGAGGTGGTGGTCTTCCTTTGCGAACCCTGGCCCGACCGGTGCGTCTCCGTGACTTCCTCGAGGTATCTCAGGGTGAGGGAGATCGATGGAGCCGCGCCCACCCGACGGTTCGCTTGAAGACCGGCTTCCAGAGAATTCCCGGGGCGGAACGGGAAACGCGCGAAGTGAAGCCGGCTCTTGCCGTACTTGAAATACTGGAAGAGTTGATAAAAGGCGCCGGCCAGAATGGCGAGGGCGATCAGGTCAAAGAGGATCACGAAGAGTTTGACCGGCCAGGGCCCCTCGTCCGAGAGGAAAGCCCACCAGTTGAACATCGAGAGGAAGGCGCACAGGAAAAAGAAACCGAGGAACGATTGAATCGCGGGACCGATGCCGCCCGACTCGGCTCCCTTCGAATCCCACGGGTGATCCCAGTACCAGGGCTCCATGGGGTGCTCGTTTTTGCGTTTGCTCGCTGCCCCGGCCCGCAGCATGCCCGCGAGGCCGCTCCACCCGAGGCCCCCTCCGGCGGTGGCGAACACGGTCCCGAAAGCGGCTACCACCCAGGTCGGGGCATCCTCGGAGCGGCTGTGGCCGAGGTGGACATATCCGAGTGACACCAGGATCGCGCCCACCCCGATAGCCATGAAAGGCAACCCGAACAAGATCAGACATCCGCCGCTGGTCCGAGTGGACGGAATCGGCGTATGTCCAACCAGTCGGGTGCGCTGGGTGTCAGGCATGCAGGGGAGACATTACACCTGGTGCGTCCAGCCGATTCCTCGTGTGCCGGCCGCGCGGGCCCAACTACCGGGGCCGCCCGGGGCCCAATCTCTTACTCCGCGGACAGGAAGGGATAGCGCCAATCAGTGGCGGGCGCGAACGTCTCCTTGATGGTGCGGGCCGAGACCCAGCGCATCAGGTTCATCTTCGAGCCGGCCTTGTCGTTGGTGCCGGAACCGCGCGCCCCGCCGAAGGGCTGCTGGCCGACCACCGCTCCGGTGGGCTTGTCGTTGATGTAGAAGTTCCCGGCCGCGTGACGAAGGACGTGGGTGGCCTCGGCGACCGCGCGCCGATCGCGCGAGAAGATTCCGCCGGTGAGCGCGTAGGGCGAGGTCTGGTCGACGATATTGAGAGTCTGGACCCACTGATCGTCTGGATAGACGTAGTACGTGAGCACCGGTCCGAAGATCTCCTCGCACATCATTCGCTCGCCCGGATCGGCCGCTTCCACCAGGGTGGGCTCGATGAAGTACCCCACTTCCTTGTTGGCGCCGCCGCCCGCCACCACCTTGTTGTGCTTTCGCGCGTGGTCGATGTAGCTGCTGATCTTGTCGAAGGACGACTCCGAGATCACGGCGCCCATGAAGTTGCGGAAGTCGGAGGTGTCGCCGACCTTGATCTCCTTCATCATGGCCACCGTGCGCTCGATGATGTCCGCGGCCAGCGACTTCGGCAGGTAGACGCGCGAGGCCGCCGAGCACTTCTGGCCCTGATACTCGAAGCCGCCGCGGGTCATGGCCACCGCCACTTCCTGGGCGTTGGCCGAAGGATGCGCGACGATGAAGTCCTTCCCCCCGGTCTCGCCGACCAGGCGCGGATAGGCGCGATACTTCGCGATGTCGTTGCCCGCCCGGCTCCAGATCGACTGAAAGACGGTGGTGCTGCCGGTGAAGTGAATGCCGGCGAGGTCGGGAGAGGAGAGCACGACGTCGGTGATCATTCGAGAATCGCCGGAGACCAGGTTCACCACGCCATGGGGCATGCCCGCTTCTTCGAGCAGGTTCATGATGACCCAGGCGCTGCGCATGGAGGTGTGCGCCGGCTTCCACACGACCACGTTGCCCATGAGAGCGGGGGCGGTGACCAGGTTCCCGCCGATGGCCGTGAAGTTGAAGGGTGAGATCGCGTAGACGAAGCCCTCGAGCGGGCGATAGTCGGTCTGATTCCACATCCCCTCGCTGGAGATGGGCTGTTCGCTGAGAAGGTCCTGGGCAAACGACACGTTGAATCGGAAGAAGTCGGCCAGTTCGCACGCGGCATCGATCTCGGACTGGTGGATGGTCTTCGACTGCCCGAGCATGGTGGCCGCATTGATGTCGGCTCGGTACTTGCCGGTCAGCAGATCGGCGGCGCGCAGTATCACCGCGGCGCGATCTTCGAACGACCACGAGGCCCAGTTGCGCTGCGCCCGCTTCGAGGCATCGATCGCCGCCTGAATGTGGGCCGGGGTTGCTTCGTGAGAGTCGGCGAGGACATGGCGGTGATTGTGGGGCGACACCACCGCGGAGGTCTTGCCGGTCGAGATTCGCTGTCCGTCGATCACAATGGGTATGTCGACGCGTTCGGCCGCCATCGACTTGAGCCGGCTCTTGATCTCGGCCCGCTCCGGACTCCCCGGGGCGTAGGTCTTGACCGGTTCATTCCGGGGCTCGGGAACTCGACGGATGGCGGTGACGCTCATGGGCTTTTGGCTCCTGGATTCTCTTGGGACTCAACCGATTGGGCGCTCGGCCGGTCCTACCTCAACAGAAGGGGCGTTCCGTGAGATCGGACACTTGACAAGCCGACTGCGACCGCTCATTATCTCTCAGGATTGGCCGGTCCCTAGGCGATCAGGCTAGCGGTTCAGTTGTTCAGTCACAGGATTCGGAGGTCGTCTATGGGTTTGACAGCATCGGAACTCGCACGAAAGACGGCACTTCACGCCCTGAACCGGCTGGGTTTCGGCCCGGGGCCCGGGGATGTGGAAGCGGTGTTGGACCGCGGGATTGAGAGCTACATCAACGACCAGCTCGGCCCCAAACCCGACTCCAGCCTGGAAACGCGTCTGGCCCCCCTCAACAACACGCTGCGCCTGTCGACCACTCAGGTCCTCGTCACCTACGCCGACTCTGGGAATCAGGGTTCCTCGATCCAGGCTTACCTGGACAATTTTTCCACGGCGAAGCTGATCCGATCCGTCCACTCCAAGAACCAGCTTGAAGAGGCTCTGGCCGACTTCTGGTTCAACCACTTCAACGTCAACATCAACGACAACTTTGTTCGCTACGCGATTCAGTCCTACGAACGCGACGCCATTCGGCCGAACGCGATGGGGAAGTTCGAGACCCTGTTGAGGGCCACCGCCGAGCATCCGGCCATGATGTACTACCTCGACAACTACCTCTCCCAGGCCTCCCGCACCGTGAACGGACGGCTGGTCCAGGGATTGAACGAAAACTACGGCCGGGAGATTCTCGAACTTCATACGGTGGGGGTCGACGCGGGATACACCCAGGCCGACGTCTACGAAGTCGCTCGAGCCTTTACGGGATGGGGGATCGACAACCTGGGCCGGGGCGGCAACTTCCTTTACACCCAGGCCCGGCACGACACCGCCTCGAAGAGTGCGTTTGGCCTTCAGATCGCGGCCGGCGGGCAGAAGGATGATGGCGAGCGGGTGATCAAATACCTCGCTACCCATCCGAAGACGGCCCGATTCGTTTCCACCAAGCTGGCCCGGCGTTTTGCCGCCGACGACCCGCCCGCGGGCCTGGTCGACCGCATGGTCGAGGCCTGGCTCGCCACCGATGGCGACATCAAGGAAGTCATGAAGGCCATGATCGGTTCGTCCGAGTTCTGGGCGGAGGCTTTTAATGCCGCGGGCAAGCCGAAGACGCCGTTCGAGTTTGTTGTCAGCACCATCAGGGCCATTGACGGCGAGGTCACCGCGGCTACCCGCGGGGTCACGGCCTATCTTGCTCAGATGGGTCAGCCGCTCTACCAGTGTATTCCCCCCACCGGTTACGCGGACGTGGGAGCCGACTGGCTCAACCCGTCGTCGCAGATCTATCGCATGAACTTCGCGCTCGATCTGGCCCAGGGTCTGGTCAACGGGGTCACCGTCAACGTCCGGAACTTCGCGGTCGGCGCCGACATGACCAGTCCCTCGTCGGTGGCGAAGTCCGCCAACGCCGCGGTCTTCGGAGGAACGATCGGAGCCAGCACCATCGATGCCGCGATCCGGGTCGACACGCGTATCGCCAACCCATCCTCGGCGGTGCGGGTTTCAGCACTTCTGCTGGCTGGCCCCGAGTCTCAGGTTCGGTAGGAGAAAGATCATGAACATGCCCTTTGATGCTTCTCGCCGGATTTTTCTCCGGGGCGCTTCGGCGGCCGCGGTGGGAATTGGCTTCGGACCCTCCCCTCTGATGTCGCGCACCGCTCAGGCGGCCACCGGGACCAAGGTTTTCGTTCAGATCTTCATCCGCGGTGGCGTCGACACGCTGAACATGGTGGTGCCTTACGGAGAATCCACCTACTACGACATCCGCGGCGCCATAGCGATTCCCCGCCCCGGTCAGAGCGGGGGCGCCTTGCGTCTCGATGACACGTTTGGGCTCCACCCCGGGCTCTCCGGCCTGATGCCCCTGTGGAATCAGGGACGTCTGGCCATTGTCGACGGGGTCGGCAACTACGACCTCTCTCGCTCTCACTTCGATGCCCAGGATTTCATGGAGACGGGTACGCCGGCCAACAAGACCACGTCGACCGGCTGGCTCGATCGAGCGATCAAGGGTATTTCCGGCAGTTCGGTCTCCGAAGCGGTGGCCTTTCAGAGCCAGCTGCCGCGATCGTTCATGGGGCCGGAGCCGGTTCTGGTGGCGAGCAACCTCACCACGTTCAATCTCAAGGTCGGGGCGGCCTGGAGAACGGAGGCCGAAACCGCGCTGCGCGGAATGTACGGCTCGCGTCAGGATGCCATTGGGAAAGTGGGCCGCGAGACCTTCGAGGCCATCGATACCATCGTCCGTTCGCCCGTGCTGACCATGCTTCCGGCCAACGGCGCGGTCTACCCCAACGCCAGCATCGGGACCTCCCTCCGTCAGGCCGCCGCCATCATCAAGGCCGGGATCGGCACCCGGACCATCTTCATCAGCCTGGGCGGATCGTTCGACACGCATTCCGGTCAGCTGGCCTCGCATCAGTTGGAGTTCCCTCGGATCGGCGATTCGCTCGCCGCTTTCGCCCAGGACCTCGGCGTTTTGATGGACGACGTAGTGGTGCTGATGGTTTCCGAGTTCGGGCGCACCGCCTATGTCAACGGCTCGGCGGGTACGGATCACGGGTCGGCTCACGCCGTTCTGGCCCTGGGCGGTTCAGTGCGCGGCGGCCGGATGCTCGGGCGCTGGCCCGGCCTTTCCGCCACGCAGTTGTATCAGAATCGTGATCTCGCGGCGACCACCGACTTCCGCGATGTGTACGCGGAAGTGGCGAGAAAGCACCTCGGACTCACCGATATGGCGACCCTGTTCCCGGGCTACACCGTTGGCGCGGGCGTCGGCCTGCTCGCCTAGAACCCGCTCGAACCGATGTCCTCGCCCGCCACTTCGGCGGAAGGGCGTCTGCCCCCCAACGACCAACCACAAGGACCCTTGAAATGAAGATGAACCGCCGGGTTACGTCACGCGTCGTCGCCTCGGTGCTCGGGATGCTTCTCTTCGGAGCCGATCCGACCCAGGCCCAGGACAAGAAGTTCGGCCTCTACGCCGGCTACGCCTACTACAACACGGCTGACGGCAATCTCAACGGCCTGCGCGTGTCTCCCGAGTTCCGTCTGAATGGCTTCGCCTCCGTGGTCGGTGATTTCTCGGTGGAGAAGGGCACGTTCTCCAAGGCCAGCACGACTCTCACTACGTTCCTTGGCGGTTTCAGGGTCAAGAAAGGCATCGGATCGGCGAGCCTCTTCGCGCACGCCCTCGCCGGAGGCGCCCGCACCTCGGCCTCGATCACGCCCTTTGCCGGGGTCTCGATCTCGGTGGCCGACACCGGCCTGGGCCTCGATGGCGGCGGAGGCCTCGAGTTCAAACTCAGCAAGGTGAAGCTGCGGATTGGGGCCGACTACTTCAGACGATCGGTCGACTTCGGCGCCGGCAAGACCGCGAGCGAAAGCGACGTCCGCGCCACCGTGGGTGTCGTGTTCTGACGGCCCCACGACAGTAAGGCCGTCATCGCGAGCCCCTCACGGACTACGTGGCCCAAGGCCAGGCTGCGCGCTCCGTGACTGTCGGAAGAAACCCCATGACCGTCATTGCGAAGGCCGCTGTCCGTTCGCATGGCCTGAAGCAATCTCTCGGGAGATTGCTTCGGTCCACTCCAAAACGACGGGTCCCTCGCAATGACGGAAAGGAGCTGAAATGGGCCGTATTCGAACGGGTTTCTTGGCAGGAGGCAGCGAGAAGCGTCCGCCGAAGCGATCTCGTCGAGCCACTACCAGGCTCGCAAAACGGCGACGACGCGCTACCAGGGGCCCCCAAACTTCAACTACGACGCCGCCACTTGATCCAGGAACTCCGCGTTGGTCTGGGTCTTCGACATGCGGTCGAGCATGAGTTCCATGGCGTCGGTACAGTGCAGGGTTGAGAGCACCTTGCGGAGCACCCAGACCCGCATCAGTTCTTCGCGTCCGAGAAGCAGTTCCTCGCGCCTCGTGCCGCTGCGGTTGATGTCGACGGCGGGGAGGATGCGCTTCTCCATCATGCGCCGGTCGAGCACGATCTCCGAGTTGCCGGTGCCCTTGAACTCTTCGAAGATGATGTCGTCCATGCGGGAGCCGGTGTCGACCAGAGCGGTGGCGATGATGGTGAGCGAGCCGCCCTCTTCCATGGCCCGGGCCGCCCCAAAAAACTTCTTGGGAAGCAGCAGCGCGGACTGATCGAGGCCGCCCGACAGGGTCCGGCTGGAGTTGCCGGCGGCGTTGTTGTAGGCGCGGGCCAGACGGGTGATGGAGTCGAGCAGGATGACCACATCCTGGCCGTGTTCGACCAGGCGGCGCGCGTGCTCGATCACCATCTCTGCGGTCTCGATATGGCGCGAGGGCTCCAGGTCGAAGGTGGAGGCGATGACCTCGCCCTTCACCTTCAGCTGCATGTCCGTCACTTCCTCCGGCCGCTCGTCGATCAGCACCACCAGCAACGTGACCTCCGGATGATTGGTGGCGATCGAATTCGCGAGGTTCTGGAGGATGACCGTCTTGCCGGTGCGGGGCGAAGCCACGATGAGGCCGCGCTGGCCCTTGCCGATGGGCGTCATCATGTCTAGGATGCGGCCGGTCATGTCGGTCGGGGTCGTCTCCAGCCGTAGACGTTCCTGCGGATAAAGAGGGGTCAGGTTGTCGAACAGGATGCGGTCGCGCGCGGCGTCAGGATCGAGGTTGTTGATCCTGGTGATCCGCGAAAACGAATAGAACCGCTCCGCGTGCCTGGGCGCGCGCACGATTCCCGAAAGCTTGTCGCCGGTGCGGAGGAAAAACC
>JANLSZ010000320.1:0-4198 GCA_031362685.1 Vicinamibacteria bacterium | reverse complement strand
GACCCCCACGGCCTCCGCTCGGCGAAGCGTCTTGACGTTCAAATCGCCTGAGTGAATCAGGCGATTTGAGAGGCGAGTCGCCGAGCTACGGCCGGGGTTTGGGACTCTCAGGCACCGAGGCCTGGACTTCTCCTGGTTTCCTCTCCGCGGCCACTAAGATCCGTGGCGAAGTGAACTCGTCCCCCACACCGGCTCGTGATGCCTTGATCCGAGTCTTGCGCTCCGCCTATTCGGGCGAACTCGCCGCGGGGTTCGCCTACGCCGGCCACTGGCGCAGCGTTGCCAGTTCCGACGAACGGGAGCGGATCAAGGCCATTGAGGCCGAAGAGTGGCGCCATCGGGAGCTGGTCGGCGAGATGCTTGGGAATCTCGGCACGGGACCGAGCCGCCTGCGCGAGTTCGTTTTTCGCGTAATTGGGCGAACCCTGGGTCCGCTCTGCTCGGTCAGCGGCTGGCTCGCTCCCATGTACGGCGCTGGGTTTCTGGAGAGCCGGAACATCGTCGAGTACGAGGTCGCGGCCCGCCTCGCCGCCGAGAGCGGCCATCCCGAACTGGTCGAATGCCTGCTGGAGATGGCTGAAGTCGAGTGGGAGCACGAACGCTACTTCCGCGAACGGGTTCAAGCTCATCGCCTGGCGCGATTCATTCCGATGTGGGCGCTGCCTCCGCCAAAGTCGGAAATCAGACATCGCCAGGGAAAGCTGGCGGCCTGACTCACTCGCGGGCAAGTCTGCGCAACTCTGGAATACATGACAGGGAGACCGGGTCCGGGTCTCGCCACTACGAGCCCCAACTGCCGGCCGTAGCTCGGCGACGCCCTTCCCAAATCGCCTGATTCACTCGGGCGATTTGGAGGTCAAGAGACCTCGCCGAGCGGAGGCCGGGGGGTCCTAGGGGGGCCGGGTCCGTGTCTGGCCCCCCTAGCCTAGGTAAGATCGCCACATGAAACGTCGAGATTTCCTGGGTCGGGCCTCGATCGGTGGAGCCGTTCTTGGATTTCCAGCCATCGTGAGATCGCAGAACGCGACCCCCCGAGTCGTTTCGGGAGTTCAGGCGGGCGATGTCAGCGGCGGACGGGCGGTCATCTGGTCGCGATCGTCGCAGCCCGCGGAGATGGAAGTGGAGTGGGCCACCAACGATCGCTTCGAGAGCTCGACGATCGTGGGCAATTCGTTTGCTCTCAAGAGCACCGGATTGTGCGCGAAGGCGGACATCCAGAGGCTTCCGGCCGGTGAGACGGTTTTCTATCGGGTGAGATTCCGCGACCTCGCCGACGCACGAGTCATAGGCGAGCCCGTGGTGGGAAGGTTCAAGACCCCGCCGGCCGACGGCCGGGATGTGACCTTCACCTGGGGGGCCGACACCGTGGGCCAGGGCTATGGGATCAACTCCAGCATGGGTGGACTCAAGATGTACGACACCATGGCCCGAGCCGAGTCCGACCTCTTCATCCATGTGGGCGATACCGTGTATGCCGACCAGCCGCTGGAGAAAGAGATGAAGGCGGGAGACGGCACGATCTTCCGCAATCTCGTCACCGACGCGAAGTCGAAGGTGGCGGAGACTCTGGATGAGTTTCGGGGTCAGTGGGAATACAACCTCCTCGACGAAAACTTCCGCAGATTCAACGCTCAGACCGCCCAGTTCGTCCTTTGGGACGATCACGAGGTTCGAAACAACTGGTATCCCGGCCAGATTCTTGACGATCCGCGATACCAGATCGAGCCCCGGGTGGATGTCCTCGCTTCGAGGGCTCGTCGGGCCTTCTTCGAATTCACCCCGATCCGCGGGATCGAGTCCACGACGTCAAAGGTCGATCGGCTGCTGCCCTATGGACCGCTCCTCGATGTCTTCGCCCTCGACATGCGGAGCTATCGCGGCCCCAATGGTTTGAATCGGGAGGCCCGGCTCGATCCGAACTCCGCTCTTCTGGGGCTCAGCCAGATCGCCACCCTGAAGAGATCGCTTCGGGCTTCGCGCGCCATCTGGAAAGTGATCGCTTCCGACATGCCCCTCGGTCTGGTCGTCGGTGATGGTCCTGGACGTTACGAAGCCGTCGCCAACGACGACCCCGACGCCCCGAGTGGGCGCGAGCTGGAGATCGCGGACCTGCTCTCGTACATCAAGCGCGAGCGCATCGGGAACGTCGTCTGGATCACCGGCGACGTGCACTACGCGGCCGCGCACCGCTACTCACCTGAAGAGGCCTCGTTCACCAACTTCAATCCGTTCTGGGAGTTTGTGGCCGGGCCGCTGCATGCCGGCACCTTCGGCCCCAACACTCTGGACAAGACCTTCGGCCCTTCGGTCCGCTATCTCTCCATCCCCAAAGGGATGAAACCCAATCAGCCGCCCTCGGCGGGGCTTCAGTTCTTCGGCAAGGGCGTCATCGATGGAAAAACACGGGAACTGACGGTAAGTCTCCATGATCTTTCCGGCAAGAAGCTGTGGAGCATCTCTTTGCCCGGGGTCGAATCATGAAGGTCCACAGCATCGCGGCCATTCCGGGCGACGGCATCGGTCCCGAAGTCCTTGCGGCCGGTCTCACCGTCCTCGAAGCGCTGGAGAAGAGCGAGGGCTTCGCCCTGAACACGATCCACTTTCCGTGGGGATCGGACTTCTACCTCCAACACGGCCGCATGGTGAAGGAGGGCGGCATCGAGTCTCTGCGCGGCTTCGAGGCGATCTACTTCGGCGCCGTCGGCTCCAAGACGGTGCCCGACCACGTCAGCGTCTGGGAACTGATTCTGCCCATCCGGCAGACCTTCGACCAATACGTGAACCTCCGGCCCATGCGGCTTCTTCCCGGCCTGAAGTCGCCCCTGGCCGGACGGACTTCCGCCGACATCGACATGGTCTGCGTACGAGAGAACACCGAAGGCGAATACTCCGGGGTCGGCGGTTTTGTCCACCGGGGACGTGCAGGAGAGCTCGCAACCGAAGTCGCCACCTTCACCCGGGCCGGCATCGAAAGGGTGGTTCGTTTCGCTTTCGAGCTGGCCCGCACCCGGCCGAAGAAGCTCGTCGCATCCGCCACGAAGTCGAATGCCCTGAAACACTCGATGGTTTTGTGGGATGAGGTGGTCGAGGAGGTCGCGGGCCGGTTCCCCGATGTCACCCTCCGTCGTTACCACGTGGACGCTCTGGCCGCAAGAATGGTGATGCATCCCGACACCCTCGATGTAATGGTGGCGAGCAATCTCTTTGGCGACATCCTGACCGACCTGGGCGCCGCCATCTCCGGATCTTTGGGGGTTGCCCCTTCGGGAAACCTCAACCCCACCCGCCTGAGCCCTTCGATGTTCGAGCCCATTCACGGCTCGGCTCCCGATATCGCGGGCCGCGGCATCGCAAACCCCATTGGAGCGGTTTGGGCGGGCGCCATGATGCTCGACCATCTTGGAGAGCCCCAAGCGGCGGCGCGAATCGTGCGCGCCATCGAGAAAGTAACGTCCGAAGGGAAGGTGCGAACCCCCGACCTCGGTGGATCGGCCACCACCGCGGACATGACCAAGGCCCTGGTCGACGCGTTGTGATGGCCCGGACCAACATCTCTTCAGGCACGAAGTGGGAGCCGGTGGTCGGCTACTCCCGTGCGGTTCGGGTTGGGCCTCACATCCATGTTTCGGGCACTACCGCCGTCGATGCTTCCGGGACACTGATCGGACTCGGGGACCCTTATGCTCAGACCGCGTTCATCCTCCGGAAGATCGAGATCGCCCTCGGCCAGGCCGGCGCTACGATGTCTCAGGTGGTGAGGACGCGGATGTTCGTGACCGACATCTCCGGATTCGAAGCGATCGGCAGAGCCCACGGCGAGGTGTTCGGCGACATCCGACCCGCCTCCACCATGGTCGAAGTGAAAGCCCTGGTAGATGCCGGGATGCTGGTGGAGATCGAAGCCGACGCCTACGTGGAACCGGATTGACGTGGAACCGCTTTGAAGAGACGCGGCTGATGAATCTTCCCGGAAGTGTGGTCGCCATCACCGGTGCTTCCGCGGGGATTGGTCTGGCCGCCGCACGGGCCTTCTCTCGTGAAGGCTGTCTGGTCGCGCTGGCGGCCAGGCGGAAGGACCGGCTCGAGTCCCTGGTGAAGGAGATCGAGGCGACGGGCCAGAAAGCGCTGGCCGTCGAAACCGACGTCTCGATCGAAGCGGACGTTCATCGCTTTGTCGATGAAACCGTCCGGATGTTCG
>JANLSZ010000186.1:0-2079 GCA_031362685.1 Vicinamibacteria bacterium | reverse complement strand
CGTCACCTCCACCGACTCCGTGACGCCCTGCACTCCGAGCGAGGCGCCAACCTCGAGGCGGTCGTTGACGTGAAGGCTGATGTTCCTCGCCACGTAGGTTTTGAACCCGGCCATCGTGAACGTGATCTCGTACCCGCCATTGGTGAGATACGGGAGGGTGTAGCGTCCGGTGCCCGAAGTGACTGCCTCGGTGGTGACCCCCTTCTCGACGTTTCTCGCTACGACGGCAACTCCGGGCAGTGGGGCGCCCGACTGGTCCGTGACGGTGCCGGCGATCGTGGCCGTGATTTCCTGGGCTCGGGCTGTGGCGCTGAGCGCGAGGGCCATACAGGCCAGTGAAAGTGCGCGAAGATATCGACGCATGGTGCCTCCTTGGGCATGAGGGCGAAGTGTCCCTACATCTGCGGCGGATCTTAGGCCTGCCCCCGAAGATGGTCAATGTGAGGTGAACAGCGCGGGGTGCTTAACGGGTTTGGGGGCGGCGAACTGCCGCCCAGTGGATGTATATTGATGATGTTGAGTTATACATAGAGAACAGCAATGGCACTCCAGATTGCGAATCCTGTCGTGGTCGGTAAGGTCGAACGCTTGGCCAAGGCGACGGGCTTGAGCAAGACCGCAGTCGTCGAACGGGCCGTGGATCGCCTGCTCAAGGAAACCGCGGTAAACGCCCATAAGCCCGGCCGCATGGCGGCGCTGCTCGCGCAGCTTGACCGGATTCCCGATCGCAAGGACGCTTTCGACCCGATGGAATGGGATGATCACGGTCTGCCGAAACGGGGATGTATTCAGCTACGCCCTGGCCAAGGTGCGCGGCCTCCCGCTGTTGTATAAGGGCTTTGACTTCGCGCAAACGGACATCGAGAGCGCATCGAGGATGGACGGCGGACCCGAGCCATCGTAGCCTCGAAGCCGGCGACCCGGGGCGATCTGCTTCGCGATGACGAGGGCCTCGTCGACCGGAATTGCGCCGCGCCTCAGCCGCTCCGAGAGGTCCTCACCTTCGACCAGCTCCATCGCCAAGATGTTGACGGTCGAGCCATCCGGGAGCGTCGCGGCCTCGAAACCATGAACGTGTGCGATGTTGGGGTGATTCAGGGAAGCGAGGACTTGCGCCTCCCGATTGAAGCGGTCGCGGGCGCCTTGGAGGCTGATGGGTGTCCTGGGGGTACAGGACACTAGTCTTGTGCCGGGTGAGAAAGCCATGAATCCAAACAGTCTAGATTCAAAGGCGTAGAGCGGACTCGAGAAGCGGCTTCGCCCATGCGGGCGTCCGACTCAGGTCCAAGGTTTCGACGGGCCAGGCGATCTTCCCGCGCGTCAGGTTGAGCACGAGGGTCGGCTTCACAAGTCGGCTGCCTCTCGGCACGGACGGACTGTTGTCGTAGACCTGCAGATGAGCGAGATGAGGCAAGAGAGCAATGAGATTGCCCATCGAAGAGACATACCGCTCTCGGATCTTTTCCTCAGGGATATCGTGCCCGCCTGCCGCCACGCGAGCACGCACGCGCTCGAGATGAAGCTCAGGGGACTCGAGGCCGCAGAACCAGACCAAGACGTCGTGCGACAAAGACGCCAACTTGAGCCGGGCGGCTATGGTTCGGCCACCCAGTGTGGTTTCAAAAGCAAAATTCCCGGCCGCGGACACAGCGCTATCGAGCCGGCGCAGGCCTTCCTGCCAAGCGGCTCCATTCGCGGCGCCCTGAGGCCAGCCTCGGTGAACGAGTTCTCTCGCAAAAGAATCCGGATTGAACCACGCGGCGCCGGCCTGTTTCAGCAACTGGCCGCCGATGGAACTTTTACCGGCGCCGTTCACTCCCGCGAGAACGTAGATGACCGGGCGAGCCGTCAATACGATTCACCCGCGCGGACGTCTCCCAATTCCATCGGTTCACGAAGGACCCGGCGCAAGCACTCACTGGCACTCGGCTCGTTGAGCGCGGCGAGGCGGGCGTCGAAGCTTCGACGCAGGTCCTGGAGGTCGGCCGCCCGTTTAACCGCCACGCCCCGCAGCGCCACGAGAAGGCAGCCGTACACTTCGGGCGAGAGAAAGACGGCCTGCACGACGCGGTTGTTGGT
>JANLSZ010000307.1:0-7336 GCA_031362685.1 Vicinamibacteria bacterium | reverse complement strand
GAAGCCTTCGCCGTAGAGAAGTTCCTTGATGCGGATGACGGTTTCGATATCGCGACGCCGATAGATCCTTTGGCCCGAACTGTTCTTGGCCGGGGCCAGGGTCGGAAACTCAGTCTCCCAATAGCGCAGGACGTAGGGCTGGATGTCGGTGAGTTCGCAGACTTCGCCGATCTTGAAGAACAGCTTGTTCGGGATCTTGCGTTCGGCCATTGGACCTCAGGCTGGCCTCAACATCACACGGTGGCTTCCGACAAAACTGCGGCGGCTTCGACCTGCGGGGAGGACCTGAAGAAGATCGACTTCCGCGACTTGATGGCGATGATGTCGCCGGTTTTGGGGTTGCGTCCGCGACGCTCGCGGCGGGTCTTCACCAGAAACGTCCCGAAACCCGTGATCTGGACCTTTTCGCCCCGCAGCAGGCGCTCGCGTAGAAGCTGAAAGAACGTGTCGACAAGGCGCGCGGCTTCACGACTGGACAGGCCGCCGTGGCGTTCGTACACGGCGCGGGCGATGTCGGCCTTGGTCAAACGAAGACTCCCTAACCTGGGGGCAAGCGGGGCGAACGGAGGTGAAAGTGCTGAGAAAATTCATTACATCAGCGCTTTAGGCCGGTGCAATTAAACGAGATTATGAACGCCGGACTCTCCTCTTGTCAATGCGAGTTTTAGGAGACTCCAACTCACTTGAACTGTCTGGAGCCATCTCCTTTCCACTGTTAGGTTTACCGTCAGTCCTCGGACGAGGGATCGCCTTGCGCATCTTGAAAGACTGGGGTCCCGACCGCGAGCGCCTCACCCTCAGCCAGATTCTTATCGGGGACCCGTCGAACCCAAATTCCTTGCGGAGGCAGTTGATCAGGAAACGTTCAGACGAGAAATGCAGCTCGCCTTCCCGGTTGACCGAGAGGGTGAATGTGGGTGGATCGATCCGGATCTGGGCGGCATAGAGGAGGTTGACGCCCTCGGCGCCCTTCTTGAACCGAATCGGATTCCGCGCCACCGCGTCCTGGAGGCACCGGTTCAACGGCCCGGTAGGCACTCGCCTTGACCACTCGACTCTGGCCCGGTCGATGGCGGTGAAAAGGTCCTTGCGCCCCATTCCGGTCTTCGCGGAAACCAGAACCACCGGCGCGTACTCGAGAAACTTGATGCGATACGAGAACTCTTCCCGCATCTGCGCGGGCGTCTTGTTGAGGGTCTTGGCCAGGTCCCACTTGTTCACCGCCACCACGACTGCGCGGCCCGATTCCTGGACCAGGCCGGCGATGGTCGCATCCATCTCGCGCATCCCATCCTCCGCCGACACCAGCAGGACGCAGACCTCCGCACGGTCGATGGCCCGCTTGGCCTGCACTACGGCCACGTGGTCGGCGCCGTCTTCCAACAGCCGGACCTTCCGGATGCCGGCGGTGTCGACGAAGAGGTACGGCTTTCCCTGCCAGGAAACCTCCGAATCGACCGCGTCTCGCGTCGTTCCGGAAACTGGCGAGACGATCGACCGTTCCTCGCCCACCAATCGGTTGAGCATCGACGACTTTCCGACGTTGGTGCGGCCGACGAGGGCCACCCGGACGGGGCGGACGCTGTCATCCGTGTCCTTGATCTCCGGCGCTTTCACCAGTTTGCAGACCAGATCGAGGAGATCGCCAATGCCCTCGTTGTGCTCGGCCGAGATGGGGAACGGCTCGCCAAAACCCAAGCGGGCGAACTCGTTGGTTTCGCGCCGGCTCGCTTCCGCCTTGTTGATGACGAGAACCACCGGTTTTCCCGAGGCGCGGACTTTTCGGGCCAGCGCCTGATCGTCGGGAAGCAGACCCGACTGCGCGTCCACCAGGAGAATGACCAGGGAGGCCTGACCGATAGCCACGTCGGCCTGGGCCTTGCTCAGGGTGAGAAAGTGCTCGTCGGCTCCGGGTGAGAGCCCGCCGGTGTCGACAATGGAGAACTCCTTCCGCTGCCATTCGACGCGGCCATAGGCCCGATCCCGGGTGGAGCCAGGCTTCGAATCGACAATGGCCTGCCTCCTCCCGGTGAGGCGGTTGAAAAGAGTGGACTTACCAACATTGGGCCGACCCACAACCGCAACCAGAGGTAAAGCGCCCGTCTCGGTTGTGGATTCAGGCTTCACATGGTCTATCCTAATTGCATCAGCCTATGCGACCCGCCGAACCTTCTGGCCTCCCGACCCTTCATCCGCAGAAAGATGCCTGATGAGCCTCATCAAGGCCAATCTCATTGATCAGGTTGCGCTAGCGGCCGATCTCACCCGCGTACGCGCCGAGATGGCGACCGAAGCGGTCATCGAATCGTTCAAGGAGGCGTTGCTCCGTTCTCAGCGCATTGAGATCCGCGGCTTCGGGGTCTTCATCATCCGGCCGAGGAAGCGCGGCATCGGACGGAACCCGAGAACCGGCCAGGAAGTCCCCATTCCACCCGGGCGCAGCATCCGCTTCAAGCCCGGGAAAGAGATCGAGTCGACCGAGGTCGTGGTCACCGCACCCGAAGCGCTGAAGCCGACAACGTAGGGGCTGCCCCGCCCAGCCCGGGTAGTCCCCAGGCCGCACGGGCCATCCCCAGAGCCGTCCCTACATCAGGCTCATCGGATCGACATCAACGGCGACGCCCGGGAACCTCAGACCGCCGAATTCCGCGACGAGGGCCTCGTGGACGGTCTCGCGGATGACGCCCCGCTTCCCTCTCACCACCACCTGATACCGGAACTCGTCCCGGACCTTCGAGAGCGGCGAGGGCGAGGGGCCGAGAACTCCCGCGTGGAGAGTCGCCTTCAAACGCCGGGCAATGTTGCGCGCATTCTTCGCAACTTCGTCTTCGACCTTGCCTCGGAAAAGGATGTTGACCATCGCGTCATGCGGCGGATAGCCCATCGTCCGTCGGAACTCCATTTCGCGATCGAAGAACGCGTCGTAGTCCTGGTTCTGGGCGAATTCGATCGCGTAGTGCTTTGGATTGTGGGTTTGAAGCAGAACCTCCCCGGGAAGATCCGCCCGGCCCGCTCGCCCCGCCACCTGGGTGAGAAGAGCGAAAGTGCGCTCGGCGGATCTGAAATCGGGAAGACCAAGGCCCACGTCCGCGTCGATCACGCCAACCAGGGTGACCTTCGGGAAGTCGTGGCCTTTGGCGATCATCTGGGTACCCACCAGGATGTCGATCTCATGCTTCTCGAACTTGTGCAGAACGTTCTCGACCGCGCCGCGACGGCCTGAGATGTCCCGATCGATTCGATCGATCCGGGACCCGGGGAAAGCGGCGGCCAGGACCTCGGCCACGCGTTGGGTGCCATAGCCCTGGAGCCGGAGATAGTCGCCTCGGCAGGTCGAACAACGGCTCGGCGTCGCTTTCATCAGGCCGCAATAGTGGCATTGCGCCTGCTCGCCCCGCCGGTGAAGAACGAGAGCCACGGAGCAATGTGGACATTGGGCGGCGGCCCCGCACTCGCGGCACACCAGACTGGTCGCGTATCCGCGCCGATTCAGCAGCAGTACGGTCTGTTCTTTTCTCTCGAGGCGTTCGGCTATGGCTTCGATGAGCGGAGGAGTCAGGATGGCGGTGGGAACCTTCTGCTTCTTGCGATCGATGATGTGAACCCGGGCGAGGCCCATGGGGCCCACCCGAGAGCGTAGACGCAGCCACGCGTATCGGCCCTTGATGGCGTTGAGGCGCGATTCCATCGAAGGCGTCGCCGAACCGAGGAGGATCACCGCCTTCTCGAGCCTCGCTCGGTAGACCGCGACGTCTCGACCGTGATAGCGCGGCGCGTCTTCCTGCTTGTAGGCCGAGTCGTGCTCTTCGTCGACCACGATGAGACCCAGGTTTGGAAGGGGTGCGAACACCGCGGACCGGGCGCCCACCACTACCCGCGCCTCCCCGCGCCGCGCCCGCCACCACTCATCGTGCCGGACGCCTTCGGCCATATCGCTGTGAAGAACGCTCACCGCGTCGCCAAAGCGTTCGCGCGCGGCCCGCACCAGAGTTGAGGTGAGGCCGATCTCAGGGACCAACAGCAACGCCGTCTTGCCCAGTTCCAGCGCCTTTTGAACGGCGCGCAGGTAGATCTCCGTCTTGCCGCTGCCGGTGACGCCTTCGAGGAGGATGGGCGCGAACTCCGATGCGCCGACCGCCACCGCGACCCTGGTATCAGCTTCGGACTGCTCAGGGGTGAGGATGCGCTCCTCAAGAGGCGTGGGACGAAGCGCCCTCTCAGAGTTGGGGTCGGGGCGGCGTTCCGCGACCTCAAGGCCGATGGTTACGAGACCCTTCTTCTCGAGAGACTTCAAGGCTTGACGCCTCGAGCCGACATCGCCGACCAGGTCTCGAACTGCCGAAGAGCCGCCGCTCTCCTTCAACCTGGCCGCGACTTCGAGGGCCCGGCCGCTCAGTTTGGCGGCCTCGAGCCCGGCCGCGGCCACCGCCACCTGAACCCGCTGGAAGTCGGTAGTAGACAGTTCCACCTCGAATTCGATCAAACCCATCTGATCGAGTTTGAGGAGCCGCGATGTGATGTCCCGGTCGAGGCGGGCGGCCAGGGCCGCGACCGACATCTGACCACCGGCATCGCGAAGGGTCTGAAGAACCGGATCGGTGGCGGCGGCCACGAGGCTCGGAGGCGACCCCGCGTCCTTCAGGCGGACTACCCGCTTCGACGCCCGCACACCGCCGGGCGGGGCCACGAGGCGCGTGGCCTGGCCGATGGGACCGATGTAGTAGTCGGCGACCCATAACGCAAGTTCGAGCAACCGGTCGGTTACCAGGGGCTCTTCGTCGAAGATCGCGGTGAGGTTCTTGATCGCCACTCCTTCTTTGGCCTTGGCATCCACATTCACCACCACGCCCATCACCCGGCGCTTGCCGAAGGGCGCCTCGACCCGCGAGCCGCGCGGAACGTCGGTCCAGCCCGCGGGCACGCGATACGTCATCGGCTGCATCAGCGGCAGGGGAAGGGCGACATCGACAAATCGCTCCACCGCGGCGGATGGCCTCATCAGGCCGAGGAGCGATTTCTGCTGCATGGCGAAAGACTGGTGGACCTATTCGGAGCGCAGACCCAGGACATCCATCACAAGTTTCAGATCGGCCCATACCGTCTTCTTCGCCGAAGGGTTTCGCAGCAGGTACGCGGGGTGATACGTCGGCATCACGGGAATGCCGTCCCAGGAGGCGAAGCGACCGCGAAACTTCGAGATGGGATCGCCCGTCTTGGCCATGAACTTCCCCGCCACGGCGCCGAGAGCCACGATCACCCGGGGCTGAATCGCCTTGATCTGGGCTTCAAGGAACGGCTGGCAAGTCGACACTTCGACGTTTTCCGGCGGTCGATTACCGGGCGGCCGGCACTTGATGACGTTGGCGATGAAGACGTCGGACCGCTTGATCTTCATGCCCTTCTCCACCATGTCGGTGAGCAACTGTCCGGCCCGTCCCACGAAAGCCAGGCCCTGAACGTCTTCATCGGCGCCCGGCGCTTCACCCACGAACATCAGATCCGCCACCGCATTTCCCTGGCCAAAGACAATCTTCGTGCGGCCTTCGCAAAGCTGGCAGCGCTTGCAGTCTCCAATATCGTCGCGGATCGCGCCGAGTGCCAGCTCAGTTGCCGCGCGGTCTCGGTTCGGGCGAAGGGGGGCAACCGGAAGAGCAGAGGGATGGACCGAGACCGCCGGGGGCGCCGACTTCGCCTGAGCGGGACGAACCTCGAGGCCGTTCTGATGGTCCGAGAGGGCAAGGCGGGCCGGAGCAAGAACGATGCGTTCCGCCGGAGAGGGCCGGGCCGGGGGCCCCGCGCCCTCGCCACCTTTGCCGGCCTTCACGCCGATCCCATCGAGCGACGCGAGAAACTTACCCATCGCCACCAGATCGCGCACCGCCTGCTCATCCATGGCCCGAAGCATAGAAGCGACCCGGGCCTTGCGAGGTCCGTCCCGTCTCGTCGGCTTTGGCCTTGACATCACGCATCTGATGCGTGATGCTTGATTCATGAGAACCACCCTGGAACTCGACGACGACTTGATCCTTGTCGGAAAGCGGCTGGCCGAGCAGCGAAGGACGACCCTCGGGCGGGTGCTCTCCGACCTCGTCCGCCTGGCCCTTGTCCCCAAGGATGAGCCCCGGGTGAAGAACGGGGTACCGTTGTTCAAGGTGAAGGCGGGCGGGAAAAAGCCGAGCCTCGATCTGGTCAATCGCCTCCGGGACGCAGAATGAGCGCGACTCTGCTGGATGTCAACGTCCTTATCGCTCTGTTCGATCCGGGCCATCCTTCGCACGCGGACGCTCACGCCTTCTTCGAGGATCAGAGGAAGAAGCCCTGGGCCACCACCCCTTTGACCATCGACGGATTCGTAAGGGTCATCTCAAACCCCACCTATCCCACGGTCGACGCCACCCCGGCCGAGGCGGCCGCGCATCTGCGACGGTTGTGCGCAGCCGATCGCCATGAGTTCTGGCCAGACGCGGTTTCGCTGCTGGACGAGAGCATTCTGCGCCCCCAGTTCCTCGAGGGACATCGCCAGATCACGGATGCGCGGCTCCTGGCCCTCGCGGTAAGGAACGACGGCAGGCTCGCTACCTTCGACCGAAGGCTGCCCATCAAGGCCGTGAAGGGCGCCACGGATCGGCACATCCGACTGGTCGGCTAGCAGCCCGTGGTGAAAGTCGGCCTGCATTCGACGAACGCTGCATCCCGCCTGGACTGCGTTGCTCGTCGCCCCAATATTCCCGATATTGGGGCTCCTCGGCGCCTTGCCAGCCGGGCGCATCGCTCGTCTCGGTGCAACGGCGGACTTTCACCACGGGCTGCTAGACCAACGCACCCCGTCGACTCTCGCGCGGCCGAGCGCAGGCGGGATTTACTCCCGCCGGAGCGAACGGGGGCGCGGGGGGCTAAGCAGGGGACTCCGTGCTGCGAATTGCGGCCCCCCGCCTCAAGAGGTTAAGGTTCGCTCAGTTGAGAGTTGCAGCGATCATCCCGGCGCGGTTTGCCTCCACGAGGCTCCCGGGGAAACCTCTCTCCCTCATTCACGGCTGGCCGATGGTCCGCCACGTCTACGAGCGCACAAAGCAGGCTTCAACCGTGGACGAGGTCGTGGTCGCAACCGACGACCTCAGGGTCATGAACGCCGTGGCAGAATTCGGGGGACGGGCCCTGATGACTTCCCCGACTTGCCGAGCCCGCGTCCCGGTCTCGAGCCGGTAGTGCTGCGTTTCGGGCGCGCGCCTCAGACCGGAGGCTACGCGACTGCGCGTCAGGGGACCCTGGCCTTCACGGGTAACCGAGGAGCACCGCGCCCGACTTCCCTATGAAGAGATACCGCACTTCATGCGGG
>JANLSZ010000173.1:0-2428 GCA_031362685.1 Vicinamibacteria bacterium | reverse complement strand
TGAACTCCTGGACGAGCCCTCGCCAGCCGTTCGAGATGGTCTGTCACCTGAGGACGTTCCCCGGGGTGATCGGGGGCTGGTTCAAGGCCGAGATCGAGGCCCCGCTGCCGGAGACGCCGACGGAGTTCCACCTATCCCTGGTCTGCCTGGAAGAGCAAGGCAAGCACTCACGCATCGTCTGGCAGGCCGAGGCCAGGCTCCCGCCGACTTCAGCCAGGGCCCGGGACGGCGTCTATCGCATCCCCGTGGCCTTCCAGATTCCCGAACTCGCGGAGTACAACGCCCCAAGGTGCCGGTGGACCCTCAGCGTGGTCGCGGTTTCGGGCGAAGGTGTCGCATACAACGGGACGTTCAAGGTGCCCGTGTTCGCCACCCGCCTCGCGCCTTCGAGTGAGCAACGCGCACCGGCGCAGGACGAGGGCGAGTAACCCGACATGATTCGGAGGGCCTTGGCGAGGCCCCGCACTCAGCGGCTCGCTCTCTCCAGAGCCTTCTTCCTGAGCCACCGGCCGAGCCAGAGAAGTCCTCCGCCGAGGACGAGTAGGTTTCGAGCGCGTTCGTACCCGCGCCCGGCAACCGATACCGTGCGTCCAGGATCGCCGGGGTCGTACGCCAACGGCACGATCTCCCCCACCGTGCACTGCGGCAGCCTCGCCCCGCGCGAAGTTCCTTGCTTCCGATACTGCTGATAGACGAACTCCTTCTCCGGACCGACGTCGTCCAGCGTGTTGCCCCCTTTCCGATGGGCGCCGGGACAAGAGCGGGCCTGCCATTTTTTTGCCACAATGTTCCACGCCATCGCCATCAGCGCGGCCGAACCACGCCTCTTTGGTTCGCTCAAATCCTCTTCGACGGCCAAAGGGCCTCCCGCAATCACGCGGGACGCTCCCTCGGTCCTGATCGGAGAAGCGATATGACTTACGGACGACGGCACTTCCTCACCCAACAGGTCCTGGTCCGGCTGGCCTGGGCCGGACCCACTTCCAGCGAGACGCGCGAGTTCTTGAAGGCCACAGCACGTCTCTTCCTGGCCATGACCCTTATCTTCCTTGGTCTCGCCGCCCTCGCCACCGGCGCGGAGCAGGAGCCCGGCCGGGCCGGCACCTCGAGCGCCGCCACCGCGGGCGAGTTCCTCTATCGCCACGGGTCGGAGGCCGCTTTTGAAGCGGCCCCCAGCGTCGATACCCGGGTCCGGTTCGACGTGACCGGCGTGATCGCACGGGCCACCGTGGTCCAGCGCTTCCGCAATCCGCTCGACGCCTGGATCGAGGGCGTTTATGTATTCCCGCTGCCTGAGTCCTCGGCCGTCGACCACATGAGAATGCGCGTGGGGGATCGCCTGATCGAAGGCGAGATCCGCGAGAAAGAACAGGCGAGGCGGGAATTTCAGCAGGCCGCGGTTTCCGGGAAGCGGGCGACCCTCGTCGAGCAGCAGCGTCCGAACCTCTTTACCAGCCGCGTTGCCAATCTCGGCCCGTTCGAGGAACTGGAAGTGGAGATCGAGTACCAGCAGACGCTGGAGCTGACCGAGGGCCGCGTGGGCTTGAGGTTTCCACTGACCACCACACCGCGTTACCTGCCGGGGATCGAGTCTTCGCTGGCGCTTCTGACCAGAGGAAAGCCGGCGCTCGCTCTCGCCAGAGGGGAAGAAGATCCGCGGCGGACCCTCGGGGGTGACGGCGAGGCCGAGACCGAGGGCCCGCGCGACGGGCGAGACTTCGGGCAGCTGGATGACGAGGACCCACTCCTGCAGTCGCCCGTCCTGCCGCCCGGAGTGCACCGCAACCCGGTCTCGATCGAACTCAATCTCAACGCCGGCTTCGAAGTGGCGTCTTTGACGAGCGGCACCCATCCCATCACCGTGGAGCCGGTGTCGGGCCACGCCTTCCACGCGCGCCTTCGCGACGAGGTCGTTCCCACCGATCGCGACTTCGAGATTTCATGGAAGCCCACCCCCGGGGTAATGCCGCAAAGCAGCATCACCACCGAAAAGGGTCCGGACGGGACGTACGCCCTCGTCACTCTCTTCCCTCCGACCGGAGGCGCGGCTCGCTCGGTTCGCATCCCCCGTGAAGTGACGTTCGTGATCGACACCTCAGGCTCTATGGAAGGGGTGTCGATGAAGCAGGCCAGGCGGGCCCTCGAACTCGCCATCCAGCGACTCGACGAGGCCGACGCGTTCAACCTTATCCAGTTCAACTCCGTCACCTCGAGTCTGTTCCCGAGCCCGGTTCCGGCCACGGCGGAGAATCGGCAGCGCGCGAGGCGCTACGCTTCGTCGTTGAGGGCGGAGGGGGGCACCGAGATGCTGCCTGCGCTTCTGGCCGCCCTGGCTTCGCGTCCGGGTGCCACGGAAGAGAAAAGCGCTCTCCGGCAGGTGATCTTCCTGACCGACGGCGCGGTGTCGAACGAGGACCAGCTCTTCTCC
>JANLSZ010000165.1:0-6441 GCA_031362685.1 Vicinamibacteria bacterium | reverse complement strand
CTGCGGCGACTCGCGCCCAACGCCCCGACGCCAGCGACCCACCTCAACACCCGGCCCCGCTCCGTCTTTGCCCAAAGGGACTTTGGCGCTCACGGGGAGCGGACTCACTTCAGATCAGGCCGACTGATGAGAAAACACTGGACTCCTTGACTAGGGCAGGGAATAAAATTGCGAATGCCGCGCGGGGCTCTCAAGGTCTTCCGAAGCTCCTATCCCAAGGGTCGCAATTACCTGGTGACGCCATCGGCCGATCCGGCCTACCAAAAGAGACTCGGGGACTTGAAAGTGACCGTCTGCATCCCGGCCCGAGTCGGCGCCTGAGCCCTGGGGCTCCTGAGGCCCCGGCCTGACCCGCTCATGCGCGAGGCCATCCACCAGTACGTCGAGCGCGAGGAAAAGCGCGAGGCATTCCGTCAGGACGCGATCAACGCCTTGAACGAGTACCAGGCCGCCGGGCTGCACGTCTCGATGGCAGAGGCCGATGCCTGGCTTGCGAAGCTGGAGGCGGGCAAGGATGCTGAGCCGCCTGAATGCCACGTCTGACTTGGTCGCCCCAGGCGCTGCGCGATGTGCAGCGTCCTTACCGCTTCCTGGCCGAGAAGAACATCGACCCGGCCAAGCGCGCGGTGAAATCGATCCGCGAGGGAGTCAAGGTCATCGCTCGTCAGCCCGGCATTGGCCGCCTTGCGGAAGAGATGGAGCCCGCGTATCGGGAATGGCTCATCGACTTCGGCGATAGCGGCTTTATCACCCTGTACCGGTTCAGCGGGAAGACGGCGGTGATTCTGGCTGTGCGACACCAACGTGAGGCTTCGTACTGAGCCGGACAACTCCTGAGTCGAAAGGCCGGCGCGTGTGCTCCGGTTATTGGGCCTTCAGTGCGATGGCGCCGATCTCCCGCAGCGGCAGGGCAGTTATTTTCTCCGTCATGGAATAGCGCAGGGTTCCCGGATAGACCACAAAGAGGTGCTCCAGCTTGAGATCCTGGAGCGCGATGTGCATCGATTTTGTCGTCGTGGGCGCGTCGCTGCACTTGAATTCAAATCCCCAGCGCCGACCGCGCCGCAGCAGCAGCAGATCCAGTTCCGCCCCGCGCTGGGTGCCGTAGAAGTACGCGTCCCGCTCGCCGTGCATGATGAGCGCCTGCTCCAGAGCGAAGCCCTCAAAGCTCGCACCGTAGCGTGGATGGGTGCGCAGTTCCAGCATCCCATCGATGCCCAGCAGGTGGTGTAACACCCCGCTGTCCCGCAGATAGACTTTGGGTGATTTCACCAGGCGCTTGCCAATGTTCTCAAACCACGGCGGCAGCACTCGAGCCATGAAGGTTCCGGCCAGCAAATCTCGATAGTGGTTCACCGCCGTGACGCTCACATCCATCGACCTCGCCAGCTCGGCCGCATTCCACGTCTGCCCGTGGCAATGCGCCAGCATTCGCCAGAACCGTCCCAGCGCGGTCGGCGACACGTGGGATCCGAGGCTCGGAATGTCCCGCTCGAGGAACGTTCGGGTGAAGCTCTCCATCCAGCGTGCCCAGGCATCGCCCGATCCGGCGAGAAAGGCACGGGGAAATCCGCCGCGCAGCCAGAGCTCGTCCTGCCGGTCCGGCCCCGCTTCGGCCAGCGAGAACCCGGCCACATCGACAAACTGAATCCGCCCCGCCAGCGTTTCCGAAACGCCCTTCACCAGATTCCATGACGCACTGCCCAGCAGCAGATACACGGCCTTGCGATTCCGGTCATCGCATAGCGGGCGCAGCAGCGCGAACAGCGCGGGCATCCGCTGGATTTCATCCACGATGACCAAACCCTCCTGCTCGCTGAGGAGTTTTTCTGGCGTCGCCAAAAGCGCCTCGCGGGTGGCCGATTTCTCCAGATCGAATACCACCTTCGGGCCATCCCACTCCGCCGCCACCTGCTCGGCCAGGGTCGTCTTCCCCACCTGCCGCGCACCGAGCAGCGCCACTACCGGCGACTCCCTCATTCGCACCCGGATGGCTTCCATCAGGGTCGTTCGTTGAATAGATTGTGTCATTTCTCACCATTAAGATACAATAAACAACAACTCTGTCAAGTCATGGCGAATAGACCGTAGCGCTGACCTAGGTCGGGGCCGAATCAGACAACCAGAACACTGGCGTCGAGTACGTCGAAGCGGACGGTGGGGGGGCGTGCGCGAAGGAAACAGCGCGCCCACTTGCTTCAAGCTGACGGAGCACGTTCTTTCGCTCCGCCGCCTCGCTCGATGTACGTCAAACATAATGATCGGTAAACATAATGTTCCCTGCACAAGGCCTGCCCCGTGCAGCCTCGTCGAAGCAGGGCCGGAGTCCCGCGGATGGAAGCCCAGGTAGCGAGCGCGCCTCGAAGATGCGTCGAGAAGAGGCCTCAGAAGGGGAAACAGGGAAGGCTCGCGCTGGATTTCATCGATGATGATGAGTCCGGGAGCCGTCTGAAGGGCTCCGAGGTCCTCCTCCGGGGCCAGTCGAAGCCGCGCGAGCTCGGACGGGCGCTCGAGATCGAAAGCGTGTCGGGCGCCGCGGGCGGGGACGGCAGTCGCGAGGCTCGATTTTCCGGACTGGCAGGGGCCGAGAAGCACCACCGCCGGAAATGCGAGCAGCTTTCGGCTCAGGAGGTCCAGAAAACGGTCTCTATGGACTTCTCTCATCATTGCAAATCCAACATCAAATGTTTGATTTGCAATATTGCGATCCGTCAGTCCTTCTTGTTGGGGGCATCCATGAGCGTGATGTCGGCGCCCAGCCAGATCATGTGCTCGGTGATGGCAAGGGCTTCCACCCTGGCGGCCAGGTTCACCCTCTGCCCATGGATGACGAGCGAAGGCGCGATGCCCACCGGAACGGCGACCGGCTTGATTTTCTCGGTGGGAAGACTGACATCGAAGCCTTTGGACAGGAGGTCCTTCACGACCTGGAGGATGTCCACTTTCTTCAGGACGAACCCACACATCCCCGTCTTCTCCGCGACCATGGCCTCGACCTGAGCCCAGCTCTCCGCGGTCGGCACGGGCTGGATCTTCAGGACTAGCCTGGGGAAACGGGGCCGGACGAGCATCTGGGCGGCCGTGCGTTCGAAGAGCAGGGTTCCCGAGATGGGATAGGTATCGGGCCGCACCTCGCCCGTGAGTTTCCGGTTGATGTCCATGTCCCCGCAGACCATGCCGCCCACGTTGCGGCCATCCCATTTGAAAGCAAGATTCGTCCGGCCCGTCCCTTTGGCGACCCTTACCGGCAACGCGATCGAGACCCGGTTGCCGCCAAACTTGAGCGTGGGGGCGCCGGCGGCCAGGCTGGCCCGGACCTCTTCGAGCTCCACGTCCAGTTCGTAGTTTCCCAGCGTCACCATCTTCTTCACCGTGCCCGACTTGTGGATGCGTATTCCCATGAGCTGGATCTCAACCTGGTCGACCACGCCGGAGAGGACGCGCTCGATCAGGGTGCGGGTGAGGCCGGTGGGCAAACCGATCCGCACTGCCGATTTGGGCATGCCCTTCAGGCGCTTGTCCCTGGGCATCAGTTCATCGAGACGCGTGCGCAGGGTGTCGCGCTCTTTCTCAAGGAGGGTCAGGTCTCGACGCTCGGCGTCGAGGTCCAACGCCTTTCGGGAGTTGCAGGCGGAGAGGGTGAGGGCCGCGAGGAGCGCCCCGAAAAGAAGGCGACGCGTCATCGCCGCCCCAAAGGCGCCACCTTGATGAACACACCAGGCTTGACCCGAATCGCCACCCATAGGCTTCCCGTGGAGGCAAGGACCTGTGACACTCCGATATCCAGAGGCATGGTGGCCGCCTGCAGGCGAACCGGGCCGCTGGTCAGAGCGGGAATGTCGATGGCCTGCTGCACCTGAACCGGGATCGCGATTCCTGGTATCTGGCCTTGAATCCTTTCCCTTATCGTCCTGGCCACATCGTTCAGGTTTTCGGAACCCAGGAACCCTTCGAGTCCGGCCAGCTTCCTGATGTCGACGTGGTCCACCTCGACCGAAGTGGTCAGCGCGCCCTTCTTGTCGATCGCGATCTGAGCGAAGGCGCCGAGCACCCGCACCTCACCGGCCATTCCCGGCTTGTCGCGTAGGGCGATCTCGCCTTCCAGGGTCACGAGCGGGCTGCCCCTGAAGGTCAGCTCGGCCCGATCAAGGCGAAGGTGGTACTTGTCGACATCGACTTGAAACGGTAACTGGGCCTCCAGAAGCGTCTTTACCAGCCGTTCGTCGATGGACACCAGGACGTCATTGTTGGGCAACGCCGGTTCGCCCCGCTCGAGGCGAGAGACGAGCTCACGAAGCCCCTCCACTTCGCGCTGCAGCACCACGCGCCGGGCATGAATCTCACCGCCTCCCTTGGGCCCGCCGCAACCAAAGCCGAGGCCGGCCAGCGACACAAGAAACGCCGCAGGAAGGAACCGGTGGCCGCAGAGCATCACCGGGACCTTACGGGCTCGGGCTTTCGCCCGCAACTGGCCGGGCAGACCATTCCGCCGCCCCCGACGCTCAGGTTCGCCAGGCCGACAATCTCGGGCGCCTCGCGGTCGAAAACTCCGCCTCCTGCCCGGCTTTTTCCGCGGTCGGATCTTCGTCTCCGAAGATGGCGAGAGCATCCGCCCTCAACGTCGACCCGGCGCGAATCGCGGTCGCCGGGGACGGTGGGGGAAATCTCGCGGCCGTTACCGCCCTGCGCATTCGCCTTGAGGGGGCAGCGGCGTCAACTGACGATGCCAACGGACGTGCCTGGTCAAGCGGAAAAGCTCTTCCACTAGGAACGCCGCACCAAGCATGTACACGAGCGCGAAGGCCTGGGTCTCCTGCCCGCCCGCGGTGGTGATCAAGATCGGGAGCGGCAGGGTCGCGGCCGCAAGCACCAGTAACATTCGGGCCGCGCCACCGATGCGAAGGCGCACATCGTCGGGCAGGCGTGAGGCGAACCCTCGCAGGCCCAGAACCACAAGCAAAGACGCCCACGCAAGCGAGATGGGCACCTCGACGCTCGAGGCGCCGAAACCGAGAAAGTCGACGGTGGTCGTATAGCGGTAGTACTTGTCCATGGCCCCCTCGTTGTATGTCTCGGCTGGACTCATCGAGCGGCCATCCCGCCAAGCCCACGGGCGAAGCTTGCTCTGGGTAACCGTCGCCACGAGCCTTTTCATCAGAATCTCGCCGAACCACAAAGGATCCCCGCGCACGTGATCGATGACCAGCCGCTGAAGGACGACTTCGGCCTCGGGGGTCCAGATGTCCTGACCGCCGCTCGCCTGGACGACGCGTAACGCCACAGCGTCGCTCCAGCTGTGTCCTTTGGTGCGATCGAAGTCGCCCAGCCCTTCCCAGATCGGCTGCCAGGCATCATGGTGCTGGGATCTTGGGAGGAGCAGGTAGGGAAACAGCAGTAGGACCAGCGCCACGACCGAGAACGCGAGCCGGTTCGAGGGTGAGGGGCCTCGGGACATCGCGGCCGCGGCGGCGGGGGCGGGGGAGCGGCTCGCAAACCAGAAGCACAGGGCATAGCCGGGAAGCAGGAACAGGCAGCCGCTCCGGCAAAGGGCGACGATGGCGAAGACCACGCCCGCCAGGAAAGTCCACAGAAGAAAGCGCGATCTTGATGGGGGCGGCCCCAGCGTCGCCAGCGCGGCAAGCGGCACAAGCAGGAGCGCGCCGACAAGGTAGAAGCCCACGGGCGACCGGGGCAAAGACAAGGACTCGACCAGAAACGGCGAGGAGGCGACAAGCAGAACGAACGCCGCGGCGGCCACGGGCCGGCCGGCCCTGGCGAAGGAGGACACCGTGCACAGCAGAACCGGTATGGCGAAGAGGGCCCCGAGCCACAGGATGGCAAACGGGGAAACGCCGCCCAGGAATCGAAATGCGCCGGCCAAGACGAGACTGCGACCTTGGTCGTTGAGTCCGCGCGGGATGGAAAGCGGAGCGCGTTGACGCAGAAGAGCCTTGTCGGGGATGGTCTTCCAGAATTCCCACGGTGCGATCCCGCCGGTGCTGGCCCGCCTTGGTATCAGGGTCATGTAAGTGTCGCGGGCTTCGTCGGGCGACAGAAGGCCGTTCTGCTCTGACCGCTCGATCGGAAAACGCTGGTCGAGATGGAGAGTCACGGCCACCGCGAGGTCGTCCCACAGACGTCGCGCCCCCGAGGACTTTTGAAAGTCGATGGTCGCACGCCGCGCTGCGGTATTGAAGAGCAACAGGGTCGATGCCGCCAGTCCTATGGTGGCAATAGCCAGTCGGTGACTCAACACGATCGATTCAGGGCAGGCGGGATTTCCGGGAAGCTTTTCTCTCGGGCGTTCCCGGGCAACCGAGCCGTATTGTATATCTCGCATCCCGAAAAGAAGATCGAACCATCGCGCCATCAATAATGTAACCCTGAGTTGGTCGCGCTCAGGAAGATGTGATCAGTGCGGCGCGGATGTTTCGCTTTGGA
>JANLSZ010000157.1:0-16264 GCA_031362685.1 Vicinamibacteria bacterium | reverse complement strand
GACCCCGGGCGCCCTCCGCGTGATCGGGCCGGGAGGCTAGATCTCGCGATCCATAACCCGCTTCAAGGTGGCTTCGTCGACGTTGGCGCCCGAGAAGATGATGGCCACGCACCGGCCGGCCAGAGCCGGGGCCAACTTCCGAAGCGCGGCCAGCCCCACCGCTCCGGCAGGCTCGACGAGAGTGTGCGTGGTGCGCAGGGCCACGCGCATGGCGTCGGCGATCTCCGCGTCGGTCACGGTAGCGAAGTCAGCCAGACCCCAGAGCAGTGCTTCGAAGGTGAAGTCGTAGGTCATGCGGGTGGCGACGCCGTCGGCGAAGGTGTTCGCGCGTTCCGTGGTGAGGCGCCTCCTCGCGTGCCATGAATCACGAGCGGCCGAGGCGCCCGAAGCCTGAGCCCCGAAAACGGTCAGCGACCGGCCGAGACCACCCGCCGCGGTGATCGCGCCCACCGCCTGCGAACCGCCGCCGATGGCCACCACCAGAGTATCGACCTCAGCAGCCTCTTCCAGAATTTCGAGGCCGATGGTTCCCGCCCCTGCGATCACGGACGCGTTGTCGGTGCTGTGGAGAAGGGTGAGGCCCTCCGCCCGCTGGATCCGATCGGCCACCGCGACCGCAGCCGCGTAGTCCTCCCCTTCTTCCACCAGGGTCGCTCCGAAGCCGCGGATGGCCGCATTCTTGTCGGGATTGTTCCCGAGCGGCACGCAGATCGTCACCGGAGTGCCCGTCTTCCGGCCTGCGAACGCCAGGCCCTGCCCATGATTTCCCGTGCTCGCCGCGACCACACCCCGACCGCGCGAGGCGTCGTCCAGGGCCAGCACTGCGTTGAGTCCGTTGCGAACCTTGAAGGCGCCGGTGGGCTGCAGGTTCTCGTGCTTGACCAGCACCTTGACCCCGTGTCCCACCAGGGCATCGAGAAGCGCATAGGACCGCAGAGGCGAAGGCTCGAGGTAGGGCCGCAGCCGATCACGAGCGGCGAGGATGTCGTCGAAGGTGATCGGGGAGGGCATGGGCCGGCGACGATATCAGCCGGCCGCAACCGGGGGAACGCGCCGCGGCCTGTATCCTCGCGGACCCAATCCTCATCACCGTCCGACGGAGATCTCAACCCCATGCTTCTCGCTTCCATGTTTCTCATCGCCTCTCAAGCCCAGGCCCCGGGGGCCGAGCGGCCCGACCCGATGGACCTCGGACCAAAGGTGGGTCAGGCGCTCCCAACCTTCGAAGCCACGGATCAGGCGGGCCAGGCACGGAACTTCGCTTCCCTCAAGGGACCCAACGGCCTCGTCTTCGTCTTCTTTCGCTCCGCCGACTGGTGACCCTTCTGCAAAGTCCAGCTCGTCGAGCTGGAGAGCCAGATGGCGAACTTCGAGAAGCGCGGCCTCGGGGTGGCGGCGTTGAGCTACGACTCCCCCGAGATTCTCAAGGAATTCGCGACCCGGAAGAAGATCTCGTTCCCTCTTCTTTCCGATCCTGAATCGAAAGTGATTCGGGCGTACGGAATCATCAACGAAATCGACTACCCGGTCGGCCATCAGTTCCACGGCATCCCCTTCCCGGGCACGTTCATCACCGATGCCAAAGGCGTCATCCGAAGCAAGGTCTTCGAGAAGACGTATCAGGAACGACAGACCGCGGCGAGCCTGCTGACCCTTTCGGGCGAGGCGGCGGGCGCTTCGCTCAGCGAGACCCATAGCGACCAGTTCGCTCTCAAAACATCGGTGAGCAACGCCGAGGGCGCGCCGGGTCAACGAGTCACCCTCGTGCTCGACTTCAAGATGGCGGCGCACATGCACGCCTACGCTCCCGGAGTGAAGGGCTACAAGCCGCTCAGTTTCCGCCTCGCGGACAACCCGCTGGTGACCGCCCACGAAGTTCGATACCCGGAGTCACGCCCCTACACTTTCGAGCCCCTCCAGGAAACCGTGCCGGTGCTGGAAGGCCAGTTCAGAGTCCTTCAGGACGTAACCGTGGTCGGACCGCCGCGAGGCGCTCCACCTCTCACTCAGATCGACCTTACGGGCACGCTCGACTACCAGGTCTGCAGCGACACGGTCTGCTACGCCCCCGCGTCGATGCCGGTGCAATGGACGCTCAAGCTCATTCCCCTCGACCGCGACCGGTCGCCGGAAGCGTTGAGGAAGAAACCCCAGCCGTAAGACTCGCGGCCGTGAGCTAAACATCAGCGATGTTCATCGGACATTTCGCCTTAGGCCTTGTGGCCAGCCGGGTTGAGAAACGGCTGCCTCTGGGAACCGCGTTCGTCGCTTCGCAACTCCCGGACGCGCTCTGGCCGTATCTGCTTCTCACCGGCGCGGAGACCGTGGCCATCGTTCCGGGCGATACCGCCATGACGCCTCTGCGTTTCGACTCGTATCCGTGGTCTCACAGCCTTCTGATGGTGGCGGTGGCGGGCGCGCTGTTCGCGTTCGTCTACCGAGCGGCCGGTCGCCCGGGTCGCGCGGCCGGGCTCCTGGCCCTTCTCGCCCTCAGCCATTGGCTTCTCGACTTCATCACCCATCGGCCGGACATGCCGCTCACCCCCTGGGGTGACGCGAAGGTGGGCCTGGGCATGTGGAACTCGGTCCCGCTCACCGTTACCGTGGAGGCCTTGATGTTCGCGGGCGCCGTAGCCTTCTACGCGCACAACCGCAAGATGTCCCGCGGTTTCTGGATCCTCGTCGCCACGCTGGGCGTGATGTATGCCGGGAACGTCTTCGGTCCGCCCCCACCCAGCGTCACCGCCATCGCGGCGTCCATGGTGATCATGATTCCCGTGGTCTGGTGGTGGGGAAACCGCGCCGGCGTTTCCGCCGCCTAAGCCTTCAGTTCCACCAGATCCCAGAGGTTCCCGTAGAGGTCCTCGAAGACGGCCACGATTCCGTAGGGCTCGGTCTTGGGCTCCCGGACGAACTTGATTCCCGCCGAAACCATCCGGTTGTAGTCGCGCCAGAAGTCATCGGTGCGCAGGAAGAGGAACACCCGCCCGCCGCTCTGATTGCCCACGAACCCCGCTTGTTCGGGCTTGGCGGCCCGGGCGAGGAGGAGGGTGGCGCCGGTGGAGCCGGGCGGCGCGACGATCACCCAGCGCTTGTCCTGTTCCTTCTGGTAGGTGTCTTCCACCAAAGTGAAGTTGAGCTTTTTGACGTAGAAGTCGATGGCCTCGTCGTACTCGCGAACCACCAGAGCGACATGCGCTATCGATTGCTTCACCTGTCCGCGCGTCCTTCCTGAACGAGGGCGACTGTCCGACGCAGGGTCTCCCACAAGGCCTCGACGTGTTGGCGTTCGGTCAACAGGGCGCCGATGCTCACCCGCACCATCCATCGGCCGTCAAGAGTCGCAGGGGTGAGATAGGCCTCGCCCGATCGATTCAAAGCATCGGCCCAGGCCAGGGTGTGCCGATCCAGCGCGTCGCCTTCAAGCCCGGGGGGCTCGTGACGCAGGCAAACCGTCTGGAGCGGGACTGGAGCCAGCACCCGCCAGCCGGGCGTCGATTCAACCGCGGCCTTGAGCCACTGGGCGTTGGCGATGTCGCGCCGAAGCCGGGCCTGAAGGCCGCTGACTCCCTGTTCGCGGATCAGGAACCACAGCTTGAGCGCGCGGAATCTCCGCCCGAGGGGAATCCCCCAATCGCGCAGATTCTTGACCTTCTCATCCACCGCGCTGCGCAGATAGCTCGGATTTGTGCTCATCACCCGGACCAGGTGTTCGGCATCGCGCACGTAGTAGACCGAACAATCGAAAGCGACCCCCAGCCACTTGTGAGGATTGAGGACCAGCGAGTCGGCGCCTTCGATCCCCTGCCACAGGTGTCGACACTCGGGAAGGATCATGGCCGAACCAGCCATGGCGGCATCGACGTGCAGCCAGACTCCATGCTCGCGCGCGATCTCCGCGATGGCTCCGATCGGGTCAATCGCGGTGGTGGTGGTCGTCCCGGTAGTGGCAACAACCGCGCAGGGCTTGCGCCCTTTCGCGATGTCCTCACGGATCGCTTCGGCCAGAGCATCGGGACGCATCGCGAAGGCCGTAGCCGTGGGAACCGCGCGCACGTGGTCGCGCCCGAACCCGGCCAATAGAGCCGCCTTGTCGACCGAACTGTGGGAGTGCGCGGACACGTAGACCACTAAAGGCGCTTCGAGAGTTTGCAGGCCGCCACGCATCAGCGAGTATGAGGACGCCCGCTCCCGCGCGCAGACAAGGGCCACCAGGGTGCTGGTGGACGCGGTGTCCTGAATGACGCCGCTCCACTTGTCCGAAAGGCCCACCATCTGACGAAGCCAGTCCGTGGTCACCTCCTCGACCTCGGTGAGCGCGGGGCTCGATTGCCAGGACAGGCCAAGGACGCCCAATCCCGTGCTCAGGTAGTCGCCGAGGACCGAGGACAGTTCGCCGTTGGATGGGAAGTAACCGAAGAAGCGCGGATGCTGCCAGTGCGACAACCCCGGGACAATGATCTTCTCGACATCGCGGAGGACCGCATCCATCGACTCCGGCGACGCGGGGGGAGTCTTGGGGAGTTGGGCGCGCACCGAGCCAGGCTCCACCGGGGACATGACCGGGCGCGACGCCGTGGTCGCGCGGTAGTCGGCGATCCAGTCGATGAGTCGATGGCCAAAGGCCCTGAATTCTTCCGGGTTCATGAGCACAGACTTTAGATGGAAGCGGGCTGCGGAGCCGGAGGTCTTCGCCCCTTGACGGTGAATGCCCTGCGGGAGTACGTTCTTCCTCAAGAAGCTTGGGCGGCTCGATTTTCTCAACCCTTTCGGAGGAGTGTTCCATGAATCGTTTACTCAGATTCGCCAGTGCTGCCGTCCTGCTCGGTCTCGGGTCCAGCGCGTTCGCACAGAACGCTCAGATCATTGGCGCGTTGAAGGACGAAACCGGCGGGACCATGCCCGGCGTCACGGTCACGGCGAGGAACAAGGAAAGCGGTCTGGTCCGAACCGCGGTGTCCGACGGGACCGGCGCCTACCGCCTGGTCGCCTTGCCCCCCGGGCTCTATTCGGTGTCGACCCAGCTCTCCGGCTTCAGGAATGAAGCCCGGGAGATTCTGCTGGTGATCGACCAGACCGCCACCATCCCGTTCACCCTGCGTCCGGCGTCGATGTCCGAGACGGTGGAGGTCACCGCCGAGACTCCCCTCGTCGATACCAGCATCTCGACGGTTTCCACCAGCGTGTCCAACGAGCAGATTCAGAGCCTGCCCGTCGCGTCCCGCCGCTGGATCGACCTGGCCATGCTCACCCCCGGCACCAGCCAGGACAACATCCGCGGCTTCTTCTATCGCGGCAACGTCAACGTAGGCGGGGGGGCGCGTGAATACTCGAATGCCTTCATCGTGGACGGGGTCAACAACACCTGGGCGCAGATGGGCGAGCCCCGTCAGAACTTCGCCATGGAGGCGATCCGCGAGTTCAAAGTGTCGACCTCGAACTACAAAGCGGAGTACGGCCTCGCCACCGGCGGTCTGGTTTCGGTGGTCTCCAAGTCCGGCGCCAACGAATTCCATGGCAGCGCCTTTACGTTCTTCCGCGACGACTCCCTCACCGAGAAAGCGACCTTCGAAGTCACCAAACCGCCCTACAAGCGCTATCAGTACGGAGGCTCGATCGGCGGCCCCATCGTCAAGGACAAGACTCATTTCTTCTTCACCTATGAAGGAACGAAAGAGAGCCAGTTCCTGACCGTGAACTCTCTCGGCATCTGGCCTCAGTACGACGGAACCTATGAGTCGAAGCAGAAGCGCTGGACTTACCTCGGGCGCATCGATCACCAGCTGGCCGCAGGCCAGACCGCATTCTTCCGCTGGGCCGCGGAAGACGAGTATCGCCCCATCATCACCACCGGCGGACGCACCCATCCGACCGCCAGTTTCGACTTCGCGGTGCCGCGCAGTTCGGCGGTCGCCGGCCACACCTGGGTTGTGAATCAGAAGTCGATCAACGACTTCCGGGTCCAGTACGCCTTCGCCAAGTTCAAGGTGGCGCCGCCCAACTCGAACGGCGACTGGGAACCGGGCGACTTCGGCCAGGACCGGCTGTCTTTGTGCACCCCCGTCTTCAACTACCCCTCCATCCAGCTCGGCGGCTGCGGCAACAGCCAGATGGGCCCCGAGAAACGATTTGAAGTGCGCGATGAGTTCTCCTACGTCAAGGGCAAGCACGCGATGAAGATGGGAGCGGATGGCTCCATTGTTAATTTCCGATTCGACAGCATGGGCTCCCCTCTTGGGGCCTGGACCTTCCCGCGCGACGTCCCCTACAACGCCGCCGACCCCACGACCTTCCCCACCCAGTACACGAACTCGCTCCCGACGTATGGTGAAACGCCGATCAAGGTTCTGGGCCTGTTCATCCAGGATGACTGGTCGCCCGCCTCGGGGCTCACCCTGAACCTCGGCCTCCGGTACGACCGCCAGTTCGGCTCGTACAACGAGGACATCGCGGACCTCCTCTCCCGCGTTCAATCCAAGCTCGGCCGTGACGGCGCCTATCCCCTTCCCATCCCGTTCCACCAGGGCGCCGACCAGCGCGGCGACTCGAACAACTGGGGCCCGCGCATAGGCTTCGCCTGGGACCCGAAGAACGACGGCAAGATGAGCATTCGCGGGGGCTACGGTCTCTTCTACGACAACGTTCGCACCCTCCTCAACGGCGGCGAGATCACCTGGCCGCAGAGCAAGGCCATCGTCATCTCGCGACCCACCTTCCCCGATCCCCTCGGCGGGCGCACGCGTGAAAGCTTCCAGTCCACCGCAGCCCCGAACATCAATGTCAACGCCAACAACTTCGAGAGCCCCTACGCGCATCAGTTCAACCTCGGGGTGAGCCGCACCCTGACCCGGGACCTCGCGCTCACCCTCGACGGAACCATGGCCATCCGGAAGGCGGACCGTGAGACCGTGGATCTGAACCTTCCCGATCAGACGAGCCGGGTAAAGCCCTATCCGCAGTTCGCGCGGGTGACCAACGCGCAGTCCAGTCTCGACAATACCTACAAGGCGGTGTTGTTGAAGATCGAAAAGCGGATGAGCCACAACTACCAGGCCCTGGCCTCCTACACGTTCTCGGAGGCGAAGGACGACGGCTTCTCCAGCGCGGTGGCCGACACCTATGGCTTCACCAAGGTCGTGCGGTACGGCGCCGCCGATCGACGCCATCGGGTGGTGGTGAGCGGGGTGGTGAAACTGCCCAAGGGCTTTCAGGTCTCGGCCATCGGCGATTTCAGGTCCAGCCTGTCATTCTCGCCAACCACGTCGGCGGATTTGAACACCGACGGCTACACCGGCGACCTGCCCGCGGGCGTAGCCCTGGGCACCGGCTGCCGCGGGCTTGACCTGCAGGCGGTCAACACTTTCCGCGCCGCCCGCAATCTTGCCGCGGTCTCGACCATCCCCTGCCCGACCTACAAAAACATCGACGCGCGGCTTTCGAAGACGTTCACTTTCACCTCGGGAGCAAGGCAGCACAAGATCGAAATGGTGGCTCAGCTCTTCAACGTGTTGAACCGAACGAACTACAACATACCCGTAAACAACCTGCAATCGGCGGCCTTCGGTCAGCTCAATACGCTGCTGCCGAACATCAACGCGCCATCCCGGCAGATCGAACTCGCGCTCCGTTACAACTTCTAGCCGCGGCGGCCCTGGTGGCCGCCCCGTCCGCGATCGTTTTTCGGCCTTCCCCTCCTGGAGGATGTCTCAGTGAATCACCGTTTTTCGAACGCCTGGCCTCTCAGCGTGGCCCTGGCTCTGGCCGCCTTGACCCGGCAAAGCCATGGCGCCGAGCCCGCCGCGATCTCCGACCTGTCCACGTTCTTCAAAGTCGGATCGGTGGTGCAGGACAGAAACGGCGACTCCTTCGCCGACTTTGCCAGCGTCCGGTTCGTCCTTCCCCCCTCGCCCACCGCCGGCCAGATTGTCGCGGCCGCCAACATCGCCGCGCGGGTCGGACTCGAGACCACGGCCATGGATATTCCGGTCAAGCGGGACGCCGGGCCAGGTATCGCGATCTCCTTCGCCACCGCGGTCGGGCCAGCGGCAGCCGCGCTCGCCGATGACGAGGGTCTCGTACGCTTCACCCCGGACGAGTCCGCCTCGTTGCTAGTCAGCGGAAAGACCGACGCCGGAATCATGGCCGGCGCCGAATACGTGGCCGCTCGCCTTCCGTATGCATGGGACGTGAAGGGCGCGACCCTGGACAAGATCGCCGCCGACCTCAGGGGGGCACTCAAGCCCTCCGGGGTTTCGGTCTCGGAACTGACTATCAATGAGGTGGTGGTGAGCCGACAATCGACGAGCCGGGTGGTCGCGGCCGTGAAAGTGGCGACGCCCGCCGACCTGATCAAGGCCCGAACGGCACTGAGCGGAATCGCCGCACGTCTCCCCAATGCTCCCACTCCCCTGGCGCTTAGCTACCGCGGGGTCCTGGCCCTCCGCGTTCTCCTCACCGCCGGGGCGGCCAAGGCGACGGTGGAGATCAAGGGCGCGGCCAAACCAGAGAAGCCGCAGCCCATCGCCCGGCGCGCGAGCGGGGCCAAGGAAGGGCTCGACCTTTCCACGTTCTACTCCATCGACGGCGGTCTGGGCGACTCCGACAACAATCTCATCCCGGATCGAACGGAAGTCATGATCAGCGCCTTCGGTGAAGGCGCCGAAGGAGTGATCGATCTGGCCGCACGCATCGGACTCGAATCTACCGGCATCTCCGTCCCCCTCGTGGTCACCGCGGACTCCATCGACGCGACGACGCCGCCCCGGGTGGCCGAAGGAGCGCCCTCTCCTGCGCCCGAAGCCGACACCGACAAGGAACGCCCGGAAGCACTCCCCATGCTGATCCTGATTGGTGGGAAGCATCCGGTGGTGGAGCGGCTGATTCGCGACAAGAAGCTCGAGTTGCCGAGCCTGGCGCCCGGCGAGGGCCTCATCCAGGTAGTGAAGAACGCCTTCGGCGGCCTGCCTGGTCAGGGTAAGCCGGCGATCGTGGTCGCCGGAGGCGATGCCGCGGGGGTGGCCCGCGCGGTGGCCCAACTCGCGGAGACGTTCCCGCACATCTCGGCGCGCGGCAAGGATCGAACCACGGTGGACGACATCGAGGAAGACGCCCGCAAGTTCGTCCAGGCCCGCTCACCCGAAGGTCAGGCCGCGACCGCGCTCTACAAGCTCGATCGCCTGATGGCCTCGCTCTCGGGCAAGGACATCGAGAGCGCCCGGGTCAAGGTGTTCGTCGAGAAAGCGGAGCCCGGTCTCGACACGGTGGTGCGCAGCCGAGTGGGAACGAGGCTCGGTGGATCGCCCGAGGTCGTGATCGAGAACCTCGATGTGCAAAAGGCGAACCCCATCGTGGTCGCGGGGAGTCCGGTCACCGGCGACCTGGAGATCGCCTCCGAGGTGGACGCGTTCTGGACGACCTTCCGCACCAAGGTCCTGCCCAACGTGAAGAAGACGAAGAACCCTCCTCCGATCAAGATCGAGGCCAGGCTGTCCGAGCCGCCCGCCCTCCGGGCCGCCATCGAGAAACAGATCCGCGCGGAACTGGTGGGAGCGGGCGCTCTGGACGCTGGAGTCTCCGTGTCCGTCCTCTCCGCTTACAAGCAGGGTTACTCGTGGCTGATCGACTCGGTCATGCCCCGGCTGGCCGGAAAGCCGATCGACACCATCACCTTGAAGTTCGCGGAGATCGGGCCTCCGGCAGAATGGAAGACTCAAACCGTCTTCGCCCCCACCCGCTGGCTGCTCGAGGCCTATCCCTTCGCCGATGTCATGGCCCGCGATCTCAAACTCGATCTCAAGCAGATCGTGATCGAGAAGATGCCGATCGGATCGCCCGCCTACGAGGTCTTGGTGAAAGCAAGGGACGGCAGCTCGCTGCTGAACGAAACATTCGAGCCGAAATGGGTCCTGCGCTCGATGTTCGACAAGATACCGGAGTACGAGAAGACCCGCGTCACCACCGGCTGGATCGACGCTTCGGTGGGCGGGGTGAAGGTCGCGGACGAGCGCATCGTCACCGACTATGAACGCTTCTGGGATGTCTTCCAGTCTCAGATCCTGGGCCGCCTCTATGACCACGTCATGGCCGTGCACAAGGGCAAGCCCAGGCCCGAGGATGCCCCTTTCTTCGGCGAGATGCGGGTGGATCTGACCCTCTCCGAGCCGGATTACCGGCTCGGCATCGATCAGGAGCAGATCTCCGCCACCGAGATGCTGCACGAAGAGATCTACTTCAATACTATCCACTTCTTCGATGTGCTGGGCCGCTACGCGCGAGGACCTGCGCTCAACTACATCGGCCGGATCATCCCCACCATCCGGTCGAAGTCGGATGGCAAGCCCGGACATCTGACCTACAGCGTCACCGGCTTCACCGAGGCCCGGCCCACCGTTTCCGTGGACTACAAGGAGAAGAACGGCCGCCTTGGCTCCGCCCACCTCGACGTCATGGACGTGGCGACCGAGAGACCGACCGCGTACTCCGCCCGGGTCATCGCGGGCCGGCCCGGACTTGCGAGTCTCGACCTCCGGGTCAAGGTCGATTCGGAGAAGAACGAACGCGACGATCTCATCAAGAAGACGGCGGAGGATCGAGTGGATCGCACCATGATCTCCGCCGAGCAGGTCACGGCCGCGTTGACCAATCTTCAGACCCTGAGAGCGGCGGGCCTCTACCAGAGCGCGCTCGCGTATCACGACGTGGGGGTCATCCGTCTCGGCGCTCACTGGGAGCACGCGGCCGCCGCCGCCACCGAACGGGTCGCGACCCTTCAGCCCAACGGATCTCCGGAAGCCTGGCCCGACATTCGAAAGTTCCTGCCCGCCGGATACAAGTACGCGGGAGGTACGCTCGTTCAGTGGGACGAGCCGATCGCCCCTCCCGAGGGCGCCGAACTCCTGGCCAGGATGTCCACCTTCCCGGAGGTCACGGTCTACCGCGCGGGCCAGAGCTACCTCGGCAAAGACATCTGGGCCATGGACATTCTGCCCCGGGTCGACGCGAGCCATCTCTCCGCCGCCAAGCAGACTACGATCAAGCCCACGGTTATCTACTCCGCGCGTCAGCACGCGAACGAAGTTTCATCGACCAGCCATGTCCTGAAGATGGCGGAGCTGCTGCTCACCGATCCCGCGTACAAGGAGAAACTCAAGAAGGTGAATGTCGTCGTGCATCCGTTCACCAACCCCGATGGCGCGCAGCTGGCGTACGACCTTCAGAAGATCACTCCCTATCAGATGCTGCACGCGGGCTATCTCGGCTCACTCGGCGTCGATGTCACCGCGGCGCAGAACGACACAGACCCCATGTACCCGGAGACCCTGGTCCGGCCGAAGCTCTGGCGCGCGTGGCTTCCCGACATCTTCCTGAATCCGCATGGCTACCCCACTCATGAATGGGTGCAGGCGTTCTCCGAATACGCGGCCTGGGTGCGGACACGCGCCGTGGAGACCCGCGACTACTGGACCATGCGCGGCTGGTGGATGCCCGGGTTCTCGTGGCTGGACGACCCGCGGTACCCGAGGCACAAAACCGAGCAGATGAAGCTGCTGTCGATGATTACCGCGAACGTGAAGGCCGCCCCCGAGGTCTGGGCCATGAACCAGCGCGCCTACGAGCGCTACACCCGCTACTCGTTCGCCTTCGACGAGAAGAATTTCAAGCTCGACTTCACCGACGGCGTGCTCACCTACAAGTCCATCAAGGGCGCGCGGGCCGCGGCGGGACCGGGCGGAGGAGCGGGCGGGGGTGTGGCTCAGGGCAGCGGAGGTCAACCCGGCGGCTGGATGCAGCGCTATCCGAATGTGACGATCTCCGAGGGCTCAACCGAGGCTCCCGATGAGACCGCGCATGGCGACTGGATGAAACTCGTGGCCACCGCAGGGCTCCAGTGGGACAAGGCGAACTTCGAATACCTCGTCCAGGGGAATCACAAGGTCGATCGCAAGGCCGACACCTTCTTTGGAGGCGGCGTCTCTCTGTCGATGAACCGAACCAGGCCCGCACGGCCCGTCGAGACGCCGAAACCGTAGACCCGCCGTCCCCCACCCGGACCGTGGCGGCGTGAGATCAGGTGGCGGCCACACCCAGAAGCAACGGCCCGCCCGCACTCACGAAGGCGCGGCCGGCTTCGGCGTGAAGCGCCTCGGCGTGACCCATGATGGCGCCGAAGCCTTTCTGCGCGCGCAAGCCGGCGAGCCAGGGGTCGTGCCGGAAGTTGGGCACGCAGAAGTAGCCGCCTTCGACCACCCGCTCGAAATTCCGGAGCGCGTCCTCGTGCAGACCGAGGAACGCCAGGGAGCGAACTCCCATGTAGATGCCCTCCGGATCGCGCATACTGGCGGCCAGCAGGACGTTCATGGCCTGAAGGCTTGCCCCGCGATCACCTTCGACGCTGGCCCGCTGGGCGAGCAGCAACTCGCGCGCCGCTCCCTGCAGGGTCGGTTCCATTTCGCGACATATCGCCAGCACCTCTTCAGCCCGTCCCAACGTGGCCAGCGCATAGTTGCGGGTGCCGAACGGATCGCCCGGGACGTCGGCGGCGATCGCCCGCTCGTATTGCCCCATCGCCAGATGGGTGAAATTCACGCTGGTGCGGCATTGTGGGTCGAGGCGTCGCGCCTGTTCGTCGGCGGCCACCGACGCCTCGAGCAGGCCGCAGTACCGGCAGGAATGCACCAGGCCCGCGAACAAATCCACCTGGGTGCCGGCCGCGTGAGCGCGTTCAAGCAAACGCACCATGGCGTCCTTCGGACGCCCCGATTCGACCTCGAACTGCGCGTAGAGGCTGTGCGCGAGGGCCAGCTCCGGGTTCAGCTCGAGCGCACGGGTGAACGCGGCCTCGGCCTTGTGTTCAAGCTCCGTGGACTGGCTCGGCGCATACTTCGCGAGGAGCCGATGAACGCGCCCAAGCCTGGCCCAGGCGGGGGCATAGCGCGGCGCGGCGCTTACGCACTGGAGGTAAAGATCGCGCGCCAGCGGCCAGGTGCTGGAATCGAGCGCGAGCTGGTTGCCACGCAGGTAGAACTCGTAGGCCTTGGCACTCTCAGGCACATCCTGGGCGAGCAGCCGGTGCTCGCGAGCGGTGAGTGGTAGCGAGAGCGCCTCCACGATGCGATGCACCAGGTCGTCCTCGAGCTCAAAGATGTCGGTCAAGGTGACCTGCGCGCTTTGCGACCACACAAGGGTGCCGGCGGGAGCCTCCACGAGCTGAGTAGCCACGCGCAGACGATCGCCGGACCGGACCAGGGTTCCAGTGACCACGACGTCGACGTCCGCTTCGGCCGCCATGCGCCGGAAGTCGGGCGACTCGCCCCCGAAACGCGCAGCGGCGGCGCTCGATCTCACCACCAGCGCGGACAGGCCGTAGAGCGAGGAGGTGATCGCGTCGGGCAGGCTGAAGGCCAGGAAGTCGGTCTCCGGATCCGGTCGCAGCACGCGGAACGGCAACACCATCAGCCGCGTCATCGCCACCACCCGGGGCAACGCGCCCGCGTCGTCCAGGGTCAGGGCGACCGCGAGATCGCTCGCCATCGCGGCGGCGCTTTCGGGCCGCCCCTCGGCACGCTTGGCCAGACCCTGCCGGATCACACGATCCAGCGTCACCACGGCCGGCGAACCCGCGAGCGCCGGCGGCTGGTCGTGGAGGGTTGCGTGCAGCACCTCCATGACCGTGCGTCCCTTGAACGCGGGGCGGCCCGTCAACATCTCGAACAGCATGGCGGCGACCGCAAAAAGGTCGGTGCGGGCGTCTATTCCACCACCCGCAATCTGTTCCGGCGCCATGTAGTGGGGCGTGCCAAGGATCTCCCCGGCCAGGGTGAGCAGGCTCTGGGTCTGGCCGCTGGCCGACTCCGCCAGGGCGACCGGCCGGGCCAGGCCGAAGTCGAGCAGCTTGGGGCCGCTCGCGGTGAGGAAGACGTTCGAGGGCTTGAGGTCGCGATGCACCAGGCCACAGCCGTGGATCGCGGTCAACGCCCCCAGCACGTCCAGGCCAATCCTCACGGTCTCGGCCATGGGCAGGACGCTGCGCTTCATCCGCTCGGCGAGCGACTCCCCTTCCAGCAACTCCATTGCGATGTACGGAGCGCCCTCCGCCTCACCGATGTGAAGGATCCGGCACACTCCGGGATGGTCGACGCTGCTGGCCAGGCGAGCCTCGCGCTCAAAGCGACGGCGCGCCAGCGGATCGCGGTTCTCCTCGCGGATCACCTTGAGAGCCACCCGCGTCCCCTCTTCGTCGAGCGCGGTGTAGACGACGCCCATACCCCCCTCGCCCAGCTTTCCGAGCACCCGATAGGGTCCGAGAGTGTCCATCGACGGGCAGGATACCGGAAGCTCCCCAAGAACAAGGCGACGGTTACTCGTTCTTACTACTCCTCTCCGAAGCGTTGGGTTTCGTCCAGAAAGCCGAGGGTCTTCATGTCGGCCATGCGGTCGAGGTACACATGTCCGTCCAGATGGTCGCATTCGTGCTGGATCACTCGGGCATGGAATCCGGAGGCGGTCAGTGAGTAAGGCTTCCCGTCCCGGCCGAAAGCCTCGAGGCGGATTTTCTCAAAGCGCGGTACGACGCCCCGGAGATCCGGCACCGAAAGGCACCCCTCGACGCCCTTGATCTGCTTCTTGGAAAGCGGGGTCACCACCGGATTGATCAGGAAGGTCAGAGGGACGCCGCGTCGTCCTCCGCGGCCATCGCCCTTCGGAACCTCGAGAACGGCCACCCGAAGACCCACGTGGACCTGAGGCGCCGCCACCCCAACCCCGTCGTATTCGTGCATGGTCTCAACCATGTCGTCGAGGAAGCGTTGAAAACCGGGCGTTCGAATCGCCGCGGGATCGACTTTTTTTGCCCGGGCGCGCACCACCGGATTTCCGATGCGCGCAACTTTCAGGATGGCCATACAGGTTCGATTATAGGGACGCGTTTCGAACTAAATTACTGGCCACACGACATGAAGAAAGACGATCTGAGTCCGCAAGCGCGCGCTGCGTGGATCAACCTGCCCCACGCGCGCACCATCGCCGAACGCATCGAGCGCCAGCTCGAGATACTCAGGGTTCTGGAGGGCGACGGAGCCAGGGGCCTGAACGCCGCGGTCATCGGCCTTCGGAACAAACTCGAACCCTGGCTCGAGGACGCCGATCCCGAAACCGCCGCGGCCTCCGCTGACCCGATTGTCGACTTGGCGCGCGAATTGGTGAAAACGATCGTCGCCGACGAGCGGGCGCGGGGCGACCGGCTCGGCCAGTGCGTTCGAAATCTGTTCGAGTGCCTGGGGCTGCCGAATGAGGGCCGCCGGGTGTCCCTGGCCTGCGGAGAAAGCCCCGACTCGCTGATGCGTTGATCCGGCCTACGCGGTCTCCGCCGCCGGCCTGATCTGCCGCATCAGCATTCTGGCCAGGGTGGAGCCCACCAGCAGCATCCCGAGGGCTACCAGGGGCTGAGGATCAGGCAGAACGCCTTTCGGCTCCTCGACGAACAACACAACGAGGAACGTGGTGGCATTGAGGGTCGCGTGCGCGATCATCGGCGGCCAAAGCGACCCGGTGTCGAGCCGGAGCTTTGCGAGCAGCAGGCCCAGCACGAACGCGAACGGCACGCGATAGTAGACACTCGAACCATCGCGCATCGTGTCCACGTGAATCGCGCCAAACAGCGCGGCCGAGACCACGATGGCCAGAACCGGCCCCGCGGCCTTGCGCAGGACCGGAGTCAGCAAGCCCCGGAAGAGAATCTCCTCGCACACCGCCGGGGCCACCGCGATGGCGGCAATCGAAGACAACCAGCCCAGGGGTCCGCTTGGCTTGAGCATTTCGTGCAGGCCCTGGAACTGTTCGAGATAGGCGAGCGGGGGTTTCACCAAAACGTACTGGGCCTCGAAAAGGCCGAGGCTGAGCGCCCAGAAGGCCAGGCCGAGGGCGGTGGCCGAGAGGGCGGCTCCATGGACCAGGGGCCGGAAGCGATAGAGGTCCGGTATCTGCCGGGCCAGAAACACCGCCGCGACCACGGCGGGCAAGGCGAGAGCCATCTCCGAAAAGATGAGCACCAGCCGCAGCTCCACCGCTCTGACCAGCGCGCCCTGGGCATAGCCCATGGCCAGCAGCCCGGCTCCATAGGCGAGAGCGGCCAGAAACAAACTCGCGGCGATGGCTGCTCGTTGGGACCTCTCCTGACTCATGGGTCGGCGATTATCTCCCACGGTCACGTCTTCTCTCTCCCAGGGTGTCGCCGCCATGAAAGATGATCGAGAGGATCCCTTGTTTC